>DAIQOQ010000044.1:0-16029 GCA_036787795.1 Paludibacter sp. | reverse complement strand
TGATGCATTTTCGACATCAACTGTTGCATATACGAACCATTAAATCTTATCTTTAAGAAGGAAGCTTAATGGAACAGTTTAAAACCATATCGGATGTGTCTTCTTCCTCTCCATATTTATTAAACCGCGATGTAGTATCTGATTCCCGTTTAACGAAGTGAACCAATATACAGCGGTCCAAAGGCGTGAAACCAGTAGAGTGAAAAACGCAAACAGTTTGTAACTGTGTTTTTATTTAGTTACAAACTGCTCTGATTTCCATCACAAGTTATGGCTATGCCTACACCCGCATCAGGCACAGGCTACACAGGTGCAAACCTGGAGTAGAAGCGACATTCATTCTAACCCTACCACACAGTAGCAGGTAGTAGTAAAGAAGTCTCTGAAATAAGGGATATTCAACAAGGCTGGAAGTTTCCGAACCTTGAGCTTAAACTTTATTTCGTAATTTGGATTTATAAGGTAGTAATCCTGTCGGATAATTGACAGGTTGTTGTTCTTTAAAACGGAATGAAATCGCTTGATGCTTATTTGTGTATCCCTGATTTCAAGTAACCCTGCAATTTTACCCTCCGACTCACCCAGCATTTTTAGCGCACTAATATATAGTGGGCGGGGGAGTAGGTGCAGATAGGGCATATTGGCAAGTACTTTGCTTTCGCACACCTGCTGATGTCCGCCAAAAGGCATTCGCCAGGGCGGAAATGCGAAAAAGATCTTTCCTCCGGGTTTTAAGAACTTTTTCAGGTTAGCCAGAAACACTTCCTGATTCGGAATATGTTCTATCGTATCGCGCATAATGACCAGATCTAATTTATCTATATCTTCCGGTTGCACTTTATAGATGTCTGCCGCTATCAGGTTGATATTCTCCTTCAGGGGATGATCCTTATAAAACTGTCTTGCGTTCTCTATTTTGTTGGGGGCAATGTCGATGCCAAAAACCTTGCAGCCCATATCCAGAAAAGGTTTTAGGTTTCCGGCCTCACCACAGCCAATCTCTGCCACGGTCATTGTCGGATTTACTGGGAAAACCGTATTGATATAAGGAATTACATATTTTTCAGTAGTAAGGCTTTGCTCATTAAAATATCTTTCTCTGTTAGAATGTCTTTCTTGCATATTGATGGTAATTTTTATCGAACAAAAATACTTATTATTTTACAAATAGAAACTAAGTATTGTCCATTTTGTTTGTTTGGCTATTTACATTAAAACTCACTACCATCTGGTGAAGCTTAAGCGCCTCCAAATGCTAGTGAATAAATAGTTAGTCAGCTTAAAAACCATTTTATTGATTTTTCTCAAAAAATTTTTCCACAAAACTATGATTTTACAACAACATATGAAAAAATTATATATATTTGCATAGTCAAATAATATCTAAAGCTTTGATAATGTACTGCGCATTGTTTCTTGGTTGCCGGTTTTGTTAAAGCTTAGCCTTTGAATTCTGATACTCTGTTTTTTGCCGTCGAAGCTTCGAATAGCTCCGGCTGTGTTATCAGAAAAAAGGCATATCGCCACCGGTCGACAATGATTCTTTCTACATTTTGTAGAACTATCGTCGGACACCAGAGGGAACTTCTACAAATTGTAGAATCATTATTTGACCATAAATTAAGCATCTACAACTTGTAGATGTGGCGTAGAATATCCGACAAGTAATCTACAACTCGTAGATCTTGCATCGGATTGCATGTTGACCTTCTATAAGTTGTAGAGCCTAAGATGGAGTTTAAGCGAGTGCTGTACAGATTGTAGAACATATGATGAGATAAAATTGATTTCTTTTTAATCGGAATTTTTTCAATTATAAACCAATTAATAAATACATTATTATGGAAAAGTACACTTTCACTTCGTTGCACGTCAATAATCTGACGATCAATAACGCTTATGCTCTTTTCAAAACCTCTATTGATCTGGCAGAGCCAGTCATTCCTTTTTTCGGGACCATAGAGACTGCGGCTTTTACTAAATTCAAAGCTGACAATGAAAGTTTTGGAAAACAAATCAACAAAAATCAAAAGAGTCCGCTTACCGACAGCCTGAAAACGTTTAATAAAATGCGTATCGGGTGTATCAGAGAGGCTAAAAACGCAACCAGCACCTTTATCAAAAGCCCTGATGAGGTGAAAAAGGCGGCTGCACAAACCATGGATGTATTTCTGGCTCCGTATAAAGAGGCTGATACCCTGCCGCTGAATTCCAAAACGGTGGTTTTTGCCGAAATTATTCAGAAGTATAAAAAATCACCCGCGGTGATGGCTGCTGCCAAAACATTAGGTATTGACTCTACTTTTGCTTTGCTCGAAGCAAAGAATACGGAATGTGATGTTATTTATAAACAGCGCAACGATGAGTATGCGCAGAATGAGGTGTCGGGTAGTTCGCTGAAACCAATTGTGGTGGGTAGTTACGGACAGTTTTCCACGGCTATTGAGCAGTCGGTGAATCTGACTCCTTCGCCCGAAGTCATAGCACTGTTTCTGAAACTGGACGAACTTCGAAAGAAGTATCGCTTGTTGGATATTGATGATAAAGAAACTCCGGAAACAACTACTCCGGAAAAATAAGACGGTTTACCAATATACACGAAGAGCATAATCTGATCAGGATTATGCTCTTCTTTTTTTTTGAGGATGAATGCTGTAAACTCCTGAGGAATTAGGGGTGAATGAACAATCGCACTCCCTTGTAACTCGTAACTATTCCCTCGTAACTGCTATCACTTGAGCAATTCTTCAATTTTGTCGGTCATGGTTTTAAATTCCTCGGGGTTGTACAGGCGTGTGAGCAATACAATTTTACCCGTTTTGTCGATAATCACATTGCGTGTAATGCCGGCGTCGCGTGTGGCATAAAGCGCAAAATGGTCGGCATGCGGATCGAGTCCGATGGGGTAGGTGATGGGAATCGATTTGGCAAATTTCTCTACCGTTTTCAGCGGTTCATCCCTATCCACAGCCAGTAGGGCAAAATTGCTGTTGGCTTTGTGTTTTTGCCAGATATCACTTTCGATAAACGGCATTTCGTGTCGGCAAACGCCACACCAACTGGCGGTAAATTGCAGCATCACCACTTTTCCGCGCAGGTCGGATATTTTCACCGTTTTTCCATCGGTCAGTTTCAAACTGAAATCGGGCGCCATATCGCCTACTTTGACTATATATCCACGGTCGTCGTTGTTTTGACCGAAAACAAAAGGGGTGAGCGTAAGTGCCATAAGTAATATAAGTTGTTTCATAAATAAATAAGATAGTTACAAGGATATAGTTACGAGTTACCAGACCTTGATCTGAAGTATTGTTAGCAAGCAGATTCTAAAACATTCTAATCTGGTTTTACGATTATCCCCTTTTTCTCCAGATCAAAAGAAAAAACCACAAAAGGCACAAAAGTTACACAAAAGTTTTTATGAAATAAAAACTTCGCTTTTGTGTTCTTGAAGGCTCATGTGTTTGGAGCTTAAGATATTTCTTGTTTGCTTTTGTGCCTTTTGTGGTGAATTATTTTTTAAGTCCACAAAAGAAAATATCTATCGATATTATTTCAAGTGACAAAAAGGGCATTCGTGTTTGGTCTATTCAACATCAAATTTTTTCATTAATCCTTGAATATTTACCATACTAAAAATGAAAATGCTGCATTGTACACTCAACTTGTTCTCGTTTTAAGTTGCATTGGTTTAAAAAACGTTTGTCTTTGCTGTATATGCGTTTGCAAAAGTACTGAATTCCCCGTTGCCAGACAGGAATAAAAACAAAAAAACCGATACAAGGTTCAACTTGCACCGGTTTTTCTATGTTTTAGTCGCTTTCTGATCACATGTCCCACTGTTCGCAGGTAGCTATCAGGTCGTCGAAGGTTTTAATTTTCGATTTGGCCTGTACCTGTGCTATCTGAGCTTCCACCGCTTCGTCGTAGGTTTCTTCCTCCACGCTGCGGATCACGCCCATGGCAATCGGCATATCGGGACCTTCCATCATGGCTAGTTTCATGTGCAGGGTGCTGTCCTGGCAGGTAGCATCGTGAACCAGCAGACTGTTTTCGGTCACGCCGTTTTCGCCTATAGTTACCACTTTAAGGTTAAAGCCGTCGAGCACCAGTCCTTTGTCGCGGTTTTTACCGAAAACCATCGGTTTACCGTCTTCCAACACAATGATGCGGTCGGCACGGTTTTCTTTTTCGGCAATCCAGCTGTGAGCGCCATCGTTGAATATCACACAGTTTACCAGGCATTCTACTACCGACGTACCTTTGTGGCGGGCAGCTGCCAGCATACATTGTTGAGATGTTTTGAGGTCAACGTCCAACAGGCGGGCAAAGAAAGTACCGCGCGCACCGAAGGTCAACTCTGCCGGATGGAACGGACGTTCCACTGTTCCGAAAGGCGACGATTTGGTTACGAAACCCTTTTTGGTAGTAGGCGAATATTGTCCCTTTGTCAGTCCGTAAATCTGGTTGTTGAATAGTAGCACGTTTAAATCCACGTTGCGACGCACGCTGTGGATAAAATGATTTCCACCAATGGCCAGACAGTCACCGTCGCCGGTTATTTGCCATACCGATAGTTTCGGGTTTGCTACTTTAACGCCTGTAGCCACCGCTGCACCCCGTCCGTGGATGGTGTGAAAGCCGTAGCTGCTTGTATAATAAGGTAAACGTGACGAACACCCGATGCCTGAAATCACCGCGATGTCATGAGGTGCCACGCCCAGCTCGGCCATTACTTTCTGTAATGAATTGAGTACGGCGTAGTCGCCGCAGCCCGGACACCAGCGAACGTACTGGTCGCTTTTAAAGTCTTTGGCTGTATATTGTAATGTTTTTGTTGCTTCCATAATATGAAAATAGTTTTTTATCTAAGTCCCCTTTAGGGGATTTAGGGGTGATTTTTTGCTTACATCAACTCGCTGAAATCATTTTCCAATTCAGCCACTGTAAAGGGTTGTCCCTGTACTTTGTTGTATTGAAGAAATTCCACTCCCGGCACTTTCGAACGCAGGAAGGTGGCAAACTGTCCGCTGTTGAGCTCGCACACCACCACTTTTTTGTAACGTTGAATAACTTCCACGGTGTTTTTTGGTAGCGGGTTGATATAGTTGAAATGTGCCAGGGCAATTTTCTTTCCGGCCTTGTTCAGGTTGTTCACCGCACTGGTCAGATGTCCGTGTGTACCACCCCAACCAATAACCAGCATGTCGGCATCGGCTGCACCTTCTATTTCCAGTTCCGGAATAAAATTAGTAACGTAGTCAACCTTAGCCTGACGTGCATTCACCATTTTTTCGTGGTTCAGCGGATCGGTGGCAATACAGCCGGTTTCGTAATCTTTCTCCAAACCACCGTTGCGGTGTCCGAATCCTTCCATGCCCGGTACGCTCCAGTAACGCACTTTCGATTCTTCGTCGCGTGCAGTTACGGTGCAACCTTCCATGCCCGGTTTCACGTAGTTTGGTTTTATTTCTGCCAATTCAGCCAGCTTAGGTAGTTTCCACAGCGATGTTCCGTTACCAATAAAGGCATCGGTAAGCAGAATTACCGGAGTCATATGTTCCAATGCTATCTTACAAGCCATAAATGCATAGTGGAAGCAGTCGTCGGGGGTACCGGCAGCCATTACTACGGCAGGACTCTCGCCGTTACGCCCGTACAATGCTTGCAACAGGTCAGTTTGTTCGGTTTTGGTTGGCATTCCGGTTGATGGGCCGCCGCGCATTACGTCTATAATCACAATGGGCAATTCCGCCATCACGGCCAGTCCGATGGCTTCCGATTTCAGTGCCAGTCCCGGTCCGGAAGTATTGGTTACAGCCAGACTACCGGCAAACGAAGCACCAATGGCCGATGTGATACCGGCTATTTCGTCTTCGGCTTGCACTACTTTTACGCCCAAATCCTTGCGGTTGGCCAGTTCATGCATAATGTCGGTGGCGGGGGTAATGGGGTAACCTCCCAGGTAAAGCTGCAAACCCGATTTTTGTGCTGCGGCTATCAGTCCCCAAGCAGTGGCTTTGTTACCGCTGATACTGGTGTACTTTCCTTTGGGTGTTTCGTGCGATCTTTCTACCTGATAAGTAGAAATGGAGAGGTGCAGGTTGTTGCCGTAGTTGAATCCGTCGGTCAGTACTTTTACGTTAGCTTCCAGGATGGACGGCTTTTTACTGAATTTATTGGTCAAAAAGTGGATGGCCTGATCTATTGGGCGGTTGAATAACCAGCAAATCAATCCCAGAGCAAACATATTTTTGCTACGCAATACGGTTTTATTATCAAAACCAAACCCATCCAGACTACTTTGAGTCAGAGCCGACAGGGCGGCAGGTATCAATTGAATGGTTTCCGAAATGCCTAACTCTTCGAATGGGTTCTCGGTAGTAAAGCCGGCTTTATCAAATCCTGATTTATTGAATGTGTCGGAGTCGAAAATAATAATTCCGCCTCTTTTTATTGATTTGGCATTCACTTTGAGTGCTGCAGGGTTCATTACCACCAATACATCGGGGTCATCGCCCGGTGTATAGATTTTACTCGATCCCAAATGTACCTGAAATCCCGAAACTCCACCCAGTGTACCTTGCGGAGCGCGTATTTCAGATGGATAATCGGGAAACGTTGAAATTTCATTTCCTAAAATGGCCGAAAGATTCGAAAATAGTGTACCTGTGAGCTGCATCCCATCGCCTGAGTCGCCCGAAAAACGTACCACTACATTGTCCAGTTCGGTTGTCTTCGTTTTGTCCATTTCTTTATTATGTTTTATTGTGTATTTGATTTAAATTGATACAAAAGTAATCTTTAGTCTATTACAATAAACCGTTTTGTACTAAATGCGTATGTTTTGCATGGTTTTGTCACATTACGACTTTTTCTCCTGTATTTTTATTCAGGAGAAGAGTTTATAAATGGTTGCTTGTTTGACATTCAGCCAAACGGGCAACCATTCTTTTTCAGTTCCGAAAATAGTATAAAATAATAGTCGGATGAGATAACAAATTAGAACTCGGCATTGTTCGGAGTCCGGGGGAATGGGATTACATCGCGGATATTAGCCATACCTGTAACGAATAGCAACAAGCGTTCAAAACCCAAACCAAAGCCGGAGTGTGGAGCTGTTCCGAATTTACGGGTTTCCAGATACCACCAGATGTCTTTCGTTGGAACTCCCATTTCGTCGGCGCGTGTTTTTAGTTTGGTGTAGTCTTCCTCACGTTGCGAACCTCCGATAATTTCTCCAATCTTGGGAAACAGAACATCCATGGCACGAACCGTTTTTCCATCGTCGTTTTGTTTCATATAAAACGATTTGATTTCTTTCGGATAGTCGGTCAGAATAACCGGTTTCTTATAGTGTTGTTCTACCAGATAGCGTTCGTGTTCCGATTGCAGATCGGTTCCCCAGCTTACCGGGAATTCAAATTTATGACCTTTAGCAATAGCTGCTTCCAGAATTTCCACCCCTTTGGTGTAAGTCACGCGTTCGAAGTCGTTATTTACCACAAAGTTTAAGCGTTCAATCAGTTCTTTGTCGTACATGTTGCAAAGAAAATCCAAATCGTCCTTACAATGATCCAATGCCCATTTCACACAATATTGAATGAAGTCCTGAGCCAGTTGCATGTTTTCTTCGATTTCATTGAAAGCCACTTCCGGTTCAATCATCCAGAACTCAGACAAGTGGCGTGGCGTATTTGAGTTTTCTGCACGGAATGTTGGTCCGAAAGTATAAATAGAGCCCATCGACATAGCAGCCAGCTCGCCTTCGAGCTGCCCTGAAACCGTTAAGCTTGCTTGTTTGCCGAAGAAATCATTGCTATAATCAATTGATCCGTTTTCATCTTTTTTCAGATCATAGAGGTTCAAGGTCGTTACCTGAAACATCTGACCGGCGCCTTCGCAGTCCGAAGCAGTAATGATTGGGGTATGAAAATAGAAGAACCCACGTTCGTGAAAGAATGTGTGAACAGCAATGGCCATGTTGTGGCGTACGCGAAAGATTGCTCCAAAAGTATTGGTACGGGGACGCAGGTGAGCTATGTCACGCAAAAATTCCATCGTATGCCCTTTCTTTTGCAAGGGATATGTTTCCGGATCAGCAGTTCCGTATATTTCAATTTTGTCGGCTTGAATTTCTACGTGTTGTCCCTGCCCCATGGATTCAACCAATTTGCCGGTAACGCTTATACACGCTCCGGTAGTGATGGGTTTCAGGTATTCGTCACCAAATTTTTCATTATCTGCTACAACCTGGATATTATTGATCGTTGAACCATCGTTCAACGCGATGAAACTAACGGTTTTATTCCCACGGCGGGTACGCACCCAACCTTTAATGTTTACTTCGGCACCAAAATCTGTTCGTTTGAGTGCATCAACAATTATCGTTCTGCTCATAATGTTTTGTTTATATAGATTTTCTGAATTACTATTTCGAATTTTGAATTGCAAAAGTACTAATTTTCATTGGAAAACCAACTCTGAATAAATACAAAAAAGCACCAATTCATTTTCTGAATTGGTGCTTTGTAAGTCTTGTATGTTTATCATTTAGCACTTTTAGTTGCATCGCCAAGCATGCTCATTGCACACCGGAATCCAAGATCATTTCTACATTTATCCTGATCCAGGTAGCGGCGTGTAGACGGGTTCAGCCAATACACACGGTCTTTCCATGAACCTCCTTTGTACACTCTGGTTTTTACAGTGATTGATGGACGCAGTATATCAGTAGGATCTAATCTGCTACCCTTCAAATTGGCTAATCCTATAGAGTCGCCCATTATGTAGTCAATTTGTGATTCGACATCACCATCTTTATAGTTACGTACATCGTCTGATTTTTTTGCAACTTCGGTAGCAATGCGGCCGAGTGAATCCACTTTGTATGCCTTATTCCCTTGTTCATCAACACCAGTTGCAATCGGAGTAAAATAAATATTTCCTCTGAAAGGGTTGTATTCGGCTATTTCGTCTGTTGAAGTAGAGCGGTATACATCCAATACCCATTCGTTCACGTTACCGGCCATGTTATACAACCCGAAGTCGTTTGGAAAATACCAGTTGACAGGTGCTGTAGTAATAGCTTTATCATTAAGTGTTCCTGAGGTACCCATCATATCACCTTTACCTCTGACGAAGTTGGCTTCCATTTGTCCAAGCTGTTGTCTTGTCGGGTTACGAACCTGACCACCTGACCATGGATAAATTTTGCCTTCGGGAACCATTCCGTTTTTCTTGTCCGATTTTATAGCATAAGCTGCAAATTCCCACTCAGCTTCCGTTGGTAAACGAAATTCGGAAAAGAGTATACCATCAGTCATATCTACTTTCCGGTTTTTACCATACAAATCTTTTTTAGGATTCTTTCCTATTGCCGGTTGATAATCTGGCTGCAGTAAGTATTTTTGAGTATTAAAGACAAAGTTTTTTGAGATGGTTTCGAGGTCAGTCTCTTTTTCCATTTTTGTGAAGTTAGGCGCTGCAATAATACCGGCATCAATCAACGCTTTCTCATTGACGCGGTCGGTACGCCATGTACAATAATCTATAGCTTGCTCCCAGGTCACACCTACGATGGGGTATTGATCATATGCAGGATGTGTAAAGTAGTTATCCAGATAAGGCTCGTTGTACGCCATTTCTTCACGCCATATTTTAAAATCAGGCTGAGCTCTTGCAACGAGCTTTGGGGCTGAATTGCCAAAAACGATTTTCATCCAATTTGTATATTCACGCCAATCGATGTTTCTGATTTCGTATTGATCCATGTAAAAAGAACTTACCGTTACTCTACGCGGTTTATTGTCGCGTGGGGCAGTAATGAATTCTCCTTTTTCCCCCATGGTAAACGATCCACCTTCAATGGCAACCATACCAGCCGGGATTCGGGAGGCATAACCTTTTTTTACCGAAAAACCAGTTCCGGTTTTGTCATTGTACTTCCATCCAGTAACACGGGAATAACTTTCGTTGGCTGATTTGCTTGTGCAAGCAGCCAGGGTTATTACCAAAGACAACGATGCTAATTTAGCTATGACTTTTAATTTCATAAAAGGTATTATAAAATAAAGAATATACAATTGTTTAAAGTAAAGTGCAAAAATAGTATTTTTTTCCTGTAAATGGACATTGTAAATTATTTTTTTCAAGTTTTATTTATCAAATCGTCCATACATAATAACTTGATTTCTACAAAAAACGTATACTTAGCTGTAAAAATTTTTAAATTTTCTCATTCTTACAAATCTATCGTTATAATTCCTTACTTTTGTAACAGTATAATTCACTTAGGTTTCACATGCTTTCCTCTCTCAATGATGAATTCTGATTTTCTGCAAATTAAACTAAATAATCGGTTGGTCGATTTATCAACGCCCATTGTTATGGGAATTGTAAATGTCACGCCTGATTCTTTTTATATGGGAAGTCGGTACAGATCCGATAAGACTATTTTGCAGGCTGTAGAGCATATGTTGATTGATGGAGCAGGCATTATAGATATTGGGGGTTATTCCACTCGTCCATCAGCCGAAGCTATTTCGCAGGAAGAGGAAATCGAACGGCTTTCCGAAGGCACTGAGGCTATATTAAAAAAATTTCCGGAGGTGATAATCTCTGTTGATACATTTCGATCAGGTGTTGCACGTCATATGGTGGATAATTATGGTGTTGCAATGATTAATGATGTTGGTGGAGGAACGCTGGATGACATGATGTTCGAAACAATTGCCGATTGTCAGGTTGCTTATGTACTTATGCATATGCGCGGTACTCCTCAATCGATGCAATCGCATGCGCATACACAGTATGAGGATATTGTACCGGATGTTTTGCAGTTTCTGGAAAAAAGGCTGGCTCAGTTGCGCTTGCTTGGTGTACATGATGTGGTGATAGATCCGGGATTCGGATTTGCCAAAACTCTGGATCAGAACTATCAATTATTAAGCAATCTGGAATATTTTAAACAATTAAATGTTCCGATGCTGGCAGGTATGTCCCGTAAGTCTATGCTGACTAAATTGCTGGACATTGATGCGGTTGAAGCTTTGAATGCAACTACAGCCGCCAACATGCTGGCTTTAGCAGGAGGTGCATCTATCCTGAGAGTTCACGATGTAAAAGAAGCTACTCAAACTATTGCTATTTATAAAAAATATATTGAAATGAAAGACTCGGAATCAGTTGAGTCTTTCAGAACCGGAAATTAATAATTTATGGGATTTCAAATAGGATTTAAGGACGTTGTAGATATTTTTCTGGTGGCTATATTGCTTTACCAGACTTTTAAACTTCTCAAACGTACCGGAGCTGTAAATATTTTTATAGGTATTCTTGCCTTTATTATTTGTTGGTTTTTGGTTTCGTACGTGTTCAAGATGGAACTGTTGGGAGCCATTTTTGATCGGGTGGTAAGCGTTGGAGCTTTTGCATTGATCGTTCTTTTCCAAGATGAAATAAGGCGTTTCTTTTTGCGTATCGGATCCAGAAGGCGAGGAAGTCTGTTTCTTCTTTTCAAACGGATATTTGGAAATACTTCCAATGAAAAGGAAAAGACTGATTTCACTCTGGTTCAAATTGTTCTGGCCTGCAGAAGTCTGGCTAAAAGCTCTACCGGTGGGTTGATTATATTAACCCGATCGAATAATCTGGATTTTTATTCGCACTCAGGTGAGCAAATTAATGCATCTATAAATTCCAGGTTAATTGAAAACATATTTTTTAAAAACAGTCCTTTGCATGATGGGGCTTTAATTATTTCCGATCGAAAATTAAAGGCTGCCGGCTGCATTTTGCCGGTTTCTAAAAATCAATCCATACCTAAACGAATGGGATTGCGCCACCGGGCTGCGCTGGGAATCACAGAGCATTCGGACGCTATAGCTATTGTTGTTTCGGAAGAAACCGGACACATTTCGTGGGCAATAGCCGGGCGGTTGACTGTAAATGTAAAGCCTGAGCAGTTAGAGCATTTCTTGTCCGAAGAATTGGCTCAGTAAGAAGGCCAAAATTCAGATTGAAACCGAAGGTTTTGCATACCTAAATAAAGCGTGGGTTGAGACTGGTTTAAATCAACTTTTTTGCAGTACGTTTGTTATATCATCGATGAGAAATTTCAAAAACTATTTAATAATATAATTATGAACAAAATTTCAGAAGTTGTAAAACCGGGTGTTGTAACAGGCGCTGATTTGCAATACATTTTCAAGGTAGCTAAAGCAAATGGATTTGCTATTCCCGCAGTTAACGTAGTTGGATCATCAACAGTGAATGCTGTTATTGAAGCCGCAAAAAATGTAAACGCACCAGTAATTATTCAATTTTCGAATGGTGGTGCTATATTTAATGCTGGTAAAGGATTGAAGCTTGAAGGACAACAAGCTGCTGTGCTGGGTGCCGTAGCTGGTGCCAAACATATTCATACGTTGGCTGAAGCTTACGGAGTTCATGTAATTTTGCACACCGACCATGCTGCTAAAAAACTTCTTCCCTGGATTGATGGATTATTGGACGCAAGTGAAAAACATTTTGCTGAAACAGGAAAACCTCTTTTCAGTTCACACATGCTTGACCTTTCGGAAGAACCACTTGAAGAAAACATTGCTATCAGTAAACGTTATCTCGAACGGATGAGCAAAATCGGAATGACTCTCGAAATAGAACTCGGAATTACCGGTGGTGAAGAAGATGGCGTTGATAACAGTGGCGTTGACAATAGCTTGTTGTACACACAACCTGCCGATGTATGTTATGCCTATCAGGAATTGAGCAAAGTGTCTCCTAATTTCACTATTGCAGCATCGTTTGGTAATGTGCACGGTGTTTACAAACCGGGTAATGTGAAACTGATGCCTATCATCCTTAAAAACTCACAGGATTATATCAAAGAAAAATTAGGATTGGCCGATGCTCATCCTGTAAACTTTGTGTTCCACGGAGGTTCAGGTTCAACTCATGCTGAAATTCGCGAAGCAATCAGCTACGGTGTGGTAAAAATGAATATCGATACCGATACCCAATGGGCATTTTGGGATGGTGTTCGTGGATTCGAAGCTAAAAATCATGATTATCTTCAGGGTCAGATTGGAAATCCGGAAGGAGCCGAAAAACCCAATAAAAAATTCTACGATCCTCGCGTTTGGTTACGTAAAGGTGAAGAAGCAGAGATCGCTCGTTTGAAAATTGCTTTTGAAGATCTGAATGCTATTGATAGTATTTAATTATCAGTGAGCAAAGCTCACAATAGAAAATAAAAAAGGTCGTTCCGATTAAGGAACGACCTTTTTTTTATTCACTAATTTGACAATAGTCAACCTTAGACAGTTGATTAAGCTTTTCCAGCGCTACCCAATACGTTCACTGTTTTGTGAGCATACAATTTTTTCAGTTCTTCACGAGCTGGTCCTAAGTATTTACGAGGATCAAATTCGCCCGGTTTAGTAGCCATAACTTCGCGAACAGCAGCAGTCATTGCCAAACGACCGTCAGAGTCGATGTTGATTTTACATACAGCAGAAGCAGCTGCACGACGCAATTGATCTTCAGGAATACCGATTGAATCTTTTAATGCACCACCAAATTTGTTGATTGTAGCAACATATTCCTGAGGAACAGAAGAAGAACCGTGAAGTACGATAGGAAAACCAGGGATTTGTTTTTCAATTTCTTCCAAAATGTCGAAACGTAATGGAGGAGGGATCAGGATACCATTTTCGTCGCGGGTACATTGAGCAGGAGTAAATTTGTTAGCTCCGTGTGAAGTTCCGATAGAAATTGCTAAAGAATCAACACCTGTGCGGGTAACGAAATCAACTACTTCTTCAGGTTGAGTGTATGTGTGGTGTTCAGCCACAACGTCGTCTTCAACACCTGCCAATACGCCTAGTTCGCCTTCAACGCTTACACCGTTAGCGTGAGCATATTCAACAACTTTTTTTGTCAATGCAATGTTTTCTTCGTAAGGTAAGTGCGATCCGTCAATCATAACAGAAGAGAAACCGGTTTCAATACAGCTTTTACAAAGTTCGAAGCTATCACCATGATCAAGGTGTAAAACAACCGGAATGTTTTGTCCTAATTCTTTAGCATATTCTACAGCTCCCTGAGCCATGTAACGAAGCAAAGTTTGGTTTGCATATTTACGTGCACCGCTTGAAACTTGCAAAATTACAGGTGATTTTGTTTCAACACAAGCAGAAATAATAGCCTGCATTTGTTCCATGTTATTGAAATTGAAAGCAGGAATTGCGTACTTGCCTTCGATAGCTTTTTTGAATAAGTCTTTGGTGTTGACCAATCCAAGTTCTTTGTAATTTACCATATTCATTAATTTTATAGTTTGATAATTTGAGCGCAAAAGTAGTCTTTTTTTATCAAATACGAAAGAGTTTATGTTCAGATAATAATATACCGACCCTGATATCAAAATTTCAAATAGTCAAATTAAGCATCTAATCCAGATCTAATAGTAAATTATTCTATCTTCTTATAATTAAATTGTAAGTGATGGTTGGGACGGAAATTAGGATGTCAAGTCCTTTTTTGCTATTTTTGTGGTTCTAGCTTTTAAATTATCAATTATCAAATTATTTAATCTTATGGGGTTGCTTAAAGAATTTAAAGATTTTGCCATGCGCGGCAATGTTATTGATCTGGCTGTGGGGGTAATCATTGGTGGCGCTTTTGGAAAAATTATTGCTTCGCTGGTTGCCGATATTATTATGCCGCCGATTGGCTTGTTGGTTGGCGGAGTAAATTTTGCCGACTTAAAATGGGAAATGAAAGCTCCCACCATTGTCAATGGAGTGAAAAAAGCAGCGGTTACCCTAAACTATGGAAATTTCTTACAGGTAACTTTTGATTTTCTTATCGTTGCTTTTTGTATTTTCTTATTTGTAAAAGGAATGAACTCTCTGTCGAGAAAAAAAGAGGAATCCGCAGCACCTGTCGTTTCCGAACCGACAAAGGAAGAGTTATTACTCACCGAGATCCGCGATTTATTGAAAAGTAGATAAACACTCAGGTTTTCCCTGAATATTTTCCGGTCGTAAAGAGGTTTTACTACCATATTTCCTTACTCTCGTCGGGAAATTATGCCTTGTTGGTCGATTTCTACTTGTTTTGTACGTATTTGTACGTGTATCTTTGCATCATAAATTTTTAAAACAAATTATTATGGATAATGAAGTTAAAAGCTCGTTTCGTTCAGGCTATACAAAAGGACTTGGCTTTGGACTAATACTTATGTTGATAGGGGTTGTGTTCCTTGGAATTAATTTTGGATTGATTCCGCCGGAATTGAAGACAGTAATATTGTCGTGGCCTATGTTATTGATTGTAATCGGTCTGTTTAATTTTGCAAAACGTCATATTGTTTCGGGGGTAGTGTTGGTTTTAATAGGAGTTTTCTTTATTATTCCACGGTTTGTAGAGGCTTGTCCCACCTACTTTCCGGGTCTGAATGCCGACTTTACCCGCATTTACTGGCCACTATTATTAATTGCTGCCGGACTACTTCTTATCATAAGTCGCTTTTTAGGACCTAAGTGGGGATTTGGTGACTGGAGTCATTACAGCGGACATCATCATCACCATCACCGTTATCATGAATATCGGAACTATCGGCATCACAATGCCAAATGGGCTACTTCTTCCGATGGTTTTTCTAAAAACAGCGTGTTTGGCAATGGCGAACATATTGTACTTGATCCGGAATTTAAAGGTGGTGACCTGAATGCTGTTTTTGGAGGTATTACACTCGATTTGCGTAGAACTACACTGCAGGAAGGTGAAACAGTGCTGGAAGTAAATGCCGTATTTGGCGGAATTACTATTTATGTGCCCGTGGACTGGTATGTAGAAACGCACCTGGATGCTGTTTTTGGTGGATTTCAGGATAATAGAATGCCCAAAGAACCGCTTGACACCACCCGGAAGTTGATCATCACCGGATCATGTGTTTTTGGTGGAGGAGAATTGAGAAACTAACATATAGCTGTAAGAAGTAAGAGGCAAGGAGTAAGAAAC
>DAIQOQ010000371.1:0-1696 GCA_036787795.1 Paludibacter sp. | reverse complement strand
GCATGGACTCTTCATGTGGGCGATCTCTCCACTACCTTCTCGCCCTACACACTAAGCGGATACCAGTACACCGGAGCGGGCGTGGAATACAACAAAGGTAAATGGCAGGCACAGGCTTTGTATGGTCGTTTTATGAAAGCTCAGAAAGAGGATTCGCTGATTACTCCCTCTTACAAGCGGTTAGGCTGGGGTACAAAGGTTGTCTACAACGATAATGGACGCAAGATTGGATTCTCTGTATTCCACGCTAAAGACAACACGGGTTCCATTCCCTCACCTGTGTTGACCAAAAACGCTGCAATAACTCCTATGGAAGGAACGGCTTTTGATGTGGAAGGAAGCTATCCGGTGGTGAAAAACATGTTGATCAACTTCGAATATAGTACCAGCATCCTGACTAAAGATCTACGACTGTCTGGTGATACAATAGCCAACCATGCTTCGTTTTTCAAACGACTGGTTGGCTCTGCCAACAGTTCCACATCCGTTTATCATGCTCTTAAAGCCGGATTCAGCTACAGCCTTGCACAATCAGCAATCGGTATCAACTACGAGCGGGTAGATCCGGGATACCAAACGCTCGGGGCATATTATTTCACGAACGATTTTGAGAATATCACTGCCAACTTCTCTCAAAACCTGTTGAAAGGAAAAGTGATGGTAACTCTCAATGCCGGGCTTCAAAAAGATGATTTGAACAACGCGAAGCAAAGCCAGATGCAACGTTTTCTCTTTTCGGGAAATGTGGCTATCCGGCCTTCACAGAAGCTCAATGTAGGGCTCTCGTATTCCAATCAGCAGTCATACACATTTTTGCGAACAGGTTTTGAACAAATAAACCAGACAACGCCATACCAAAATCTTGATACTCTAAATTATACCCAGTTGTCACAAAATGCCGGATTAAACTGTAATTATACTCTCAGGCAGGATAAAAAGCAAGGACAACTTATTTCATTCAGTTGTAATTATATGGAAAGTGCAAATAAAAAAGGAGATATCATACGATTAGGTGACGTAACCCGCTTCTTTAATGGTAACGTCGGGCATACACTTACCTTACCGGATATTGGTTTTACAGTAGCAACCGGTGCTAATTTTAGTTATAATTATGCCGCTGCTATTAGTGGCGTCACATGGGGACCAACTCTGAATCTGTCTCAGCTATTTTGTAAAAAGATACTCCGCACTAATTGTGGGTTGGCTTACAATACCAGTTCTAGTCTGGGAAAATCAATCAGTATTTTCAATCTGAGAGGAGGAGCATCAGCAGTTATTGCAAAGAAACATAATCTGAATATGAGCATTGTGTGGCAGAATAAAACAGGTACGGGAATATCAAATACTACTTATCTGACAGTTACTGCAGGATACGCATACTCATTATGAGTAAGCATTACTGTCTTATCGATAATCTTATATCTTGCTATTATACAAGTGCTTTATAATTAGTCAAGCACACAGACAAATTTTGTTTATACAACTTTACTGGCTCTAAATTAAAATTATTACGAGGCTAGGCATTGTTCTTTTACCACAAACTGTTGTTGTTATCTATTTGTCTAATCGAAAACTGTATTCGTGCATAGCTAAAAACAATTAGTCCACTATAGTTTTGAATTATAGTGGACTAATTGTTTTAAAAGTGACCCCGATGGGATTCTAACCCATGACCTCCAGAACCGGAATCTGACGT
>DAIQOQ010000209.1:3794-5275 GCA_036787795.1 Paludibacter sp. | reverse complement strand
CAGAAACATGTATCTTTGCACTCCGAATTTGAAATAAAAATAAACACATAAAATCAGATATGAATACAACCGAATTATTCAGTACCCTGCCTTATAAAGTAGCTGACTTGTCGTTGGCTGACTTTGGTCGGAAGGAAATAGAATTAGCAGAAAAAGAGATGCCGGGTTTGATGGCCTTACGTGCCAAATACGGACAACAAAAACCGTTGAAAGGTGCCCGCATTATGGGGTCCTTACACATGACTATCCAGACAGCCGTCCTTATCGAAACGCTGGTGGAGCTTGGTGCTGATGTTCGCTGGTGTAGTTGTAATATTTACTCTACGCAGGATCATGCTGCGGCTGCCATTGCTGCTACAGGTGTTCCGGTTTTTGCCTGGAAGGGTGAAACGCTCGAAGAATATTGGTGGTGTACATTGCAGGCTTTGACTTTTGAGGGTCATAAAGGACCTACCGTCATTGTTGACGACGGAGGTGATGCAACCATGATGATTCATGTGGGTGGTGCTGCCGAAAAAGATGCTAAGGTGCTGGATAAAGTTGCCGGAGGCGATGACGAACGTTTGCTGTATGCTATTCTGAAAGATGTACTGAAAGAAGACGCCACTATCTGGTCGCGTATGATTCCTGAGATTCGTGGAGTTTCGGAAGAAACTACTACCGGAGTTCATCGCCTGTATCAGATGTTGGAAGAAGGTTCGTTGCTGTTCCCTGCATTTAATGTAAACGACTCAGTGACTAAATCAAAATTCGATAACCTATACGGTTGTCGCGAATCCTTGGCCGATGGTATCAAACGTGCTACCGACATTATGTTGGCTGGCAAAGTTGTGGTTGTGTGCGGATATGGTGATGTAGGTAAAGGTTGTGCCAAATCTATGTTGGCATACGGAGCCCGTGTAATTGTAACTGAAATTGATCCGATTTGTGCGTTACAGGCTTCGATGGAAGGCTTTAAGGTTACTACTATCGAGGATGCATTGGCAGAAGCTAATCTGTACGTAACCACTACCGGAAACCGGGACATTATACGTATTGAACATATTGAGAAAATGAAAGATGGAGCCATAATCTGCAATATCGGTCATTTCGACAATGAAATTCAGGTGGATAAATTGAAAAAGTTCCCGGGAATTAAACTCGTAAATATCAAACCACAGGTAGATAAATATATTTTCCCTGACGGACACAGCGTGTTGTTGCTGGCCGACGGTCGTTTGGTGAATCTTGGTTGTGCTACCGGTCACCCGTCATTTGTAATGAGTAACTCGTTTACCAACCAGACCCTGGCACAGATTGAGTTATTCACCAAAGATTATGCGGTGGATGTATATCGTTTGCCTAAACACCTGGACGAAGAAGTAGCTCGTTTACACTTAGACCAATTAGGAGTGAAACTTACGGTGCTGACTCCCGAACAGGCAGAATATATTGGCGTAAGTGCCGCCGGACCTTACAAACCGGAACATTACAGATATTAG
>DAIQOQ010000209.1:0-3694 GCA_036787795.1 Paludibacter sp. | reverse complement strand
AGATCAAAAATCTAAATTCAATTTATCTTATTCTCAACCGTTGTCCGGGTTTTAATTTTGTTTTGGCTTTGATGCCATTCAGTTTGCATAATGCTTTTACATTGGTACCGTTTCTGGCAGCCACTTTCCCCAGCACATCATGCTTTCGGACTACATAATATCTGACAATAGGAACAGGTTTGACCTCACGTTGGTAGTAGAATGAATTCTTCTTGGTGAGCAAATAGTTCTTTGAATGAACAAGTCCGGTGCCGAAGTTGATAACATGTGCCGGATTAATAGCATTTCCTATATAACGGATTTCAAAGTGGAGATGCGGCCCGGTAGAATGTCCGGTGTTTCCACCCCAGGCTATTAACTGGCCGGCTTTTACATTTTGGTTCATCTTAACCAGTACCTCTGAGAGGTGTCCATATACCGTTTCCAACCCATTGTCGTGTCGAATAACAATGTAATGTCCATACCCACGAGCTTCGTAATCAATAATTCTGATTTTCCCGGAAAAAGCAGAACGTACAGAGTCACCAACCTTTAACCTTAAGTCTGTTCCGTAATGAAACCGGTACCGCCGAGGTCCGAACTCGGATGTGATAGGTCCCGGTACGGGAACCACAAAGTGGGAACAATCAATCCGAATTGAATCGGGCATTTTATCTATCGGAATTTTATACGGATTGACATGATCCGTTGTCCACATGTTGTTATATATATCATCGGCCGGATGGTTTTCCATTAAATCATCCGAGTGATCGTTCAACATTTCCTGATAAATATTGATTGTGTCTCTCTTTGGTATCAGACTATAGTTTATATGTTGTGCCTCTGCACCCCAAATTGAGATGAAGAAGGTTAGAAGTAGAATACTTTTCTTTGGAAAAATGAACATGTATTGGGCTTAACTTTTATTTTTTATCTCTGTGTGATTTATTTTTGAGTTATACCTCATCGGTAGAATATATATATTCAATGTAGGATTGTTTATAGTCAAAAATCTCTTCCGGTTTGAAAAAACGGAGCAACTCAGTCTCGGCACTTTCCAGAGAATCGGAAGTATGTATAATATTCCATTGCACACTCATGCTGTAGTCACCACGGATAGTTCCCATAGCAGCTTCACGCCCATTGGTTACGCCTGCCATGTTGTGTACAACTTGTACGGCTCCCAGCCCTTTAAGGCATACTACAATGACGGGGCAAGCTTCCATAGCTGCCTTAATCCGACCGAAAAACGGTTTTTGGGCAATATGTGCATAATGTTCTGATAGAATTTCATCAGTAAGTTGAACCATTTTTAAGCCACAAAGTTGAAGTCCTTTTTGCTCAAAGCGTCTGATTACTTCGCCAATTAAGCCCCGTTGTATTGTTCCGGGCTTGATAATTACAAGCGTTTTTTCCATAAAAGTGGGAATTAAAATATTAGGAACTGTTTTAAACTTTTCCCAAAAATAAAGAAATGCCGGCTGCGGTCAAAAGAAATTCTATTTTCTTAACTAATAGAACCCCAATTTAAGGTATTCGTTTTCATTTTTCGTAGTTGAGCAGACAGAACTCTGTTCTCCTGTTTTTCTAGTTGCGGGTCATCGTCCAGAATTTCAATAGCGGCATTTCGGGCTATCTCCAGCATTTTCCCATCTTGAGCCAAATTGGCTATTTTCAGGTCAAAAGGTAGTCCGCTTTGTTGTGTTCCTTCAAGGTCACCGGGGCCACGCAGCTTCAGGTCTGCTTCCGAAATTTCGAATCCGTCATTGGTTCGAACCATGATCTCCATGCGTTTACGTGTGTCCGCAGCCAGCTTGTAATCGGTTAACAAAATGCAAAATGATTGCTCGCCACCACGACCAACCCGTCCACGCAGCTGATGCAACTGCGAAAGCCCGAAACGCTGAGCGCTTTCTATCACCATTACCGAGGCATTGGGGACGTTTACACCCACCTCAATGACTGTGGTAGCTACCATAATTTGTGTTTCGCCCCGGACAAACTTCTGCATCTCGTGTTCCTTCTCGGCGGCTTTCAACTTTCCGTGAACTTTGCTTATGCTGTAGTTTGGAAAAACTTCCCGCATATATTCGTAGCCTGTCTCCAGATTCTGTAAATCCATTTTTTCCGACTCCTGAATAAGCGGATATACAATATAGATTTGTCGTCCGGCTTCTACCTGTTTGGCAATAAACTGATTTAATCCCTGCCGTTTGGTCTCGTAATAATGATAGGTCTGAATTGGTTTTCGACCCGGAGGAAGTTCATCAATAACCGAAACACTCAGGTCGCCATAAAAAGTCATGGCCAGTGTTCGTGGAATGGGAGTGGCAGTCATTACCAAAATATGGGGTGGCTGCACATTTTTACGCCATAGGCGCGCGCGCTGTTCTACTCCAAACCGATGTTGCTCATCGATAACCACCAGGCCCAGATTTTTAAACACCACTGTATCTTCAATCAGGGCATGTGTTCCGATCAGAATATTCAATTCACCACTTTGGAGTTTCTCGTGCAACTCCACCCGGGCTTTGGGACGGGTAGAGCCGGTGAGGAGTGCTATGTTTACGCCCAAATCGCCCAACAGTTCAGTAAGACTGGCCAGATGTTGCGTAGCCAGAATTTCAGTAGGAGCCATGATGCAAGCCTGAAAACCATTGTCTACAGCCATTAGCATAGCCATAAGTGCCACCAGCGTTTTTCCACTTCCCACATCTCCCTGCAATAAGCGGTTCATCTGCCTGCCCGAAGCCACGTCAATCCGGATTTCACGCAGCACCCGTTTCTGAGCTCCGGTAAGTTCAAAGGGTAGATAATCTTTGAAAAAGCTATTGAAATAATGACCGATCTGTCCGAAAACAAAACCCTGAAAATGCTGATCGCGCCACTTGGTCTGTTGCAGAATGCTTAGTTGGATGTAAAACAGTTCCTCGAACTTAAGTCGCTGACGAGCTTTTTTCAATACATCGGCATTTTTCGGAAAATGCACATTTATCAATGACTCGGTGAGATTGAGCAGTGCAAATTTCTTTAGTAAATATGCCGGCAGTGTTTCTGGAATGCCCGGCTTGATGGCTTGTGCCAGTGGATAGATGATTTTCTGAAGAGCTTTTGAGTTTAGAAAGCTGCTTTTCATTTTCTCCGACGTATTGTAAAATGGCTGCAAGCCCATTTGTTCCGGTGGGGGAAGTTGCGAAACCAACTCCATTTCGGGGTGTACAATATTAAACCGCCCGTTGAAAGCCGACGGTTTGCCAAAGACTACATATTCTACCCGTGGTTTAAATTTATCCAGCACATATTTTATACCCTTGAACCATATGAGTTCGATGGTGGCATGCCCGTCGGTAAAAATAGCCGTAAGTCGTTGTGCAGGACCTTCGCCTACTTTTTCGAAGCGGATAATCTGACCTTTTACCTGTATAAAAGGCATTTCTTCTGAAATCTCGTGCAGATAATAAAACCGACTTCTGTCCACATATTTATAGGGATAATGACGCAACAAATCCTCGACACTGCGTATGCCGAGTTCTTTGAAGAGCAGGTCCGCTTTTTTCGGTCCTACGCCGGGCAGAAACTTTATGTCTTGATAGGAGAGATCCATCTTTTTATTCGGTTTTGTCAGGACAGTTTGTTATCTGCCTGCAAGAGTATCTGTTTAAATAAATTTCTTTCAATGATTATCCGCAAAAGCTAATTATCTGTATTAAGCTCT
>DAIQOQ010000208.1:0-5278 GCA_036787795.1 Paludibacter sp. | reverse complement strand
TAATGAGATAGTGAATCATGGACTTGGCGACCTCCAACATGTATCTGCTTTGGCTCTAAAAGCCGGAATTGATATGGATATGGTGGGCGAAGGCTTCCTGACTACGCTTAAAAAATCATTGGATGAAGGCAAAATTACTCAGGCTGACATCAATCAGGCTGTGCGCCGTATTCTGGAAGCTAAATATCGCTTGGGATTATTCAGCGATCCTTATAAATACTGCGATTTGAATCGTGCTAAAACAGAAATTTATAATCAGCAGAACAGATCCGTTGCACGTTCCATTTCCAGCCAATCCATGGTATTGATGAAAAATGCAAATGAAGTATTACCTTTGAAGCAAACAGGCACGGTAGCCGTAATCGGACCATTGGGAGATAATCCTGAAAATATGCCAGGAACCTGGAGTGTGGCTGCCAGACACAAAGAAGCTATCAGTCTGCTAAAAGGATTAAAAGAAACCATGGGCAATAAAGTAAACTTTGTGTATGCCAAAGGAAGTAATTTTGAATACGATGCGGAATTAGAGGCGCGTTCAGCCATGTTTGGCAAAAACAGCTATCGCGACAGCAGACCTGTAGCTGAAATTATCAAAGAAGCCATGGAAGTGGCAAAAAAAGCCGATGTAATTGTTGCCGCTCTGGGCGAAGCTTCGGAAATGAGCGGCGAGTGCAGTTCTAGATCGAACATTGAAATACCTCAATCACAAAAAGACTTGTTGGTAGAATTGAAAAAGTTAGGAAAACCCATCGTGTTGGTTCTCTTTACCGGACGTCCATTGGTACTAAATCAGGAAAAAGAACTGGCTGATGCTATTCTGAACGTATGGTTTCCCGGAAGTGAAGCAGGTTACGCCATCTCGGATGTATTATTCGGAAAAGTAAACCCATCGGGAAAACTTCCTATGACATTTCCACGTAGCGTAGGTCAGGTACCGTTGTATTATAATTACAAGTCAACCGGTCGACCGGAAAAAGATGAAGACAAATTTGAGAAATTCAAATCGGTTTATCTGGATATTCCTAATTCACCCCTTTATCCGTTTGGTTATGGACTCAGCTATACTACTTTTAATTACAGTGATATAAGCTTAAGTTCTTCAAAATTACATGGTGATGAGACACTCAAAGCCAGCGTAACCCTTACCAATACTGGAAAATATGATGGTGCAGAGGTCGTTCAGTTATACATCCGCGACCTGGTTGGAAGCATTACCCGCCCAATCAAAGAATTAAAAGGATTCCAGAAAATCATGCTTAAAGTAGGCGAAAGTAAAACAGTTACATTTGATATTACACCCGAAAGTTTGAAGTTCTACAACAGCGATTTAAAATACGACTGGGAAAGTGGTGATTTCGAAATTAAAATAGGTGGAAATTCCAATGATCTAAAAACCGCAACAATAAATTGGACTAAATAAGGTGTAAATCATATCCTAATGCCAACTTAGTAAGTCAATCTACCATTAAGATTCGCTTACTAAGTTGGCAATAAGATTTAGTTATCTGTTTCTTAGAAATAAGACACAGATAACCATTCTTGTAACTCGTAACTATCTCCTTGTAACTATTAAATGATTATGAAATATGTAATGATCTTTGCGTTTATTTTAGCGACACAGTATTCCAGCGCTAAAACACAGCACATAGATCGCGTTTTTTCTGAGGTTAGCAAAACTACATTCAAATTTGAGACATATAACAATGAATCGTTGCAATTTGATTATTATGTAGCCAAAAAATTCCGAGAAGAAGCACCACTGGTGGTTTATGCTCATGGTGGTGGCTTTTCAGGAGGTGCCAGAGATGATAAAGATTTTGTATCTTTCGCAACAAAACTGGCTCAAAGAGGTTATGCAGTAGCATCTGTTTCATACAGGCTAACGATGAAAGATACCGGATTTGGGTGCGATGTCGAAACCTCAAAAAAAATAGCTGCTATAGATTCAGCTACACAGGATATTAGTTTAGCAATAAAGTACATCCTGAAAAATCAGGATAAGTTTCACATCAATCAAAATAAAATAATTTTGGCTGGTTCCAGTGCCGGTGCTGAAACTGTTCTAAACTTAGTATATGTATCAGACAAACATCCCTTACCATCCAATCTTACTTTTGCAGGAGTAATTAGTATGGCAGGAGCAATAACTACTTTAGATAAGATCAACCATAACACGGCTATCCCTACGATGCTTTTTCACGGCACCAGTGATGAAACAGTTCCATACAATGTGGGGGCACATCGTCATTGCAGTTCAACTGATACCGGATATTTACTTTTATATGGTTCTGCAGCAATTGCAAACAAATTAAAAGCACTCGATGCACCGTATTATTTATATTCTATAAAGGGTGGTTCTCATAGTTGGGCTAGTTTGCCCATAACCAAGTGCCTCAATGAGATTCTCGACTTTCTATATTACGATGTAGTGCACATTGAATCCCTGAGGCAAACAGAAAAATTGATAGACCCAAAAGAACGAAAAAACTAATATCCAGTTATAATAAAAATTACTCATGAAAAAAATTATTCCTCTATTAATGCTCTCTTTCATCTGTTCAACTGTTGTTGGCCAAAAGAAAGCTAACCCGGAACTACAAGCCGATGCGCTTATCCGACAGATGACACTCGACGAAAAAATAGGACAACTAAATCAATATTCCAGCGATTGGGACAGTACCGGAAAAATAACTGCTGAGGGAGATAAAGAAACTCAAATCCGACAAGGCAAAGTAGGTTCCATGCTCAATGTAGCCGGTGTTGATAAAACACGAAAGTTACAAGAACTTGCCATGCAGTCCCGTTTGCATATTCCTATGATTTTCGGGTTGGATGTTATTCACGGTTTTCGTACCACCTTCCCTATCCCATTAGGTGAAACTGCATCGTGGGATCTGGCTTTAATAGAAAAGTCTGCCCATATCGCCGCTACCGAAGCAGCAGCTTATGGCGTTCAATGGACTTTTGCACCTATGGTGGACATTGCACGCGACCCACGCTGGGGACGCGTTATGGAAGGAGCCGGTGAAGATACTTACCTGGGTAGTTTGGTGGCCAAAGCACGCGTACATGGTTTTCAGGGAAATGGTTTGGGTAATGTGGATGCCGTTATGGCTTGTGCCAAACACTTTGCAGCCTATGGAGCTGCTATCGGTGGACGCGATTACAACTCGGTGGATATGAGCTTACGTCAATTAAACGAAACCTACTTGCCTCCTTTCAAAGCAGCTGTTGAAGCAAACGTGGCAACATTCATGAATTCATTCAACGACATCAATGGTATACCTGCTACAGCCAATAAATATATTCAACGAGACATATTAAAAGGACAATGGAACTTTAAAGGATTTGTGGTGAGCGACTGGGGAAGCATTGGTGAGATGATAGCTCACGGTTATGCCAAAGACAGCTACGATGCAGCCATGAAAGCCATTAATGCCGGTTCAGATATGGACATGGAAAGTCGCTGTTATCGCGACAACCTGAAACAGTTGGTTCAGGACGGCAAAGTTGACATCTCCACCATTGATGAAGCAGTGAAACGCATCCTTGTAAAGAAGTTTGAGCTTGGGCTATTCGATGATCCGTATCGCTTTTGTAATGCTGAAAGGGAAAAGAAACAAACCAATAATCCTGAAAACAGAGCGTTTGCACGCGAAATAGGGAAAAAAAGTATTGTCCTGCTTAAAAACGAACCGCTCAGTAATGGCAGAAGCCTGTTACCTTTATCCAAACAAACCAAAACAGTGGCATTAATAGGTCCATTGTTAAAAGCTACAAAGGCTAATCATGGATTCTGGTCTATCACTTTTCCTGACGATTCTACCCGGATTATATCCCAATATCAGGGCATCAAGAATCAGTTGGACAAGAGTTCCACCATTGTATATGCTAAAGGTTGTAATATCAATGATAACGACAAAACAGGCTTTGCAGAAGCAATAAATGCAGCTAAATCGGCTGACGTAGTTATTCTGTCGCTGGGCGAAGCATCCGATATGAGCGGCGAAGCAAAAAGCAAAAGTAACCTGCAGCTTCCCGGTGTTCAGGAAGAGTTATTGAAAGAAATCTATAAAACCGGTAAACCGGTCGTTTTATTACTAAATGCCGGTCGTCCTTTAATCTTTAATTGGGCTTCGGATAATATTCCGTCCATTCTATATACATGGTGGCTGGGAACCGAAGCCGGGAATGCCATTGCCGATGTACTTTTCGGTGACTATAATCCGGCTGGTAAATTACCGATTTCGTTTCCTCGCACCGAAGGACAAATTCCAATTTACTATAATCACTTCAACACCGGACGACCTGCAAAGGATGAAAACGACAAAAATTATGTGTCAGCTTATATCGATTTACAAAATAGTCCCAAATATCCGTTTGGTTATGGACTTAGTTATACAAAATTCGATATCAGCAACCTGAAATTATCATCAAATGAATTATCGCATCAGAATAATAAACTGATGGTAACAGTGGATCTTACCAATACAGGTAATTATGATGGAGAAGAAGTAGTTCAATTGTATGTTCGCGATTTAGTTGGAAGTGTAGTTCGTCCAGTGAAAGAACTAAAAGGGTTCCAAAAGGTAATGCTGAAAAAAGGAGAAACCAAGCAGCTTACTTTCAACCTTACGCCGGAGGATTTGAAATTCTTCAATAACGAAATTCAATACATCAACGAAGCTGGTGATTATGAACTGTTCATTGGGAGTTCTTCCGATGCAAGTTTAAAAGCAAACTTTAAACTAACGCTATGATAAGAAGGTATTATCTTCAATCATCTTAATATATTCGTAGTATCCTGATCTTTAATCAGGATACTACGAGTTTCTAAAACTATGAAAAAAGTCATTATCCTTCTCTTTGTCAGTTTGCTTCTTTTTAGTGCTTGTAAAACCGACGACCCGAACACAGTAACTCCTGCAACCCGTACACTGCAAATTACAAGTGTGCAACTAAACAACGCCATTCTGACAAATAATTCGGAGCTTTACGGTGTCAGTTTCTCTAAATCACCGATTGTAAAGATCGTTTTTAATGACTCAATAAATCTGAATAAGTTTATATCCTCTGCAGTTACATTTAGCGGCGAAATTGGAACAAACTTCACCCCCTCCAAAGGATTGGACAATAAAACATTGCTTCTTACCAGTTCAGTATTGCCAAAAGCTTTGACCGAATACAGCATTACCATCAATTCCGGAGATAACTTAGGCGGACAAATTTCAACCGCTTTTTCGTCTAAATTCGTTACCGAACTGGATTCTACTCCTAA
>DAIQOQ010000207.1:0-5328 GCA_036787795.1 Paludibacter sp. | reverse complement strand
TTATTTATTCTCAATCAGCAAATCAACTATTCTGTTGAGCTGATTCACGTTATTGCTTACAAAGGTTTTGCCGGCTTCTTCCAGCGCTCGCATGTTTTCGGGCGTAGCCATGTCCATGGCACTGCTGGCTGTGCCTACCGTTGGTTCGAGCCGGAAGTAGTTAGCCAGATTAGCCGGATCGACGGCTCCGAACATCTGACTGAGTTCGTAATGCACCGTTTCGGAGTTGCCGGACATCAGAATGTCGATCAGCGGCCGAAGCCATCCTACCACACCCCATCGTTTGGCTTTCCGGTAAAGATAAGCATCTCCATGCGAACCGGTGCCGATGGAAACAAGTACCATCTCGGTGGCCGTGGGATAATCGGCTTTGCCTACACATTCGGGCAAACTGCTGAATTTTATGGTTCGTGCTTCAGCATACGCACACATCGATGGGTTATTGGCAAACATGCCGCCATCTACCAGATAAAGTGGATCCCCATAAGTAGAATGAATCTGAGCCGGTTTAAAATAAGTAGGCGCCGCCGAGGTGGAGCGGGCAATATCGCGCAGC
The DNA here is from genome assembly GCA_036787795.1 of Paludibacter sp. Classification (GTDB taxonomy): domain Bacteria; phylum Bacteroidota; class Bacteroidia; order Bacteroidales; family Paludibacteraceae; genus Paludibacter. The sequence continues at coordinate 4,772 of DAIQOQ010000207.1, read as the reverse complement.
AGAAAGTCGCGGGTTTCGCTTTTGGCAGTATCAAGCTTATTGAAAAAGATCGTTTTTCGTTGAAAAATTTCGTAGGAAGTAATCAAACATGGCTTTAATGCCTGACTGAGCCGGATATCCTTCATATAAGCACGTAGAATCTTCTCAATATTCCGAACCGGATAGCGAGCTTCGAACAATCCAAACCAATTGATAAGCCGACGGGCAAAAGGAATGGAAAATATTTCTTGTCCGTTTTTCAGGTACAAGTCAACTGCATCCTGAGCCCTGAATTTAGGTCGCCCGTTTTCATCGGGAGTAATGTACATGCAGGTAAGTATTCCACCGGTACTGGTTCCGGCTATCAAATCAAAATAATCGGACAGCCGCGCTTCCGGATTCCTGGTTTTTTTCTGAAGTTCTTCTTCCAGATAAGCAAGTATGACACCCGGAAGAATACCTCTGATTCCCCCACCGTCGATAGATAAGATCATTGTTTTTTTCACTCTTTCAATTCATTCAAAATTATACTCTCAATATTCCGTGGTATTGTCCGCAATGAACAGGAAGTAATGAAATACACATGCTCAACTCTAAAAAAAAATAGCAGAACATGCAACATACCATATAGCCATTACGCCTCTGACTTCTCCAGGCTTTGTTATCTGTTATTTTCTACAATCCGGCTTTCGATTTGGGGATTTTCGCCCCCGGTATACCAAAATTCTACCTCCCGGGCAGCTTTCTCTCTGAAATCATAATACTGCTTAGGCAATGTAATACCTGAATCATTGTCGATCAACACTTCATCTCTGTAAACCTTCACCGTAGTAAAAAGTTTCAATAGCGGGAATCTGGCAATTTCATCGGGGATTTCCACTACTTTATGCTCCGACAAGTTCTGTATGGTTAATTTACCAAGTTTAAATACATTTCCAAGCGGATATCGTTCCAATAAAGCTTGTTCATTTTGATAATATGACAAACTTTCCATCTGTATCCAGGGAGTGATAAGGCTCGCATTGATCGATATTTCTTCGGGAATGAAAATGCAGTCTTTACTCAGTTGAGGAATCAGATTTTGCATCACAGCCATCTGCGATTCTCTTTTTATACAAGCCAGCATTGTTTCGGAAATGACAATATCGTAGGACTTGCTAACCGTAAAGGTAGTGACATCGGCACAATAAAACTCATCCACGTATTGCCTAAGTTCTAATCCATCGATTAGTTTCTGTAAACTCAACAATAGAACCGGATTTATCTCGATAAAATCGATCAAAACCTCATTGGCTTTGTACAAATGCAGCAAGGGGGTGAGCAGTTCGCCATAAGGACCCGAACCTGCATACAGTATCCTCACCGGGCGTGAAGTAACTTCACTTAATTTGGCATTAACAGCTTTATAAATACCCCGTAGGAATACAGCTATTCGTTTCATTTCAAGTAAATAAAAACCAGAAGTTTTCATATCATCCACTTTCCACAATGGTTGTACAATTTCTTTACTCTCGCCACATTGATCTACCCTTACATCGGTAATGTAACTGGCAACCCGATACAATTCATCTACTGCCGATTTCATTAATGCAAAGTTATCGTTGCACTTTAGCAAAAGCATGGCATTCAACCGAAAGGTTTCGCGTAAAAATTGATTTTTGTCTGATAACAACATGCTGTAAAGTTTAGAATATCTTAATTCTACTGGTTTTGTCGCCATGCTGAAGGCGACTTGGTCGTAATTCGTTTAAACTCGCGACTAAAACTTGACGACTCCCTGTAGCCAACCTGTTCGGCAATCTCAGCAAAACTACAATCCGGCCATTCAAGAAGCAAACGTTTAGCTTCTTCCACGCGCAGGAGGCTGATCCAGGCATTAAAGTTTAGACCTTCTTCGCAGTTGATAAAGTTGGAAAGCGTAGTGCGCCCTATTTTCAGGTGCTGAGCTATTTCGTCTATATTTATCCCCGGCCGCTGGTAATACTTGTCGGCAATAATATGATTTTTCAACTCAGTCCAGTAAAAACGTTTCGTCTCTTTTGCCGAATTTTCGGCAAAAGACGGCAAAGGAGCAATAATCTGTTGCATATTGGCAAACTTATGCGGATACCGGATGTAATAGACTCCGAAAACCATATAAAAAACAGTATAAACAATGGAAAAAATCAACAGCAACGGCTCGGTTAGAATAAAGCATGACAGCAAGATGCAAATGCCCACCACTAACATTGCATAAAACAAGTACCTCACGCCCGTAAGAGATGAATACTGATGATCAGCAATATAATTGTTCAGTTTTTCCTCGTATATTTTAGCCTGAACGCAAAACAAGCGATACAAAAACAAGAGCTGAAAAACATAATATACAAGAAATAATACCCTGACCAGCACTGCGGGATGCGAAGCAACCAGTTTAAGTATAACAAAACTGGATATCTTCGGATTTCCCCACACCAGAGCAACTAAAACATACAGCATAATCAATATAAATACCGGCATTAAATGCTTCCAGAAATAAGACCTGGTAACAAAGCGGGGATTAATAAGAGTAATAAGCGAAAAAGTAAATACCGGAGCTTGTAAAGAAGCTATAACTATTGTTTGTATTGAAATAAGATCAAGCATTGCTCCACCAAATATCAGATCAACAGTTTTTAGTGCAGCCGTGGTAAGATATGCACCTGCCAAAAAGCGGAGGGAGATACGGTACTTTTTCAATCCTTTGTCGGGAGGCAAAGGCAGAGTCAGAAAAATGATAGCCATGAAAATACAGCCTATAATCAAGGCCATATTGACAGTTAGAAATACATAATGTTCCATTAGAAAGTCTGATTAATAATAATTGACAACTACTGAATTGCCCTACTTAATAAAACAAACAGAACCAAATCCGGCATTTACCCCGTTTATTTTATGATCATCTATTTTTGTCGCACTCATCTTCGTGAAATTAAGATGCATGCTGTGTGTATTTTAGATTCAGATTCCAACATAAGTGCCCCTGCCGGATACAATTTTGTCTTTACCCTATGCTTTACCCAAAACATAAAGTTTTTAAACTAACAAGACCACAGACACTATCAATTAGACGTGCTAAATTAAGGTAATTGTACCAATTACACAAAAAAAAGACCAAAATAAATCGAGACAAGCCATTTTTCAACGTACTATTATTGTGTACGTTATAAAACGTCATCCTATTATTTTTAGGACATCGTAATTTGTCACTAAAAAAAGGACCAAGTAATCACTCATTTTTGGCATTCCGGTCAGTTTGATTTAGCTCATAAAAAATCCCCTCAAACCGGTTGGTTCAAGGGGACGAAATTCGGAATGAAAAGAACAATAGACTTCACTAACAAGTGAACTCATATCAAACCGTTATCCGGTAGTTATTCTTATAAAAAATCCTTGCTGCATTTACTAACTTATTTCTCTTTTCATGAAACAGATCGTCCCTATACTCCTGCTCATTCATGGCCAATATTTCATTAAAGTCATCCATTGTTTTCAGGATTTTCCGTTGACTAACGGTATCTCCGGGTAAAAGGATTTCAATTTTTGATTTATATAATAATATATTCTCGATATATTTAGCAAAATCTCCGGGTTCAAGTAGCTCCTTCACTTTGGGTTGTACAAAGTCAATGTTCGTCAAATAATTTGTAATGCAGACGTTCACCTCTTCCACCCATTGTTGTTTATCTTTAGCAATAGCCATTTTTTTTAAATGCTGTAGTTGACTGTCTAAGGATTTGTCCAAATAATATCGCAGTCTTCGTTCAATAGTTTCGACCTGGAGCTGCATCTTTTTTTCATTCAATGCCCGTAAATATTTAGCTATTCCAAAGTTGAGCAAAACAGAAGCAACGGATATCAGCAATGCAACCGCCCACGGAAGATTTTTTTCGATCATAACACTTAGTTTTACTTGATCGATCGATTTTTCGTCAACCGGTTTCGGACGGGTGTCACCCATTACGCGCGTGGAGTCAAATTTACTTCCGTGATTTGTTTGCTTGGTTGGGAACTCTTTTTCCATTCCGAAAAGAGTGATTGAACAAAGCAATAAGATCGGTAAGAATAGTTGTGATTTCATAGAAGTTCTATTTCATTTAACGATGGAGCTCAAAAGCAATTAACTACAAAAGGCGCGAAAGCTAGTGGTTGCATCAAAAGCACGCAAATAACGCAAACAACACAAATTTTCGCAATTCGCACACAGAATACACTGATTAGACGAAAAACACAGAATAGAAATTCCATTTAAAATGCATATTATCAAAAACAGAATATTCAAATCAACTTTAATGTTCTGTGAAATCTGTGTATTCCGTGTGCCGAACTAAACGACATTGAATCGGATAATTATTTTCAGGGTGCAACTTTCACCACGGGATCACTCCACGGTCCCTGCCCTGCCGAACCAACAGCTGCTACCCGCAGTTGGTAAGCTGTTCCAGTGATTAGTCCGGTGAGCTCTGCTTTTGACTTGGTGGTTATCTGTGCATGTTTCCATTCCAGCACCGTACCATTAACTGCGATTTCTACCACATAACTTTTTACATTGGCTCCCTTGTCCCACGAAAGATTTATTTCACCTGCACTGTCGCCCGAAGTTGCATTTACCGAGGTTATTTTATCCGGAAGTGTAGCAGCACCTTTTTCTTTCTGTATATCCATGCCTGCGCTGAGTATAATAGCTTCATCGCCGTTGCTTGTATTATCTACATAGGCTCCCATCTGAGTCATCACCCCATCGAAAATGCTTTCCTGCTGATAGAGAATACTCA
>DAIQOQ010000206.1:0-5367 GCA_036787795.1 Paludibacter sp. | reverse complement strand
TCATTTTTCTTACACCTACCCGGCTTTATCCAATCAAAATTCTCAAAGGTATTTAATCCTAATAGCTTGTCAGAATAACAAAAGAACAATAAACCTGAAAAGAATCTAATATCAACCTGTTTTGTTTGTATTCAACCTACTTCAGGAAGCTAAAATAAAGCTTACTGAATGAGAATCTGGTACCGAAAGTCGTGATTTGTTTGGCGCTTATTGTATTGAAATACAGAAGTATTTTGATCTTTCTAACTCTTTCGGTCAAGTCCGTATAGCCCACCTTCTCCGACAGCTTTTATTGAGTAGATTTCCGGCAATTATTGCGGAAAGCCGCGCGGCCGTAGAGAAAAGCCACGCGGCCGTGAGAAAAAGCCACGTGGCCGTGAGGAAAAGCCACGTGGCCGTTGAGAAAAGCCACGCGGCCGTGAAGAAAAGCCACGTGGCCGTTGAGAAAAGCCACGCGGCCGTCGGGAAAAGCCGCGTGGCCGTGAAGAAAAGCCACGCGGCCGTGAAGAAAAGCCGCGTGGCCGTCGAGGAAAGCCACGCGGCCGATGAGAAAAAATACAGATCATTGTGTGTATTGCTTGAAGTTTACAAAACAGGCCCCAAAATACCTTATTCTGATTACGCATTATACCTATTTATAGGTATTGTGTCGGTATTGTGTCAACTGTACTTTTGCAAAAGCAACTTTCTTTTATACATGATTAAACTGTTAGTATATGATTGGAATTTTTACTTTAATGTTTTTTCTTCTTATTTTGTGTCCTACCGCAGCCTTTTGTGCTGCATCACAAAGTCCTCTTCAGTTTGGTGTCCGGAATGCTGATTTTAGTGCTCAACGTGGTTATATGTTATAGCTTATAGTTCTTGCTGCCAGATTATTTACCTGTATAACAATATTTTAGCCAGATCAGAATACGACTGATAAAATTTGCCTTCGTATATTACAATAAAAAGTTGTCCGCCCTGAGGAATAAATCTTATTTCAATGGTGACTGCAACGGGAATAATAGCTGATAATTTTTTTTATTTATTCATGAAGTATCTCCAACCCTATATCATTGCTTTTGTATTGCTGATGACATCTGCTCTAACGTTTGCGCAGAATCACAGAGTGAGCGGTGTGGTTAAAGACCGGAATACATTTTTGCCTACAGAGTTGGCAACCATTTATATTCCGGAGTTGGCACAGGGTACTTTTACCGATGCTCAGGGAGGGTTTGAGATTAAAAATGTTCCTTCGGGTAGCTATCATTTGCGGGTTAGTTATCTGGGCTACGAAGCGGTGGATACTCTTATCCGGGTAGATCGCTCGTTGAAGACAGTGATCTTTATTACCAAAACCTCTTTGCAACTGAAAGAAGTGAATGTGATGGCACGCGAAAAGAAACAGTCGTCTACCACGTCCACCATCAGGTTGGCGGCTATAGAACATCTGCAACCATCAAGCATGGCCGATGTATTACAACTTTTGCCCGGTGGATTGTTGTCCGACTCAAAACTGAATGTTGCCAATCAGGTTTCTATGCGTCAGGCAGGTTCCGATGCCAATACCGCTTTGGGAACAGCCATTGTGGTAGACGGAGTTCCACTGTCGAACGATTACAATATGCAGTCTTTTTACGGAACATCTTCTTCGGAAACGGGAAGTAGCAAGAGTACGGTGAACGGGGGAGTAGATCTGCGTCAGTTATCTACCGATCATGTGGATGAAGTGGAAATTATCAGGGGTATTCCTTCGGTTAAATATGGCGATTTGACAAGTGGAGCCATCATTGTAAAATCAAAAAAAGGAGAAACTCCACTTACCGTTCGGGTGAAGGCGGATCCGTTGAATAAGTTGGTTTATGTAGGAAAAGGTTACAGGTTACCCAACGATGGCGGAACGCTGAACTTCGGCATTGATTATACCAATTATGTGGCCGATCAACGTAGTCCGTTTGACAAATATCAACGTATCACTTCTAATCTGAATTATGAGAAGTTGTTTAATAGGGTGTTCATGTCTACTACTCAACTGGCCTTTACAGGAACAATAGATAAACAGACTACCGATCCGGATATTATGAATAAAGAAGATAGTTATAAATCGGATTATAAAAGTTTCAGGTTCAGCAATGCCGGTGTGTGGAACATCAACAAGGGAATGGTTTATAAACTGGAATACACGCTTTCGGCTAATTATGCGCAGGATGTGTTGAAACGTACCAAAACAGTGACGCTGAATTCGCCCATGGGTATGACTTTGAGTAATACCGAAGGCGAATCGGTTGGTTTTTATTTGCCTTCGGAATATTTGTCGACTTATAAAGTGGATGGAAAACCGTTTAATTTTTATTCGCAACTTACTACTTACCTGCATCCCCGGCTGGGAAATACCTTTAATAATGTATTGTTGGGCGCAGAATTCAGGCTGGATAAAAATTTTGGAGATGGAAGTTTATACGATTTGACTCGACCTCCTTATCCCACCCAAAGTTCGTCGAGTCGTCCGAGAGCACCCAAAGATATTCCGTCTCTACAGAAACTGACTGTTTTTGCCGAAGATAATTTTAGTGCCAATATCGGTACTGGAAAACTGGGAATTACGGCCGGAGTACGTGCTACTACGCTGGAAAACCTGTCGGCACAATATGCTATGTATCATAAGCTGTATGTAGAGCCGCGGTTGAACCTGAATTATCAGTTGGCTGCCTTTCAGTTTTTAGAACATCCGCTTGAGATAGGACTGAAAGCCGGCGTGGGTGATCAGCTGAAGTTTCCCACGGCTTCGCAGCTTTATCCCGAAAAAGCATATTATGATATTTCGGAGCTGAATTATTATTCTACTTCGAATGAGAACAATCGCCTGGTTTATTTTCAGACCACTATTAAAGATCGTACAAACTATCAGCTTACTCCGGCACGTAACCGGAAATTTGAAGCCGGGTTTGATTTTAATTATAAAGGCATGTCGTTAACGGTGACGGCTTTCAGGGAAAAAGAGACGAATGGATTTGAAGAACAGACTCTTTATTTTCCGCAGGCCTATAAATTGTACGATACCAATTCATATACCGGAACGGCTAAACCTACGGTGAGTGATTTTAGCTATAGTACAAAATCGATGTTTTTGTCTTATTCCACTACGACTAATGCAGCTATAGTGGTTAAAAAGGGTATTGAATATCAGTTTTCGACCGGCAAACTAAAACCGATTAATACCGAGATAGTTGTTAACGGAGCGTGGTTTCAAACTCACTATGATATAAGCCAGGCACGTTACGAATATCCTAACCTGATAACCAACGGCGATTATTATCCTTATGTGGCAGTTTTTAATGCCGGAAACGATAGTCAGGTGCGCGAGCAGTTTAATACGACACTGTTTTTTAATACGCATTTCCCGAAACAGCGCTTGCTATTTTCCACTTCCGTTCAGTCGGTTTGGTACACTTCCTACAAAATGGATTCGTATAGTGGTATTCCCGATTCGTACATCGATTTAAATGGTGTAACACATGCTTTTACCGATGTAGAAAAGCAAAGTACTGCTTTTAAATCATTGATAAAGAATTTTTCTTCGGTTTATTTTAATACCGAGAGTACACCTGTGTCGCTGGAAGTAAATCTGAAGGTGACAAAAGAGATTGGAAATAATCTGAAACTTTCATTTTTTATAAACCGTATTCTGGACTATAATCCCCGCTATACCACCCGTTTCGGGGCTTCGACGCAAAAGTGGGTAACTCCGTTTATGGGAGCCGAATTTCAGATTAAATTGTGAAACTAAATAGTTACAAGTAAAAAGTTACGAGTTACAAGCTGATTGTTTGTATTTTACTTTTTGGAAAAATAGATCATTACATATTACTTATATCATCATAATAATTTTAAAATTCATATTTATGCAACTCAATTCTTTTAAAGTAATTATTCTATCGTTTTTTGTAGTGCTGCTGGCCGGCTGCAAATCAAACGAAGTGCTGCACACTAAAGTTACTGTCGCTATTTCATTGCCCGATGCAGCTGTTCAGGCAGGTAAAGCCGGGTATGCTGTGAAGTTAACCAATAATGCTACAGCCAATTCGCAAGTACTTACAACCGACACTACCGGTACGGTAACTGTTTCGGTAGAAGAAGGCGTATATAATGTGGAAGTTACCGGGCAGAAAACACTGACCACAACTGTTGCCGGCACTACTGCTCAGCAAAGTTATACGCAAACGGTGGATATTCGGGGTTTACTCGAAAAATCGCTAGTTACGGGAGGTGAGCTGAAACTGACCGTTCCATTGCAAATAGCGCAAAAAGGAAATGGTTTTGTCATTCAGGAAGTGTATTTCTCAGGTAGTACAACACCGGCTAAGGGCAGTTATTATCAGGATCAATATATCGAGGTCTATAATAATTCCGATTCGGTACTTTATGCCGATGGCCTTTCGGTAGTGGAAGCAAATCATTTAAGTAATAGTGCTGTGGCAGAATATGCCGATTATCCCAATGACCTGATTGTGGATGCTGTATACACTATTCCGGGTGATGGAAAAACCTATCCCGTACAACCGGGAAAAAGTGTTGTAATTGCTTCGTTGGGTATTAACCATAAAACAGCTAATGCCAACTCACCGGTTGATTTGTCAAAAGCCGATTTTGAATGGTATGATGGAGGTAAAGACGTTGATGTGCCCGAAGTACCTAATATGATCCGCAATTTCTGTTATTCCAATACTATCTGGACCTTGCATACCAGAGGATATCGTGCATATGCCATTTTCAAAGCTTCGGGTAGTTATACCGATTTTCTGGCGCAGAACAGTGTGGGTACACTTACTGCTTCAGGTACTACGGTAACTCGTATAAAAGTAGCCAATTCATTAATTATAGACGGAGTAGAACTCGGCACTGCCGGCACTATAGGTTCTAAATCGCTCTCATCGGCTATTGACGTAAGTTATACTTATTGCGACGGGGCGTATATTGGTAAAAGTGTGCGTCGGAAAGTGTTGAAAACCGTAAATGGAAGAGCTGTATTGCAGGATACCAATAATTCGGCTTCGGACTTTATACCAAACGCAACCCCTAAGCCCTGGGAAGTAGAATAATAAAAAAATAGGAATATCCGCTTTGTTACCTAAAATAATATCGATAGATATTATCTTTTGTGTGCTTCAAAAACAATTCACCACAAAAGCCACAAAAGGTACACAAAAGCAGGAAATCAAAATTCTGAACTATCTATCGTCTGCATTTTCAAGGAAACAAAAGCTAAGTTTTTATTTCATAAAAACTTTTGTGATCCTTTTGTGCCTTTTGTGGTATTTTCTTCTGATTGGGTGAAATAGAGGATCATCGTTTAAAAAATATTTTTGTCTAAAATCATCATTGAGT
>DAIQOQ010000043.1:7795-16365 GCA_036787795.1 Paludibacter sp. | reverse complement strand
GCATTATAAATTTATTTATAACCATCTTCGTGAACACTGCTTACCGAGCGTCCTGAAGGATCATTCAGGTTTTTGAATGCTGCATCCCACTCCAGTGCAATAGGTGTGCTACAAGCCACCGAAGGTACCGAAGGTACACACAACGAAGCTGCTTCAGAAGGGAAGAAATCGGTAAAAATAGTCCGGTAATAATATTCTTCCTTATTCATTGGCGGATTAATAGGGTAGGTTTCATCCACCTTAGCCATTTGCTCGTCGGTAACCATTTCTGTAGTCATGGCACGCAGGGTATCAATCCAGTTGTATCCAACACCATCGGAGAATTGTTCTTTCTGACGCCATGCCACACTTTCGGGCAGGTAGCTTTCAAAAGCTTTACGCAAGATCCATTTCTCCATTTTGCCATTTCCACACATTTTATCTTTTGGATTCAGGCGCATAGCCACATCGATAAATTCTTTATCCAGAAATGGTACGCGACCTTCGACACCCCACGAAGCCAATGATTTGTTGGCACGCAAACAGTCGTACAGGTGAAGCTTGTCAATCTTGCGTACGGTTTCTTTGTGGAATTCTTCGGCATTAGGAGCTTTGTGGAAATACAGATAACCGCCAAAAATCTCATCGGCGCCTTCGCCCGAAAGAACCATTTTTACACCCATCGACTTGATAACACGAGCTAACAAATACATTGGGGTACTGGCGCGGATAGTTGTTACATCATAAGTTTCAACGTGGTAAATTACATCGCGAATAGCATCCAACCCTTCCTGTACGGTAAAATGAATTTCGTGGTGAATGGTACCAATATGATCGGCTACTTTGCGGGCAGCAACTAAATCGGGCGAACCTTCAAGACCAACAGCAAAGGAGTGAAGTTGTGGCCACCATGCCGCTTCTTTGTTACCCGATTCAATTCTTTTGGATGCATATTTTTTGGCAACAGCAGAGATGATAGATGAATCCAATCCTCCTGACAGAAGTACACCGTAAGGCACATCAGCCATCAACTGGCGTTCCACTGCTGCTTCCAGTGCATCGCGTAGCTCATCAATGCTCGATTGGTTATCTTTAACCGCATCGAAATCTTGCCAGTCGCGGCTGTACCATTGAGTTGGTTTGCCATCCGGACTGTAATAGTATTGTCCGGGCAGAAATTCTTCGATCTTATTGCAATAACCTTCGAGAGCTTTTAACTCGGATGCTACATAATAAGTTCCTTCAGCATCCCATCCCTGATAAAGCGGAATAATACCGATATGATCGCGCCCAATCATGAAAATATCTTTTTCAATATCATAGAGTGCAAAAGCAAAGATTCCGTTCAGATCTTCCAAAAAGTTCGGACCTTTTTCGCGATACAGAGCCAGAATTACTTCGCAATCGGATTTAGTCAGAAACTCATATTTTCCTTCGAACTGTTTTCTTATTTCCTGATGATTATAAATTTCACCGTTAACTGCCAAAACCAATTTACCATCTTTACTCAAAAGTGGTTGTTTCCCTGATTCGGGATCCACAATAGACAAACGTTCGTGTGCTAAAATAGCTTTATCGTCGGAATATACTCCCGACCAGTCCGGCCCACGATGCCGTATTCTTTTAGACATTTTTAAAACTTGCGGCCGCAAAGCCTGCGCCGATTGTTTTATATCAAATGCACATACAATTCCACACATAATAGTTCTTAGTTTTGTGTTACGAGTTTAATTTAAGTGAGTAAATGTACAATTAAACGAGTAATCAGTTGTTATGTTTTTTAGTTTTTTTGAAGTATTCTTGATTATTTGAGCTACAATTGAAGCGTTGAACCCAACACTATTACAACTTATGCTCATTACTTATTTAATCATAATTTAAATTATGCTACTAGACTAATGATTTGTGAATGTCTTCGGCTACTTTGCGCCCTGAAGCTATGGCGCGAACTACCAAGCTGGCTCCCATAGCAGCATCGCCGGCAGCAAATACTTTGGCTACATTACTTCTGTTTTCTTTATCTATAGCTACATTTCCACGTCCGTCGAAGCTTACACCAAGTTCGGTAAGCAAGCCTTCGTGAACCGGATGAACAAAGCCCAGTGCAAGGAAAACCAGATCGGCTTTGATGGTATCGGTTTTGCCGGTTGGTTTCATACTCATGCGTCCGTTAGCATCTTTGCTCCATTCAACTTCTTCCACCAGTACTTCGGTCAGTTTCCCATTTTTGCCAACGAATTTGTTGGTATTCAAACTCCATTTACGTATACATCCTTCCTGATGTGAACTGGATGTTTTTAAAATGGTAGGATAATAGGGCCAGGGGGTATCCGGATTTTTTCCTACCGGTGGTTGAGGCATGATTTCAATCTGAGTCACTTTTACCGCACCCTGACGAATAGATGTTCCAACACAGTCGGAACCGGTATCGCCGCCACCAATTACCAATACATGTTTATTCTTGGCCGAGATAGCAGCTTCTTTTTCCACTTCCTCACCCATGATGATCTTGTTTTGCTGGCTTAAAAAGTCCATGGCAAAATAAATCCCTTTTAAGTCACGTCCTTCGGGATTAATATCGCGTGGATGACCTGCACCTACAGCAATACATACGGCATCGAAATTCTTCATAATTTCATTGCCCATAATATCTTTGCCTACTTCGGTGTTGGTTTTAAATTCAATGCCTTCTTCTGCCAACTGAACTAAGCGTCTGTCGATAATATTCTTATTCAGTTTAAAATTTGGAATGCCATAACGTAACAGTCCGCCCAGCGAATTGTCTTTTTCGAAAAGAACAACAGAGTGTCCTTTGCGATTAAGTTGTTGAGCAGCAGCCATCCCTGCGGGACCTGAACCTATTATAGCTATCTTTTTTCCGGTGCGTGTTTTGGGTGGACGCGCCTTAATCATTCCCTCAATAAATCCGACTTCTGTAACGGCTGCTTCGTTTTCGCGGATAGTTACGGGAGCTTCGTGTAATGCCAATACGCATGATTTTTCGCATGGTGCAGGACATATACGACCTGTAAAGTCCGGAAAGTTATTCGTTTCGTGAAGCGATTCAATTCCTTCTTTCCATTTGCCCTTATAAATTAAATCTTGCCATTCCGGCATCTTGTTTCCAAGTGGGCATGCCCAGTGGCAAAAAGGAATACCGCAATCCATACAGCGTGATGCCTGAATCTTCCGGTCTTCATGATTTAATGTTTGTTCAACCTCCCCAAAGTCGTAAATTCGTTCGTTCACAGGTCTGTAACCTGCTTCCTTGCGGGGTATTGTTATAAATGCTTTAGGATTTCCCATGATGTTTTTATTGTCTTATTTTAGTAACTTTTCCAATGGCTGAACCATTGGAAAAGTTATATAAAGTTGATTAATAATCTCTTTCTACCTGAGCAATTTTCTTGTTGATAGCTTCGATTTTTTCTTCTTGCAATACTTTTTTGTACTCAATTGGAACTACTTTGATAAATTTATCTACATAATCTCTCCAATTGTCCAAAATACGTTTGGCAAGCTTACTGTTAGTATATTTATAGTGATTTTGAATTAACCCTTGTAATTCTTTACTGTCAATGCTGTCTTCGATAAGTGATAGTTCAACCATTTCCATATTACAGAAGAAGTCGAAATCTCCTTTTTCGTCGAGTACATAAGCAACACCACCACTCATACCGGCTGCAAAGTTACGTCCGGTGGTACCAAGTACTACCGTACGGCCTCCGGTCATATATTCACAACAGTGATCTCCGGCACCTTCAACTACTGCAACAGCACCAGAGTTACGAACGCAGAAACGTTCGCCCACTACACCATTTATATAAACCTCGCCTGAAGTAGCACCATACAATATGGTGTTACCGGCAATAATATTCTCTTCAGGGCTAAAAGTACTCTCTTTGGGAGCAACTACCACAATTTTACCTCCCGAAAGCCCTTTTCCCAGATAGTCGTTTGACTCACCGGTTAAGCGGAAATATACACCTTTGCTTAAGAAGGCACCAAAGCTTTGACCTGCAGAACCCGTGAAATGAGCAACGATTGTATCGGTTGGTAGTCCTGTTTGTCCATAACGTTTGGCAATCTGACCCGAAAGCATTGCTCCGACAGCACGGTCGGTATTTTTAATTTTATGTTTAATCTCAACAGGCATACACAAATCTAATGCCGGAAGTGATTTTTTTATTAATTCATGATCAAGAACTTTCTCCAACTTATGATCCTGATCTTTGACATGGCGTAAAGCCGAGTCGGTGTGTAATGCAGGAGCATAAAGGATTTTTGCTAAATCAATCTTTTTCAATTTAGGACTTCCTTCAACATTTTTACGTTCAAGCAACTCGGCATGTCCAATAATTTCATCCATGCTGCGGTAACCTAATTGTGCTAAATGTTCGCGTACATCCTGAGCAATGAAGTGGAAGAAGTTTACAAGATATTCATGTTTACCTGTAAAATGCTTGCGTAGTACTTCATCTTGTGTGGCTACACCAACCGGACAAGTATTTAAGTGACATTTACGCATCATAACGCAACCCAAAATCAGTAAAGCACTTGTTGCAAAACCATATTCTTCAGCTCCTAACATGGCAGCAATCACAATGTCACGTCCGGTTTTTAATTGTCCGTCGGTTTGTAATCTGATTTGACCGCGCAAATTATTCATCACTAAAGTCTGCTGTGTTTCAGCCAACCCTATTTCAACAGGTAAACCTGCATGCTTGATAGAGCTCGACGGACTTGCACCGGTTCCACCTTCGGTACCGCTGATCAGAATTAAATCGGCTTTAGCCTTGGCCACACCTGCTGCAATGGTTCCAACTCCTGTTTCCGAAACCAGTTTTACACTGATTACTGCTGCCGGATTGATATTTTTTAAATCAAAGATAAGTTGAGCCAGATCTTCGATAGAATAAATATCGTGATGTGGTGGAGGTGAAATCAGCGAGATGCCCGGAATAGAGTGACGGGTTTTAGCAATGATTTTATCTACTTTATGTCCGGGAAGTTGTCCTCCTTCACCTGGTTTTGCTCCTTGAGCAATTTTAATCTGAATCTCATCTGCATTGATCAGGTATTCGGCTGTAACACCAAAACGTCCTGAAGCAACTTGTTTGATGGCGCTTCGGGTACTCAATCCGTCTTCTCGTTTTTTGTAACGTTCAGGATCTTCGCCTCCTTCACCTGTGTTGCTGCGTCCCCCGATTGAATTCATGGCCATGGCCATCGCTTCATGAGCTTCGCGGCTGATAGAACCGTATGACATAGCTCCGGTAACGAAGCGTTTCATGATTTTTTCTACAGGTTCAACTTCATTTATATCAATTGGATTGTGTTTGTAGTCAATTAAATCACGAATAAAAATAGGAGCTGCTTTACCGTCAACGGCACTAACGTACTCTTTGAATTTTTCGTAGCTGTTTGTTCTTGTTGCAATTTGCAAACGTGCAATTGTTTCAGGATTCCATGCATGATCTTCTCCATCGCGGCGATAAGCATATTGTCCCAGATTTTTTAGCTCTGTAACATCTTCTCCTTCTTTAGGGAAGAAGGCCTGAGTAAATGGTTTCAGAACTTCATTGGCAATATCATCAATGTCAATACCCTCTATAGAAGAGGTGATACCCTTGAAGTATTTGCTAAGCAATGAAGATGAAATACCGATAGCTTCAAAAATATGCGCTCCACGGTAACTGCGCAGAGTTGAATTACCCATTTTCGAAAGTACTTTCAGTAATCCTTTGTTTACAGCTTTGATATAATGCTTTTTAGCTGTGTCAATATCCATTTGCAAATCACCCGATTTTATCTTTTCGTTGATGATTGAAAATACCATGTATGGATTGATTGCATTGGCACCAAAACCAAATAGCAGTGCAAAATGCATTACTTCACGGGGTTCTGCTGTTTCAACTACAATGTCAATTTGCATTCTCTTGCGTTTCTGCACTAAATATAGATGTACTGCCGAAACTGCAAGTAGCGATGGGATAGGAGCATGGTTTGCATCAACACCGCGGTCGCTTAATACGATATAATTTTTTCCATCGTCAACTGCTTTTTCTACCGACAGGCAAAGTTCCTGAATGGCTTTTTCAAGACCGTTTGATCCTTCTGCCGGGTTGAACAGCATTGGAAGCGAAATAGTAGAGAAACCTTTGTACTGCAAATTCATTAAAATCTCGAACTGCGTATTTGTAAGTACCGGACTTTTCAGTTTCACCATCTTACAAATTTCGTGCGCAGGTTCCAACAAATTTTGATTTACGGATCCAACGAAACCGGTCAACGACATGACTAATTCTTCGCGAATAGGATCAATTGGTGGATTGGTTACCTGAGCAAATTGTTGGCGGAAATAATTGAACAGTCGTTGAGGTTTATCTGAAAAAACAGATAAAGCCACATCATTACCCATAGACGACGTTGGTTCGTACCCATCGTTTGCCATTGGAATAATCAATTTTTCAACATCTTCTTTCGAATAACCAAAAGCATGTAGAAGTGTATTATAGTCTTTCAGGTCATATTTTGCTGTACGTCCCGAAGATATATTATCCAGATTGATACAGTTTTGATTCAACCAGTCGCGATATGGAAAGGCTTTAGCCAATCCTTCTTTTAATTCGTTATCGTAAAATATCTGACCAAGTTCAGTATCAACCATGATCATTTTGCCTGGTTTCAAACGGCCTTTGGCTTTAATATTAGCCGGGTCAAATTCAATGGTTCCTGTTTCGGAAGCAATAACCATAATGTCATCGTGCGTTACCAAATAACGTGCAGGACGTAACCCATTACGATCCAACATGCCACCTGCATAACGACCATCGCTGAATAAAATAGCTGCAGGGCCATCCCATGGTTCCATAAATGTACTGTGGTACTCGTAGAATGCACGTAAATTATCGGAAATAGGATTTTTTGCATTATAGCTTTCGGGTACCAACATGGCCATAGCATGAGGTAAACTTTTGCCCGACATAACAAGGAACTCTAGTGTGTTATCCAACGAAGCACTATCACTCATTCCGGGTTGAACCAGCGGATATAATTCATTTAGATTACCGAGCAAGTCAGATTTTAAAACACTTTCGCGGGATTCCATCCATTGACGGTTTCCTCGGATAGTATTAATTTCTCCGTTGTGCCCGATCATACGGAATGGCTGAGCCAAATCCCATGTCGGAAATGTGTTGGTACTAAAGCGTGAGTGAACCAATGCAATAGCACTGGTAAAGTTAGGATTTGATAAATCCGGATAATATTCACGTAGTTGAAGCGATGTGAGCATCCCTTTGTAAATCATCTGTTTGGTAGAAAGACTTACAATATAAAAACTCCGATCTTTGGCTATATCTGATTTTAAAATTGATTTTTCAATTTTTTTGCGCACCACATAAAGTTTTCGTTCCAGATCTTCTTGATTACAATGACCTGTTACAAAAATTTGTTTTATTTGCGGTTCTGTAGTTATGGAAATTTCTCCAAGAATATGGCTGTTTACAGGAACGTCGCGCACGGCAATAAGATCCAGCCCTTCTTTTTCAATAAATTCTTTAATAACGTTGATGCACAGTTGAGATTTGGCAGCATCTTTAGGTAAGAAAACAAGACCGGTTCCGTATTTTCCTTTAGCCGGAACTTGAATGCCTTGGAGTAGAATGAATTCGTGAGGAATTTGGACTAAGATTCCGGCACCATCACCGGTTTTGTTATCAGCGCTCTCGGCTCCACGGTGAACCATGTTTTCGAGAACCTGTAGTCCGTTTGTTACTATATCATGCGATTTTTCGCCATGAAGATTTAATACTAAGCCGACGCCGCAGGCATCGTGCTCATTTTGGGGTGAATATAGCGATTGCTGCTCATATTCATCAGATAAGAACGGGTTTGTATTGGGGGTTGTCATAGCTTCTTCTTTATTATACGCTTGTAAAACAGCTAATTTCAGCTAAATGTTCGTGTTGTTTTGTTTTATTGTTTAGTTACAAATAGTGGGAAAACCTAAAAGGTTCTCCCACTATTCTAATTTTGAAAGATGGAGGTTAACCTCTTATTTATCTAATAAATAATAATTCTCGGTACTTAGGCAAAGTCCACATTTCGTCGTCGACAATTAGTTCCAATTTATCGATGTGGTAACGAATGACGTCGAAATATGGCAATACATTATCGTGATAAGCATTTGCTTTGTCTTTTTCATGTTCAATGACGTTGGCCACTTTACGGGCAACAACCATGTCTTCAACATTTTTCTTGATGATAGATGTATGCTCTGCAATTTCTTCAATCAAAGACAAATCCATTGCACATATTTTATCTGCTTTTTCAACAGAGAAAACGGCTTTGGTTTTGTATACATTATCTAATAAAAGTGATTGATAACGGGTAGCTACCGGAATGATGTGGTTAATTGCCAAATCTCCTAGTACACGAGCTTCAATTTGAATCTTCTTAACGTAAGTTTCCCATTTCACTTCATTACGGGCATGAAGTTCAACTTCTGTAAGTACACCTGTCGATTTGAATAATTCGATACTTGATTTAGAAGTATAAGCTTCAATGATTTTTGGAACGCTTGTTTC
>DAIQOQ010000043.1:0-7695 GCA_036787795.1 Paludibacter sp. | reverse complement strand
ATTCGATACTTGATTTAGAAGTATAAGCTTCAATGATTTTTGGAACGCTTGTTTCACAGTCCAAACCGCGTTTTGCAGCTTCTGCTTTCCATTCTTCACTATAACCGTTTCCATCAAAACGAATTGCTTTTGATGCTTTAATATAAGACTTGATTACATCAAAAATTGCTTTTTCTTTAGTAGAACCTCCTGCTATTTTAGCATCAACTTCGGCTTTAAACTCTACTAATTGATCTGCAACAGCTGCATTTAAACTAGTCATTGCTGAAGAGCAGTTTGCCGATGAACCAACTGCACGGAACTCAAAGCGGTTTCCGGTAAATGCAAATGGTGAAGTACGGTTACGGTCAGTATTATCAAGGAATACTTCTGGAATATGTGCGATACCTAAGCTGAGTTTTTTCTTAGCCCCAACAATGATAGCTTCTTCGCTGGTACTGTTTTCTAATTTTTCAAGAATAGCAGTTAATTGACTTCCAAGAAATGCTGAAACAATTGCAGGAGGTGCTTCGTTGGCACCCAAACGATGTGCATTCTGAGCAGTCATAATTGACGCTTTCAATAATGCATTATGTTTGTAAACAGCCATCAGAGTGGATGTCAAAATAGTTACAAACAATAGGTTTTCTTCAGGGGTTTTTCCCGGAGTGAACAAACCTACACCGGTGTCAGTACCTAACGACCAGTTGTTATGTTTTCCTGAACCATTAATACCAGCAAATGGTTTTTCGTGCAATAATAAACGGAATCCATGACGACGTGCAATACGTTTCATGATTGACATCATCAGTAAGTTTTGATCAACTGCCAGATTACATTCGCCAAAGATCGGAGCTAATTCAAATTGGTTAGGAGCAACCTCGTTGTGACGGGTTTTTGCAGGAATACCATATTTGTAAGCTTCAAATTCAATATCTTTCATATAAGCAGCAACACGACTTGGAACAGATCCAAAATAGTGATCTTCCAACTGTTGGTTTTTAGCTGATTCATGTCCCATTAATGTGCGACCAGTCAGTAATAAGTCAGGACGAGTTGCGTACAAGCCTTCGTCAACTAAGAAATACTCCTGTTCCCAACCCAGATAAGCAACTACTTTCTTTACATTCGGGTCAAACATTTGGCATACGGCTGTTGCTGCTTTATCTACAGCATTTAATGCTTTCAATAATGGAGCCTTTAAGTCAAGAGCTTCGCCGGTGTATGAAATGAAAATCGTAGGGATAACCAGTGTGTCATCAACCACGAAAGCTGGAGAAGAAGGATCCCATGCAGTATATCCACGAGCTTCAAAAGTGCTACGAATACCTCCACTTGGGAAAGAAGAAGCATCTGGTTCTTGTTGCGCAAGAAGTTTTCCCGAAAAATCTTCGATGATAGCTTCACCAGGAGCTCCTTCATAATCAATAAATGAGTCATGTTTTTCAGCAGTTCCGTCAGTCAATGGTTGGAACCAGTGTGTGTAATGAGTTGCACCTAGTTCCATTGCCCACATTCTCATTCCTGCTGCCACGTCGTCTGCAATTGAAAGATCTAAAGTCGCTCCTTTGTCGGTAACGTTTTTCAGAGCTTTCATTGTGTCTTTAGAAAGGTATTTAGCCATTGTGGCTTTGTTGAATACATACTTTCCGTAGTAATCGGAAGTTAATTTTGAAGGGGCAGAAACTTCGAGTGCTTTTTTCTTAAAAGCTTCTTCTACTGCATTAAATCTCAATGATGACATAATTATATTTTTTGAGGGTTGTATTTTATCTATATCTTTAAAATCTTAATGTATATCTAACGGAATGATATTAAATCATTGCAAAAATAATAAAAATGATAGTTCTTCGGCTATAAAATAAACTATTTCTGAGTTTTTTTAGTGTTTTGTTTTAAATTGATGCAAATATACGCAATATCAAATCGAATTGAAACTATTTAAGGTTAAATTATGATTTATTGAATTGTGTACTTTGAAGTCGCAATTCCGAATTGTTTGAGTTTGCCAACTTCATTGCCGACAAAGATAAATAATAAATCAATCCATTATTTGTTTTTCAAAGCAATTTAATTGCTTTGTGTTATGTGTTATTTTCTTGTTTTGTATCAATCAAAATTTTGTAAAAATGATTAGTCAAAATTCGTATAGGCGGTTTCGCCATGTTGGGTTTCATCAAGTCCTATGGCTTCATGTTTATCCAAAACGCGTAACTTAACGAATCTATCGGTGATTTTGAACAAAATATATGTCCCTACACCTGAGAAAACAATGGTTACTCCAACGGCCAATAGTTGAATCCACAATTGATGAAAATTTCCATAAATTGCTCCGCTATATGATGATTGAATGAAGGGTGAGGCTAATACTCCTGTTAAAATAGCTCCCAAAATACCTCCTATGCCATGAACGCCGAATGCATCTAACGAGTCATCGTACCCAAGCTTTGGTTTTACGTAAGCAACCATACAAAAACATACTAGCGATACTAATACTCCGATGGCTAATGCACCTGGTATGCCTACAAATCCGGCTGCAGGGGTGATGGCAACTAATCCGCCAACAGCACCTGTACTGATTCCGACTACAGTTGGTCTTTTGTCTAAACACCAGTCAAGCAATGCCCAGGTTATGGCCGCCGTTGCTGCGGCTATATGGGTAACCATTAAAGCGTTTCCGGCAAGTCCGTCGGCTGCCAGACCACTACCGGCATTGAATCCAAACCAGCCTACCCAAAGTAATCCGGCACCAATAACAACATAAGTTATGTTGTGTGCTGGTATGGCGTGACCTTTATAATCGCGACGTTTCCCAAGCATGATAGCAGTTACGATGGCGGCAATACCGGCGTTTATATGAACAACGGTACCTCCTGCAAAATCAAGAGCGCCTAATTTGTACAACCAGCCATCTGATGCCCAAACCCAGTGTGCAACGGGATTGTAAATAAATATGGTCCAAAGAATTGAAAAAATCAGAAATCCTTTGAAGTTGATGCGTTCTGCAAATGCTCCGACGATTAAAGCGGGAGTGATAACGGCAAACATACATTGGAACATGATAAAAACAATATGAGGAATTGTTCCTACCGTGCTTCCATCGGCAGCTGTTTGCGAATGGGATATAAAGTACGGACTTAGGTCGTTGATATTTATATTGTTTAAAAATGCCCAGTGGAATCCACCTATGAATGGTTTGAGTACTTCGATAGAGTTTGACCCAAATGCATTGCTATAGCCTATAACTACCCATTCTACACTGATCACGGCCACAAGGATAAAGATTTGCATAAACACATTTAATACATTTTTACGGCGAACTAAACCTCCGTAAAAAAGGGCTAAACCGGGGATTGACATTAAAAGTACAAATGCTGTGGCTACAATCATCCAGGCTGTGTCGCCGGCGTCTATTTTAGGACTTGCAACAGCGACAGCGGTTTGGGCTGAAATGGTAGTGCTGAATAATGTAAATAAAGCTATCAGGGATATTATCTGTTTTTTCATTTTAATTGCTCTCGACTTCTTGAGTTATTGGTTCTTTTTTTGTTTTTATTTGTTGTATAGTGCATCAGGTCCCGATTCTTTTGTGCGGATACGGAACGTTTCCTGAATATCGTAAACAAATAATTTGCCGTCGCCGGTTTCGCCTGTCCAGGCTGAATTCAGAACGGCATTCACTGTCTTTTCTAAATTCACATCCCTTACTACAATTGAAATCATGCGACGTTGAATATAACCTGATTTAAAAATCTGACCACGTACTACCTGATCTTCAGTGGATTTTCCAAGTCCGGTTATGTCCCAATAAGAGAACCAGTCGATACCTGCATCGGATAATGCCTGTTTTACATCCTCAAATTTTGATTTACGGATGATTGCTTCAATTTTTTTCATGTTTTATGTTTTGTTGTTTCGTTTGCCTTCAGTCGGTGGAAACCAATTCAATTTGCTGCTTATTGTCAACCGGGCAGTTTGAATTGCTGCAAAAATCAGTCGTTTGTCTTTTGTTTTTTTGCTAATTTCAGTGCAAAAATATATTATTATTGTCGAATTACAAAGCAATTTGATAATAAAATGACAAAAAAAACTACATTTAGGTATTAAAATGCTGTCTGAAACTACATTTGAGTAGGAAATAATTGTGTGTATTTCTTCGGGTGTTTGTGGATGGTTAATCGTACAGAGTCTGATGATCGATGTGTTTTACTGATCTTTTATTGAAATTCTGCTTGTTTACTCGCTGTATTTTCAGTCAGTATAGTCGACTGCAAAGACGGATAGCACTACTTACAGCTTACAGCTTACTGCTTACCGCTTACCGCTAAAAAATAGAACAGGCCATTTCTCACGAAATAACCTGTTCAAAACTAAAGAAACACACGACTAGTTGAGCAGTTTCACCGTGTTTGAGTAAATATAATTGTGTTGAGCTTCACACAATCTTAAAATAATTATTATCGCATGAAAGCATTGTTAATCAAAGTTTGTGTAGGCGGTTTCTCCATGTTGGGTTTCGTCCAGTCCGATAGCCTCGTGCTTGTCGGATGCGCGTAGTCCGACTGATTTGTCTACAATGATGAATAGAATGATAGTGCCTACGCCTGAAAAAATAATTGTTGCACCAACGGCTATTAGCTGTACCCATAGTTGGTGCCAGTTGCCGTAAGCTGCACCGCTGTAGGCTTGAATGGCAGGAGTGGCAAGAATGCCTGTGAGTATTGCTCCGATAATACCACCAATGCCGTGCACTCCGAATGCATCCAGCGAATCGTCATAGCCTAGTTTTGGTTTTACGTAGGCCACCATAAAGAAGCATATCAGCGATACTATCACTCCAATAATCAGTGCCCCTGCCACGCCCACAAACCCGGCTGCCGGTGTAATGGCAACCAAACCTGCTACTGCACCGGTGCTTATGCCTACTATGGTTGGACGTTTATCCAAAAACCAGTCAAGTAAGGCCCATGTGAGTGCAGCCGCAGCCGCTGCTATATGAGTTACCATAAATGCGTTGGCTGCTAGTCCATCGGCTGCCAGTCCACTTCCGGCATTAAATCCGAACCAGCCCACCCAGAGTAAACTGGCACCAATTACCACATAGGTTATGTTGTGGGCTGGTAATGCGTGACCTTTGTAGTCACGGCGTTTTCCGAGCATGGCTGCTGTTACTATTGCGGCAATACCTGCATTGATATGTACCACGGTACCTCCGGCAAAATCCAATGCACCTAATTTAAATAACCATCCGTCGCCCGACCATACCCAGTGTGCTACCGGGTTATAAACAAGTATCGACCATAAAACCGAGAAAATTAAAAAACCTTTGAAATTTATACGTTCGGCAAATGCTCCGATAATTAATGCCGGAGTAATTACGGCAAACATACATTGGAACATGATGAATGTAATGTGAGGGATGGTTCCTATTGAACTGCCGTCAGCGGCCAATTGAGAATGTGATATGAAATACGGACTTAGATCATTAATGCCTATGTTGTTCAGAAATGCCCAGTCGAATCCTCCTATGTAGGGTTTTAATGCTTCTATCGGGTTGGAGCTAAATGCATTGCTGTAGCCTAGAACTACCCATTCTATGCTGATTGCTGCCACCAGAATAAAGACTTGCATAAATACATTTAGCACGTTTTTACGGCGAACCAGGCCTCCGTAGAACAATGCCAGTCCGGGAATTGACATCAGCAATACAAATGCTATGGCAACAATCATCCATGCCGTGTCTCCACTGTCAATTTTTGGTTTTGCAACTGTGCTTGCTTGTGCTGAAACTGTCGCGCTGAATAAAGCCAATAAAGCTGTAAGGGAAATTATATATTTTTTCATTTTTCCTTATTTTAAGTAAGCTATAATGTTTAATGATATGTTTTCTGAAAGTAAAATACAGATAAATAGTCTTGTAACTCGTAACTATTCACTTGTAACTACTTAAACGTGTTGATTCTTTTTATTTGTTGTAAAGTGCGTCAGGTCCCGATTCTTTGGTTCGTATACGGAATGTCTCCTGAATATCATAAACAAATAATTTGCCGTCGCCTGTTTCGCCTGTCCAGGCGGAATTCAATACTGCGTTTACAGTCTTTTCTAAATTAATATCTCTGACTACAATTGAAATCATTCGACGTTGAATGAAACCGGATTTGAAAACCTGTCCACGAACAACTTGCTCTTCCGTCGATTTTCCTAGTCCGGTGATGTCCCAATAGGAAAACCATTCAATGCCGGCGTCATAGAGTGCTTGTTTTACGTCTTCAAATTTAGACTTGCGTATAATTGCTTCTATTTTTTTCATATTAGTTCTATTTTTTAGTTGTTTGTTTTTAGTGAGTTGTCTGTCTCTTTTTCTGAATTTAATTTTGATATTTGTTTGTCCCTTAATTAAACTTGTGCATTTGTATACCGGAGTTTTGGGCAAACAGGAGTTTTATACTTCGGCATGTTGCAATAAATATCAACTAAGCCTTTTTTCTTTCTGAGTAGGAGATGTCCCGGGGATAATCATACCGACATGAAATCTCCTGTACGAAAATAGTAATCTGTGCAAAGTGGTGGATAAAATAAAATGTAAGTAAGCAATAATGGTTAACGATCTGTTATCTGAGAGCAAAGCTCAGATAAACAGTTTTGTAACTCGTAACTATTTACTTGTAACTTGAGAAATACAACATTGTGCCTTTTCTTAATGCAAAATCAGGAGATAAAACAGTTGTGTTTTGCTTGCGATAAGTTATTTCCTGTAGGAAATATTATATCAATAGCAAATAAAAATAGCCTTGGTCAAATACCCGTAGATAAACGGTGAATGCTCTACGGGGTAATAAACATGCATATATGTTTATTTTATTGATGCCTAAATTTTGTGGGCTGTTTTTTTTAGTCCTGATTTGGATTACTAATTAAGAATGGAGTTCTTGCTTTAACTACTCACTTTAGTTAGCAAAAAAGAAAAGTATTGTCCTTTGTCTCGTGGCAGAGAGTGGGATGGTGGTCAAATAAGGAGTTTGTGTAAATGGTACAGGTAGTAGCCATTTGTCTGGTTGCTGGCCGACTTCGATAAGAGCGTAGTGTAACCGGTAATATATTTTTGATGTTCAAGTCTGCTTGAATGCTTGATGCGTGAAGCTTTCGAAGTCGACGATAGAGTTCTGAATGATAAATATTGAAACGAATTTCGGTGTCGTATTTGCCCGCTTCTTACTCCGATTCCTAAAAGTTGACTGTTGGCATTTATACTGGTCTTGTGGTGATTGTGCAGTGAATTTAGCTGTGCAGTAATAGCCTTGTGCTTAGGCGCCGGACTTTCACTTTTGGGTGTTGATACAGCGGCCACTCCTGCAATAAGAGCAACAACTAATAACCCAAAAATGATGAAGTGTTTCATACGGCAAATTTATAAACTCTGAAATTATCAGAAAGAAAATGTTTTGGCTGATTACAAAACAAAAGTACAAAATTATTTTCGTTTCTCAAAACAAAATGATGTATTTAATCGAATAATACTACCTAAAAGATATTAAAATACGGATTTGTGTAGCAAGTGTTTAGTAACCTCATTCCTCATTCCTCATTCCTCATTCCTCATTCCTCATTTGCTTACCGCTTACCGCTTACCGCTTACCACTTACCGCTTACTGCTGCTTCCTGCTAAAAAATAGAACAGGCCATTTCTCACGAAATAGCCTGCCTGAAACAATAAAA
>DAIQOQ010000042.1:0-16415 GCA_036787795.1 Paludibacter sp. | reverse complement strand
AAATGCTTTACCGCGGAGGCATTCAACTGGCCAATGTGCTGAATGCGATTTATAAGTAGTTACAAGTAAATAGTTACGAGTTAAAAGACTGTTTATCTGTATTTTGTTTTCGGGAAAATAGATCGTTAAACACTATTTATTAGTGAGATTTTGTAAGAGATAGAAAAAACCGCTTAATATCCAAGATAGAAAGCGGTTTTTTATTTGCAATTTTGTCTACTACTAATCCTCAGATCTTGTTCACATTTA
Source organism: Paludibacter sp. (assembly GCA_036787795.1). Classification (GTDB taxonomy): domain Bacteria; phylum Bacteroidota; class Bacteroidia; order Bacteroidales; family Paludibacteraceae; genus Paludibacter. Next base: position 16,166 of record DAIQOQ010000042.1, on the reverse strand, counting down.
TAGATCAATACTAAAATTATATACTCATTAAAAATGCAGTCAGGTTTTGTTCATGGTCAATCTCCAGTTTTTTACGAAGGCGGTAACGAGCCATTTCGATACTTTTTAACGAGATGTTGAGCAAGGAAGCAATTTCTTTTGAACTGACATTCATACGGATATAGGCTGCCAACTTTAAGTCGGATGTAGTAAGAGCCGGAAATCGGTTGCTAAGATTCACGAGATAATTATTATAGGTACTATTAAAGCTCATCTCGAATATTTTCCACTCTTCTTCTGGGTTTTTGTTTTTCTCGACTATTAGTCTTAGCCCACGCAGATTGGCTGCCGGCATGAGTTTGTTCTCTGAGATTTTCAATATTTCTGCATCCAGCTTGTTCATTAACCGGTTTTTATACAACATGGTTTTTGTTATTCCTAATAGCTCTTCGTTTTGTAAGCGAACTTGTTCCTGCAGCATTTTATTCTCCATTTTGGACATCTCGTTCTCATAATCCTTCGCAATTCGTTTTTCTTGTCGTTTAAGTCGCTCTTTTAGGTACAAATCTAGAAGATAAATGGCTATACATATCAACACTGTAAATAGAAGATATCCGATCCATCCTAAATACCACGGTGGTAATATTTTAATTTGTAGATCCTGTGAATAATAAACCTCATTCGTTCCTTCGATGGTTGCCTTGACCTGAAAGGTGTAATTTCCTGAAGGCAGGTGCGGAAAGGTAATCGTGCTGCTTTGCGAGGGAATTGAGAAATTGTCGGAACTCCCTTTTATCCGATAACTAAACCGTATTTTTTCTGCATTTTCGTAATAGGGCAGGGTGAACCGAATGAAAATAGTGGAATGATTGCTGGGAAATTCGATATCGTGTTTAGCATAGTATGCCATTGGGTTTTTAAGCTCAAGAGAGTGCATCTTGTTGGTAAACGTGCCAATGTCACGGATATAGACCTGCATCTTTTTATTTTGCCTGCCGAAATTGGCAGTGTTGAGCACTGAGAAACTGCTGGAGGTACACACTAGGTATTTATTGGGTGCAATATTCAGGATATTCTCGTTGGTATTTACCACTTGATTGTACAACGGCTCCATGTTGCGAGTGAGCAGATAAGCCGATGGTTGGTCGTAGTTGCGGATGCAGAAGAATCGGTCGGGAGTATAGCACCACATATCGTGGTTGGTAAACTGTAGGCGGTTAATACTAAAATCTTTGGGTATTAAACGGTTTAGGATTGCGTCGGGCAAAAACTGGCCTTGTGCTGTATTATATTTGAAGATACCTGATTTATCCAGCAAGTACAAATTGTTGCGGTCGGAGTAAACGCCTTTGAAGGTTTTTTTATTGAGGTTGATGTTCTCTAGTTTATTTCTGGATGACAGTACCTTCTCAAATTTAGCATCAAATCGCAGTTGATAAATTCCGACCGAATTATTGCCTACATATATCAGATTATTTTTATCTTTTGCCAAATAATCGCCATAGTAGGGATATTCCATCAACTTTTGAGCTATAAAATTTTTTCCTTGTATTTTGAGCACGCATAATCCTTCGTAGGTTGAGAATACGGCTGTTTTATCATTTATCTCCACCAGATGATTGGCACCACTTCCTTTATACACGTGCGTTGCCTGTGATCCGTTTATTAGAAACAGCCCTTTGTTGTGGCAGCATAACAGTCGGTTACCGATTCTTTGCAATTCCCATGCTTGCCCCTGTGTGCTGGGCATTAGTTTAAACTTAAGTTCACGGTCGGGGTAAGCAAGGTCGGCCGTAGAGCAATAATAAAGTCCCTGGTTGGTTGCAAAATAGAGTCGACCCATGTCTTCTTTTACGTCGTACACCGAGCCCAGCAAACCGTTCTGATCTGGGAAGTTGCGGATTGGGCTGTTTATTTGTATATGGCTTATTCCCATGTCCAGTCCTAGCCATAGACTCCCGTTTTTATCGCAGAAAATACTCAGTACTGTGTTGTTAGCCAGCCCCTTTTGTTTGTTTATATTGGTGAGTATGTTGCCTTTATGGTCGGTAATGAGTAAGCCATTGAGAATGGTGCCGAAAGCAATGTCCCCGTTGGGCAACAGGCTGAGACTAAAGATCTGGTTCTTGGTTAGGAAAGCATCGCAGGGAAAGTTACATTTGGATACAATATCATTGTCAATACGATACAATCCTTTGTCGATAGTGGCTATCAGGATGGAGGTTGGCGACAACGGAACCATGCCATACACGCAGTCACCATGCAAAATACCTCCTCCAGAGATCGAAACCAACTTACTATTTTTTAATTCCATTAGTCCAAGTTTTTTTTCTTGCACAAAAATTCGTTTGTTTATTTCAAAAATAAACTGAAACCAGTTAGGCGCGGGAATAACGGAGATTGTATTTGCTTTGGTGTTGAATTTATAGATATTTTTAGAACTTGGAAAATAAATTTCATTCTTCAATAGAATAATTTTCCAAAAATCTTCGTCTTTCAGTTTCAAATTAAAATGATGGGAGAGCGAAAAGTATTTCAATTTACGTGAACCACCCTCCTCTGTCCAATATCCAAATTCATTTTGTGCACCAGTATAAATTTTCTGATCGTCGGCAATGGAAACACAACGCAACAATGATCTACCGTAGGGCAAAGTATTATTTGTCCATTGACTACCATCGTACTCTAGCAATCCGCTAGAGTTTGCAAAATAAAGATACCCTTTTTTATTTTGAGAAATATGCCAAGTTTGGTTTGCTGCATTATAACTCGTTTTGTTGAAATTGACAATTTGAGGGATACATATGTTTTCAACATTCTCAATACTTGCAAATGTATAATTTGCAAACTGCAAAAAAACATTGACAAAAATTATTTGTAGGTAGCGTGACATATATTTTTTAGACATAAGATTGATTTGCCGGTTTTTTCAGGATAAGTAACAGTTGGCAAATATATAGTTTTTGAAACAAAAGACAAAAACAAAAGAAAAATATTTTTTAAAATTCATATTTTAAGGCTGTTATTGTTCCTCTGGTAGAGGAGTAATATAGGTGTATTTCTTAGCATATATAGTTTTTGTAGAGGTGAAAATTGTAAATATATATAAGTAATCGAAATATATTTGCACCATGTTGTTGTGATGACACTAAGAAGAAGATGCAAGTATTTATTATTTTCTAAAGGATGGTTAACCTTGTCAGGATATTCTTGTCAAGAACTCGTATAAAAAATCCACAGGGAGAATCGGTATTAGAAAAGGTTCAAGCAAAATACCCGAAGACACAAGTCTGAATTTATTCAGGCAGTAGAATAGGATTTAATATATAAGGCAATTCAAAATCAATAAAAATAGATTAACCAATTATTTTTTTATTAACCAGTCAACTCCATGTTTTTAAAAATAAGAATGGATGAGACATAATTAGTACACAATGAAGAAACGAGTGATTTTTGTTTTGATTATCATGCTTACTCTGAGCAAAGTGATGGCACAAAACATTTCCGGAGTTGTAGTCGACTCTAAAGATGTACCGTTGCAAGGAGTATCCATATTGGTCAAAGGTACGACTAAGGGAAGTACAACAGATTTGAATGGAAAATTCGTAATTAGCAATATTGCTAATTCATTACAAAAAGTCCTGGTATTTAGTTACGTAGGATATGAAAAAATTGAAAAGGACGTTAGTAACCAAACCTCTTCTTTGCGAATTGTTCTGCAGGAAACGAACAAGGGACTGGATGAAGTGGTAGTGGTCGCATATGGCAGCCAGAAGAAAGAGTCGGTTACAGCTGCTATCTCTTCGGTTTCAGCAAAAGATCTGCTACAATCGCCAACTGCTAATATCAGCAACTCTTTATCCGGCCGCATGTCAGGACTTATAACTGTTCAGAATTCTGGAAAACCGGGTGCTGATGCCTCAGACCTTTACATTCGTGGTGTTGGGACTTATTCTAGTTCTGTAAGTCCACTTATTATGGTTGATGGGGTAGCTCGTGACACTTATAATAATATTGATCCGAACGAAATTGAAACCATTAGTATATTGAAAGATGCATCAGCTACAGCAGTATTTGGTGTGCGTGGTGCAAACGGGGTGGTTCTTATTACAACTAAACGTGGTAAAGCAGGTGCTCCTAAGATTAGTCTTTCGGCACAAACAGCTGTAACTGAATTTACCGGACTACCAAAATTTGTAAACTCATTTGATTACGCAACTTTGCAAAACGAAAAGAGTTATGAAACTTACTGGATTAATCACGCAAAAGATGCTGATATAAATACCTGGGCTGATTTTGTAGCAAAGAGGGATGCTAACTGGAAAAAAGAAGCTGCTCACTATTATTCGGATGACGATTTGTTGAAATATAAAAATGCCCACACACCTCTTTTGGATAATGGGCAGACAAATCCATACTATGATCCATACTTTCATCCAGACACAGACTGGCAAAGCCAAATCTTCAAGAAAAGATCGAGTCAGACTCAGGTGAATTTAAATATTAACGGTGGAACAGAAAGTGTAAAATATTTTGTATCACTAGGCTATTTGAACCAAGGTGGCATGTTTAAGACAGATTATATGGAATTTCCGGACGACATGGCGTATACCAACAAACGATACAATATTCGTGGAAACTTTGACTTCGATATTAATAAGGACTTTCGTGTGTCGGTTGACCTTGGTTATCAACACGAAGTCCAGGGCGGATTGAACTTGGACAACGAAGGCTGGATGTGGGAAAAACGAATTATGTGGAGTAATCCAATTACTACACCGGGTATAGTAAACGGAAAATTTGTGATGCCTTATACCGACACTAAAATTGGTGATAATCCTTTGGAGGAAATTGCGGGGATGGGTTATAATAATACCATAAAAAGCACATTAACTTCTTCGTTGAAACTTAAATACAAACTTGATAGAATTTTAAATGGATTGTCGGTTAATGCCAGGGTTGCTTATGACAGTTATTTTCAAACGCGTAATGGTGGTGCCACCCCAACACTTTGGTATAAACTGACTCCTAATTCCAATGGAAATCCGCTGGATCCTATTTTTTCTCAGATGAGCGAAGAAATTCCACCGGAACGTTGGGCGAACTGGTATGTAAGTAAATGGAGAAAAGTATATGGTGAAGGATCGTTAAATTATAATCATTCGTTTGGAAAACATGACGTTGGTGCATTGGTTCTGTATAATGTTGAAAAGAAATATGATCCAACATTAACTCCAGACTTACCTCATGCTTACCTAGGTATGGTTGGGCGTGCTACCTATGCCTATGATGGAAGGTACCTGGCTGAATTCAATATGGGTTACAATGGCTCTGAAAATTTCCCCAAAGGATTGCGCTATGGATTCTTACCTGCTTATTCTTTGGGTTGGGTTGCTTCAAATGAAGCATTTTTTCCTAAGAGTGATGTAATTAGTTATTTGAAAATCCGCGGATCAATAGGAAAAGTTGGCAATGATAACGTAATTGTGAACAATGTTTCGAAACGCTATCTGTATTTGCCTAATACTTGGAATTATGCCGGAGGTTATACTTTTGGAACATTGGCTGATCGTAATTATGTACCCGGAGCTGAAGAAGGAACAGTTGGAAATCCAAATGTTACCTGGGAAACTGCCACCAAGAGCAATATCGGATTTGAAACAAAATTATTTAGAGATAAGCTATCAATAACATTCGATTATTTCAACGAAGACAGAAAAGATATCTTATCATACAAACAAACGATTCCGGATATTGTACAGGCGACTTTGCCACCCTATAACCTTGGTGAAGTGAAGAACTGGGGCTGGGAGTTAGAAATGACCTGGAGAAGTAAAGTTGGTAAGCTTGATTATTGGGTAAAAGGTAATCTCTCACACAACAAAAACAAGATTGTATTTATGGACGAAACAATTGCTGATGGCCTCGGTTACCAGGCTGCAACAGGAAACCCAATCAATCAGTTGCTAATGCTCAAAGATAAAGGACTCTACAATTCGTGGGCAGACTTATACCAGGTTGATGCAAAAGGAGATCCTATCTTATCAAGTCCGGTACTGGCACTGAACAAAAGTGGACAACCTTATACCAACGCTGCAGGCAAACCGGTCTATCAAAAGGACTTGGGGTATAATGGAGCTGTTGTTCAACCGGGTGAAATTCGTTTGGAAGATGTAAATGAGGATGGTGTTATCGATAAAAAGGATAATATCCGTATCGGAAAAACCAATATCCCTGAATTTACTTATGGAGTTTCTTTCGGATTCAGCTACAAAGGGTTTGACTTTTCTACCTTGTTCCAAGGTATTGCAGGTGTTGCACACTATGTTGGAACCAGACCATTTAATAATTTAGAAGCTATTACTGAGCTAGGTATGGAACGCTTTACATTGGAAAGGCATGCAAACGGTGAAAAAATTGAATTCCCGATTGCTGCTTATAATAACTCAGCAGGTTATAATACCTATTTCCTAAAAGATGCTTCTTATGTTCGATTGAAAAATATGGAAGTCGGATATACACTTCAACCATCGTTTCTGACTAAACTTGGTATTAGTTCTACCAGAATTTATCTAAACGGGTCCAACCTTCTTACCTGGTCACCCAACAAAATATGGGGAGATCCGGAAAACCTTGGAAATAATGGTTATCCGCTGGTAAGAACTTATAACCTTGGTTTCAATGTAAACTTTTAATAATACCACTCAAATAAAACAGATATGAATAGAATATTAACAACTGTAGTTTCAATCGTGGCTGTATACACAATGCTTTGCTTAAGCACAGGATGTAGTGACGATTTTCTTGAAAAGCCGAAAGGTGGAGCTGTAACCACAGATACCATTTTTCATACACAGAACCAGGCAAGACTAGCTGTTGCGCAAATGTACAATACTTGTGTACAATCTTATTTTCCTGCTGATTGGAATGGATCTAGACCGGAATCAATTACCGATGAGTTATACCTTCTTCACGGATCGAACGATACATGGGCCGGTCAGGTAGTAAATACTCAGTATTACGTGACTGGAAATATGAGTACGGAGACTAACTGTGATTATGGTGGATACGGTTTTCATTACAATGGCATACGCCACGCCAACTTAGTCTTAGAAAACATTGATAAAGTAACAGATGCAACCGATGCATGGAAAAATGATGTAAAAGGTCAGGCTCTTTTCTGTAGGGCGTTGCAACATTTTGAATTGTTTAGGTATTATGGTGGAATTCCATTGGTTGATCATTCACTGCACGAAGATGTTAACTATCCAAGACGATCGATAAAATCTGTCGTAGAAAATATTGTAAAGTGGTGTGATGATGCAGCTGCATTGCTCCCTGCAACCCGTCCTTCGGTGGATTTTGGAAAAGCAACAAAACTTGCTGCTCTGGCTTTGAAGGCGCGCATATTATTATTTGCTGCCAGCCCATTATATAATACTCCGGATAATATGAAATCGCAACTTACCGGTGCACGATTTGGAGATGCCAGAGATTCGGTTCTTTGTTATCCAACATATAGTGCTGATCGATGGAAACTGGCTGCTGATGCTTCAAAAGCTGTCCTTGACAATGCTGTTACAGCAGGTGTAAGTTTATTTAATACAGGAAAACCGGTTACAACAGGCGAAACCTATGCAACACTGGGTGATTATGAGTCGGTATGGAATGTGTACGGAAATTCTGAAATAATTCTGGCTAATACGAAAAGTATTGAATCTCCAAGTGGATGGAATACAGATTCGTGGTCGTTGTATATGTCTTCAAAAATATTTTATTCAAGCTGGGGCATAAAGAACAATGTTCCGAATGAATTTTTGCAATTGTACGAAAAGAAAGATGGTACGAAGTGGACGCTTCCGGCTAGTGGTACCGATCTTCCGGTAGATATTAAGGCATTGAATCTCGATCCTCGTTTTTATCAGACAATCGCTTATGATGGCATGTACTATTGCGATCAAAAAGGATATCTGGATTATTATAAATCAGGCGATGATTACCCCGAAGGTAAATTGTGCGGAACTGACGGAACGCCAAATGGTTTTGCAGTGGAAGTATTCAAATTTACACCACGTGTAGACGCAATGAATACAAAACACTTCACCTGGCCGGTATTCCGTCTTGCAGAATTCTACTTAAGCTATGCCGAAGCACTGAATGAATTTAGCGGACCATCGCAAGCTACATACGATGCTATTAACATTATTCGTAGCAGAGCAGGTATGCCTAACAAAGCTGGATTAGATCAGGTTGGTTTCCGTGCTGCTATTCAAAATGAACGTACTATTGAACTTGCGTACGAAAATAACAGGTACAACGATTTGCTCCGTTGGATGACAGCACCTCAAGTACTTAATCAATCATTGCACGGTATTGTAACTACAGCTAAAAAAGTGAATGGAGCTTTGACTCGTCCTTGGGTAACAGGATTATTTATTAATCGTATTTTCCCTCAGCGGTATTATTACCTGCCATTTTCCAATGCCGAAATCAGCAAGAAATATCTTGGAAATAAAGATTGGAACGGTCAAAATCCAGGCTGGTAATCAAAGATGTTTTTATTAAATTAATATCGAAAAAAATGAAAAAAAATCATATAAAATTATCTATTTTGCTTTTATTGTTTTGTAACCTGTGCGTCGTGAATAGTCAGGCTAAAAACAGTAAAATTTTGAAAGCAGAAATACAACTTGCCGATTCGACGAAAGTTGCCAGAACTAAAGCTGGGAAGGAACTAGCAGGAAACTGGAAAAAAACCGGTGCAACATTTACTATTTCGGGCAGTGAGTTAGAGCACATGGCAACCTCTAATCTGCTGAATGCATTAAATGGACGGCTTCCGGGATTGACCGTTATATCCGGATCGGGTGAAACCGGTTACGATAGTCCTTCGTTTGCCATTCACGGTCAATCGTCGTGGAACACCAAAACAAATAATATGCTGGTTTACCTCGATGGTTTTGAAGTTGATATGGGAGCTCTTTCTTCCTTGTCGGCTAATGAAGTGGAATCAGTATCCGTAGTGAGTGACGCCACTGAGTTGGCTAAATATGGTTTTAGTGCTGATGGTGTAATTACCGTTATAACAAAAAAAGGTAAAGTCAGTAAAAAACCGATTATTTCATTTCACTCTCGTTATGGAATGCAAAGTGCAGTTGAACTGCCAACCGTATTGAATGCTTACGACTATACCCGTTTATATAACCAGGCACGTCAAAATGATGGCTTGCCTATTAAATATGCTAATCCTGATTTATATAAAAATCCCAACGATCCGATCCATCCCAATGTAGATTGGTACAATGAAATGCTTAAATCTTCGGCTCCAATCCAGAACTATAATATTTCATTTCGTGGTGGAAGCGATAAAGCACAGTATTTTTTAATACTGGATCATGTAAACAACGAAGGTCTATATAAGAATGCAAACGAAATTGACAAAGACTATGGAACAAATGCTCTTTATAAGAAATATAATTTGAGAGCTAATATCGCTGTTCAGTTAAGTAAAAATTTCTCTATCAAAAGTGAATTGTCAGGAAAAATTGAAGATCGAAATACACCTGCCGGATTCACTGCTTCAACATTATTTGCGAACTTGTTGAATACTCCTTCGTCTTCGTTTCCAGTAAAGAATCCGAATGGAACATGGGCAACAAATTCAGATCATGACTTTAACCCGGTTGAGTTATTGAAACAGGCTGGTGTGTACAATGGTCATACCCGCAATATGCAAGCGAATATAACATTTGTTGAAAAATTAGATATGCTTACACCGGGGCTGGCTCTGAATGGTGGCGTCTCATTTAGCAACCAATATATGGGTGCTTATTTGAAATCGTTCACAGTACCTACTTATGAACTGACCAAAGATGCAAATGATAATCCTATTACAGATGCAAGCGGTAATTATGTTTACAAACAACATGGCGCGGTGGCTTCGTCAATTAGCGATGGCGAAGTCAGTCATTGGAACAGATCTACTTACCAGCTTGGATTGGATTACAACCGTAGTTTTGGATTACACTCAGTATCGGCCATGGTTCAGGCTAAAAGACAAAACTATAGCTACAACGGCTTGGTTTATGAGTATCGTACTCAGGGAATTTCGTCGGCTGTCTCTTATGACTACGCTAAAAAATATGTATTGAATGTTTCATTGGGATATATGGGCACTGATAACTTAGGTGATGCCAAGCATTACGGATTATTTCCTTCGGTAGGTGCCGGTTGGGTTATTTCTAACGAAGAATTTCTAAAAGACAATGGAGTGATTGATTTCCTGAAAATCAGAGGATCATTCAGCTCTACAGGAAGTTTGGATCAGGATTATCGCTTCAACGATAAACAATGGGCTGTAAATAATTCGGCAGGTTGGAATGTGGGAACAACATCTGTTACTTATAAAAGCGGACGAAGTGAAGGTGCTATTGGTAATCCAAACACTTCGTGGGAAACTAAAAAATCATTCAACTTAGGTATAGAAACTACCATTTTGAAATATCTGACAGCAATGATTGATATCTTTAGTGAAAAAAGAACCGGTATTATTCAACGTCCCAGTGCTGAAGTTCCATCCTATGCAGGATTTAATCTTCCATACCTGAATACAGGTAAAGTTAGCAACAAAGGATTTGATGCTACATTGAGATACGATGGTAAGGTTAGTGACTTTGAGTATTATGTTGGTACCAATGTTTCTTTTGCCCGGAATAAAATTGACTATATGTCGGAAGTGGCTCAACCATATTCATACTTGTATGCTACAGGATACCGCATTGATCAAAGCCGCGGACTGCAATGTCTTGGATATTACCAAACATCGGATTTTGATGCTTCTGGAAGTTTGAATAAGGGTGTTGTGAAGTCATCATACGCCAATGTGAAACCGGGAGATTTGAAATATAAAGATCAGAATAACGACGGTATAATCAATGATTATGACAAAGTTCCAATGAAGTATAGCAAACTGCCGGAATGGACTATGGGACTTAATGTTGGATTCAAATACAAAGGTTTTGATCTGGATGCTTTTTTTGAAGGTGTAACTAACAGAACTGTAGTGATGCCTGCAAGTTATACGCAACCATTTGCCGGTGGAAACAATATCACTCCGTTTTCTCTCAACTCCTGGACTCCTGAAACTGCTTTAACTGCAACTTCTCCAAGACTTACCACTCAAACTAACCTGAATAATACACAAAGTTCAGACTTTTGGATGAAAGATGGTAGCTTCATCAAATTGCGTAGCCTTGAAGTGGGTTATACACTTCCACAGGTTGGATTTTTGAAAAAAATAAATTCTATCCGGGTTTACGCAAACGGAACCAACCTGTTCATCTGGGATAAAATAGATTCATTAGAAGCCGAAAATCTTTCCATGGGTTATCCGTTGATGAAATCTGTTAGTCTTGGCTTAAACATTGTTTTTTAATTCGATATCAATAATAAAACGAAGATAGTATGAAAATTAAATATTATATCATAACTCTTTCTTTACTTGCTGTTTCGTTAATTTCCTGCAAGGACGATTATCTGAACATCAGAAATGAAAATGCGAATATTTCCATCGACAAACTTTATTCAACGTATTCATATGTGCAAGGAGTTCTTTGGAATACCTATAGTTACTTGCCCGATGGCTTTGCTAGTTTAGGGATGGAAGGAGCTACTGATAATGCAGAGTTTACAAACGAAAGTTCATCTTTCCAGATGTTCAACAACGGAACCTGGAACCAGTTTACTAACCCCGATAATGTTTGGGCATCGAATTATGCAGGTATCCGTCAGGCAAACTTGTTTCTTCAAAACTACAACAAGATAGACATCAGTTATTTGAAAAATGGAACGGTAACCGATTCTACTGACTACTGGAATGCAAAAAATAATGTGAAGTTCATGAAAGGTGAAGTTCTTTTCCTGAAAGCATTCTTCTATTTTGAATTAGTGAAAAGATACGGCGGTGTGCCTATCATTAATAAGCCTATGGACTATGCTGATGCCAGTACCTGGAAAGGAATTCCCCGTAATTCGGTGGATGAATGTTTGAGACATATCAGCCTCTTGTGCGACTCGGCAGCTAAGATTATTCCTGTTGATGTAGACACTAAATACACTTGGTATGACAAAGGGCGTGCAACCAATGGAGCTATTTTAGCGTTGAAATCACGCACTCTGCTGTATGGAGCCAGCCCACTTTTCAAAGACCAGGGTTCTACCATAACGTGGGCAGATGCAGCAAAAGCAGCTTACAATGTGATAGCTTTAAATAAATACTCACTGGTATCTGGAGCCAATTATGCTGATCTTTTCGGATCAAACAGTACAACGCAATCAGAGTATATTTTTATGCGAAACTATGGTGCTACTAACTTCATTGAGTTTGCTAATTTTCCTATCGTATTCGATAAAAGTACGGGCAATAGTATAACTCCAAGTCAAAATTTGGTTGATGCTTTTGAGGTCGTAAATGCAGGCGTAAGTATACCATTCGATTGGACTAATCCAGCCCATGCCAGTGCTCCATACGCAAACAGAGACCTTCGCTTTGATGCGTCGGTTATTTACAATGGCTCTTCATTTTCCGGTAAAACTATCCAGACCTATACCGGTGGAAACAGTGGATTGCCAAATACAAATGCGACAAAGACAGGGTATTATTTAAAGAAATGGCAAAACCCGACTATTGATCTTGTAAATAACACCACAGCTATTCATGCGTGGGGTTACTTCAGATATGCTGAGATTTTATTGAACTATGCCGAAGCGATGTACAATGCTTATGGCGAAAGTTCTGATCCTAACGGCTATGGAATGACAGCTTTGACTGCATTCAATTTCGTGAGAGCCAGAGCTGGTGTGAGTCAATTGGCAGCAGGGGCTTTAACTCAGGCAAAAATTGAAAATGAACGTCGTGTTGAATTCTGTTTTGAAGACCAACGTTTCTGGGATTTACGCCGTTGGAATAAAGCTGAAGCTGTGTTAGGTGGTCCATTGAAAAAGATAATTATCACCAATACAGGAACAAAAGCTGTTCCGGTTTATACTTACGAAGTAAAAAACCTTGAAAACCGGGTGTTTTTGCCAAAGATGAATTGGTATCCGATTCCACAAAATGAAATTACCAAAACAGACTGGAAACAAAATACCGGTTGGGAATAGAAAAGTAAAATGATTTATATGCTTGTGCCATAGTTCTGGTAATACAGAATGAATGATGTAAAGCAACCTGAAAAAAATGGAACCGAGTGTTGAATACCAGAGATGGGACAGCATTCGGTTCCAATCAAGGAAAAATTATTCTCAATCCAATTTTTCTTATATGTTTGATTTATCACATAGCATTAGTTATTAAGGAAATATTTTTAATATGAAACGTTTTTCTAGTATGTTCTCTCTTTTAGTTATAGCCGCTTGCTGGATGCAAGCTATGGCTCAAAATAACACAGCATCCGATATTGATAAAAAACAGGTAAACGTTTACACAACGGCCCGGAATACAAAGCTGAGACTGCAAAAAGTTGCTACTTTGAATTTTGAAGATGTAAAGCAACCTCTCGAAACGCAACCGTCCATCTTTCTTGACCCATCCAAGTCATATCAATCGATTTTGGGTATTGGAGGAGCTTTAACTGATGCCGCCGCCGAGACTTTTGCTAAACTTTCCAAAGAAACTCAAAGTGAACTTTTGAATGCGTATTACAATCCTCAGGAAGGAATTGGTTATACGATGGCAAGAACCAATATAAATAGCTGTGATTTTTCGAGTGAGACGTACAACTATGTTTCTGATGGAGACTCAGCACTCGGAACCTTCAATGTAGCCCACGACCAAAAATACCGCATCCCATTGATCAAACAAGCTATGGCGACTGCAGGTGGAAAGTTAACTCTTTTTGCAAGTCCCTGGAGTCCTCCGGCATGGATGAAAGACAATAACAGTGTGTTGAATGGGGGTAAACTATTGAATAAATACAATCAGGCATGGGCCAATTATTATGTGAAGTTTATCCAAACTTACGAATTGCTGGGTATTCCGGTTTGGGGGTTGTCAGTTCAAAACGAACCCATGGCTAAACAACGCTGGGAGTCCTGTATATTTACTGCCGACGAAGAACGCGATTTTATCAAAAATTATCTTGGCCCAACTCTCCGGAATAGTGGTTTGGGCGACAAGAAATTAATTGTCTGGGATCATAACCGCGACTTAGTATATCAACGGGCATCGGCAATATTGAACGATCCTGAAGCTGCTAAATACGTATGGGGTATTGGTTTTCACTGGTATGAAACGTGGGCCGGTGGTGGAATGCAATTTGATAATTTGAAACGCGTACATGAAGCGTTTCCCGAAAAGAATTTGATTTTTACCGAAGGCTGTATTGAAAATTTTGAACTAAGTAAAGTGAATGATTGGTCACTTGGCGAAAAGTACGGAATATCGCTCATTAACGATTTTAATAATGGAACTGTAGCCTGGACAGACTGGAATATCTTGTTGGATCAGACAGGCGGACCAAATCACGTGGGAAACTTTTGTTTTGCTCCGATACATGCCGATACAAAAACAGGTAAACTGATTTATACAAATATATATTACTATTTGGGTCAGTTCTCAAAATACGTTCGTCCCGGAGCCAAGCGTATAAGTTGCTGCTCGAATAGGGACGAATTGCTTACAACAGCTTTCGAGAATGAAGATGGAAAACAGGCAGTTATTGTGATGAATACTTCCGATAAACAAATAAATTATAATTTATTTGTTCGTGAAAAGGCTGTAAAATATAATAGTTTGCCACATTCTATTTCAACATTGGTAATTGAATAATAAATTTGTAGGTAGCGTCGATTTATTGCAATACCTGCAAAAGAAAGATATACGTGATTTCGGATGTGTTGATTTGGTATAAGAAGTTATGTGTTTTTTAGTTGGTTTGGTTGGTATTGTTGCCAGTGTAAATAAGGGAAAATAATTACCTTTGTTTTACACTGGCACAATATTTTGGAAGTATTTTTTAATCAACAATTTAAAAGGCAGATAAAATTTATGCTTGTTCAATACATATCTGGTAGGTTGGTGTATAGTACCAATTTGCGGAACTATCAAACTAATGTGTTATCTGAGATTTTCTCAGATATAAGTGATCCCCCAAAATCCCCCTTACTTTTTCGCCTTGGCACAAAATAGTGAAGATACCTCACCAGTTTGCTAATTGGCGAATGTCCACTGAAAGGAAGCGATAAAGGATTTAGTGAGTCAATGCCAAATTGATTATAAACAAAGACATACATATATAAAACTTAATTATCATGAAACAACTTTTTGGATTTTTCCTTTTTTTTCTTTTAGTATCCTGCTCCAGTGTGACAAAAATAGCCTGTGTGGGCGATAGTATAACGGAAGGGGCGGGATTGGTGTGGCAAAGCAAAACGTCGTATCCGGTGGTACTTGATAGCATTTTGGGATCTAAGTATTCGGTTTTAAATCTGGGACGGAGTGCCACCACCTTGCAGCGTAGGGGAGATTTTCCGTACTGGAGTGCTAAGGAATTTTATGATGTGTTCGCTTTGCGCCCGAACATCATTATAATAAAACTCGGTACCAACGATACAAAACCGGGAAACTGGAATGCCAAACGGTTTGCTGCCGATTACCAAGCTTTGGTAGATACATTTAAAACGATTCCAAGCCATCCCCGTATTTATGTTTGCCTGCCGGTGCCGGTATGCCAAATCAAATGGGGAATTAATGACTCTACCCTAACCGCAGGAGTGATTCCGGCTGTTGAACAACTGGCGAAAACAAACGGACTGAAGGTGATTGACCTGTATCATGGAATGCAAAATGAGTGTGCAAATTTCCCTGATGGCGTTCATCCCAATGAAAAAGGGGCAAAAATGATGGCGAAAATAATTGCGAGTGAAATAAAGAAATAATCGATATTCTCTTGTTTCGAAACGAGTAAAGTTGCTTAATCCGGCTTTTTCTTGCGCACCGTGTGTACTATATTAGTTTTCGGGCTGAAAGCCCTTTATAATCTAGCCCAATGGCAAAGTCCTGAAAGGACAACGCCTTGGGTTTAAATAAAGAATACCATTTGTGCCCTCCCGTAAAACGGGATAAATTGCAGGGCAATATATCGACATATCACTAAAATAATTGATTGTAACTATGCTGTCCTTTCAGG
>DAIQOQ010000370.1:0-1764 GCA_036787795.1 Paludibacter sp. | reverse complement strand
AAAAGTACTAAAAAGACGTGAAATTGACTGTTTTGTACCCAAAAATTGATGTGTAAGACGAATATAATATGGGTTGGAAATAGGATTCTGCAAATACTGACGGGATAAAATGATCTTTTATCCATACAATGTTGAAAATACTCTCCGTTGTACTTGCTGTTGTACACTTTGTCTATTGGAATACGTGTGTGTCTTGTGTAAGGGCAGGAGAGGAGTGCATATAAAAAGAAATGGCAACACGAATCACTCTCGTGTTGCCATTTCTTTTCAATAGTGAGGAAGAAAAACTATTTCTTTTCGGCTTCAGCTTTTTTCGCAGCTTCTTTTTCAGCTTTTATTTTGTTCGTGAAATCACGATACATCTGTCTCCAACTGCGCCCATTCTCATTCAGATATTTCTCACATTTATCTTTATAAATTTCAAAGATGGTAGAAATACCTTTCATACTTTTATAATCAACGGCTTGTTCGCGTGCCAGTTTTAGTTGAGTGAGAATATAGGTTTCTTCTTTCTCAGTAATGTTCGGCACAATGGCACGGTAGCCCTTCATAGTGAATGCTACTTTCCCGATAGTATAAAGATCAAGTATTTTCTCAACCTGCGCTTCGGTCAGATCTTTGCGTAACCCAGTCATTAATGCTTCGTGAACCGATGCCGGCTTTGTGGAGTTGATGATCACTTCACGATGAATTTTATTAAAGACAGCACCTGTTATCGGATTGATGCCTTCGGGAACCAATGTGTAAGGATGCTCGTTATGCCAGTCGCGTACAGCTTTCATGTGTTTTGTTATTACAGCTTTTATGCGAACGGATTTCTCTTTATCGTTCAAATGAAGTGAATCAACAAAAGTTTGAGCACGTTTTTCTAACTCAATATCCGAATAGATCTGAGCATCTGCTTTTTTATTGAAGTATTTCTCTACATCTTTAAACTCACGAATGGCATTGGTAGGCATTTTTTCGCCTTTAGTTCCAAAACTGTACATTGCTTCTTTGGCTTCGATGGTAACTTTACTCTCATCTAACTTGCTACGGTCTAAACTGAAAATGGAGATAAAGAAATCGTAAACAGCTTTGCGTTTGTTGATGCCAAAATCATGTCCTTCGGTCGGTAAATGTATATTGGAAACATTTTTTTCCGCATTGTAAAAGCCATAAATATGTTGAAGGTATGGATATTCCAGTTCAGGAACAGAAGCTGTCCAATCCTTTCCATCGGAAATAACACAAACCGGTTTTGGGGCAAACATAGCCATCAATTCGGCATTGTTTGTACCGCCACAAGCGAGTGAAACAGGCATTCCGCTTTCACACGGACAACCACCGTCGAAATGCGAGGCCAGATTTACCGTTGGGCAGGCTGCTGTAAAACGGTTATCGAGTAAAGAGAGTTGAACGACCTGTGTTCCACCACCCGAACCGCCATTGGCAGCTACACGTTTAGCGTCAATATCTTTACGGGTAAGCATATAATCGAGAATAGTCAATCCATTCATCAGTTGAATAATTTCGGCTGCCGAAGTGCGGTGGGCTATGGCAGTGACTTGCAATTCCGATTCACCCCAGCCAAACAAATCGTAACTTACACAGGTAGCACCTATGCGTGCCAATGTTCCAAAGCGGGTTTGTTCGTCCTTATTGTATCTTCCGTCTGCCCAGTGTCCGTTCGGACAAAGAATCAGCGCATGTTTACCTTTGCTGAGTGGTGTGTAAATCGAACCGTTTACGTACAATCCGGGTAGAGTTTCTATCGCGAAGTTC
>DAIQOQ010000041.1:9672-16548 GCA_036787795.1 Paludibacter sp. | reverse complement strand
GTAAAACAACCTGTATTGGTGCGTTTTGCCTGGAATGAAGCAGCACAGTCTAATTTCGTCAATGGCGAAGGACTTCCGGCTGTTCCGTTCAGGAGTAATAATCCCTGGGAGAAATTATTCTGATTTATCCATTGTAAACTGTTCGATGTAATTTATCTTTGTGTTCATAAAAGAAATAAGTAATATTTAATGATCTATTTTCCCAAAGTAAAATACAGATAAACATTCTTGTAACTTGTAACTATTTACTCGTAACTACTACCTAGCTGTTAACCCATGAAAAAATCGTTATTCTTATTGCTCTTGCTCTTAGTTGCTTTCCAATCGGTTTTTGCAAGTAAAAACATCATTGTGAAAGACTATTCCATTGAAGATGGTCTGCCCAACAATACTGTTTTTTGTGCCCTGAAAGATGCCGATGGATTTATGTGGTTTGGTACCTGGTATGGATTAACCAGTTTTGATGGTGTTAAGTTCAAGAGTTACAACAGTCGCGAAGATTATAATACCGATATTCCACCACACAAATTGCAAACCCTTGTGGAAGCCAAGGATGGTAATTTGTGGGTAAAAACAATCGATCATAAATTGTATCTTTTCGATAAACGGAAAGAGCTTTTTTACGATGTATTCAATGAAATAAAGAAAAAATATTCGGTAAGCCCTAAGATCATCAAAATCCAGAAAATGGAGTCGGGTGATTTATTATTGCTTACTAAAAATAAGGATTTACTGAAAGCCTCATCGAAAGGTGGTGGAAAGGTGGATGTGTCGCTGCTGTACGATTCGCAGAGCAAACGCGAACATAAGTTGACCAACAACCTGCTGGTGGAAGATGCAAGGAATATCAATTGGATCGGGATTGATTTTAAAATAATATCCTGTAAAAAAGGACCCGGTTTCAAATCAAAACCTTCCGATTTTGTACTCCGTAAAATAGGCTCCGAACCGGGGCAGGAGTTTTCCTGTGCTTATTGGTACGGTAAAATACTTTGGGTTGGCGATAACAAAGGAAATCTTTTCAAAATCAATTATTACGATGGCAGTGTCAGCAAAATAGCTGCGTTTCACGGAGCGGGGGCAATACAAAATATTATTTGCCTGAACGGGAAAAACCTGTTTGTATCCATTGCCGGTAAAGGTGTCTTTGAATTCGACGAACGAACTTCGAATAGTATAAAGGTACTTTCTCTTTTAGGAAGTGATTTGGTTACAAATTCATATATTGATAGTTATGATAAGATTTGGTTTGAAATCAATCAATCTTCATTAGTCTACTACGATCCTTTTAACCGACTTAGTAAACGTCTCGTTTTACCTGCCGGAAAAGTAAATAAATCGATCAAAATTCAGGACGGTAAAGAACTGGGGATGTTTATCCTGACAACTTCAGGTGATCAGGTTTGCTTCGATCGTTCAACTATGTCTCTTTCAAACATAAACGAACAACCTGAGTTGAATCAGGACAGAGAGAAAAAAACATTCTTTGATATTCTGTTGGATAAAGATAATATTCTGTGGTTAACATCTACTTCAACCGGCATCTACCAGATTAGTTTTCCTAAAGAACAGTTCAGCTTGTTCCATTTACCTGTCGTTAATCCATCTACGGTAGCCGATTATGCTGTGAAAACATTAACTCAAACCCGGAATGGAGACATCTGGGTGGCTTCGCGCAATTCCGAGGTGTACAGGCTTGATAAAAGCGGTAGTATTAAGCAAACCTTTAGTGATAAGAATTACAATATCGGAAATGTGTACCATATCATGGAAGACAGTAAAGGCAATTTATGGTTTTCCACTAAAGGTGACGGATTGGTACGAGCTGAGCGAAACCCTTCGTCTGCATTGGGCTTTAATTTTACCCGCTTTCGGTCGGACGAACGAAATCCTTCTTCATTAGCTGGAAATGAAGTTTATTATACCTACGAAGATAGTCATCATCGTATTTGGGTGGCTTTGTTTGGTGGTGGTCTGAATCTGGTGACTACAAATAAAGCCGGTGTTGTTAGTTTTAAAAATAAATTCAACAGTTTCCGGCACTATCCTAAATTCGGACTTTACATGGAGGTTCGTAATATTGCCGAAGATAAAGACGGACGAATTTGGGTTGGAACCAGTGACGGACTGATGTCGTTTGATAGTAATTTCAAAAGTCCTGAACAGATAGATTTTGAAATATATAGAAATGAGTCTGCAGGTTCGAACATATCCGATAATGATATTTACGTTTTATACAAAGATGCTTCTTCCCAGATATGGATTAGTGTATTTGGTGGAGGACTCAATAAGTTAGTCAGATACGATCATAAAACCAAAAAGATTGAATTTAAATCTTACGGTTTGAAAGAAGGGCTGAATAGCGATGTTATTTTGTCCATAGTAGAAGATAACCGCAATGCACTTTGGCTTGCTACTGAAAATTCTTTATCACGTTTTGATAAGACGAAGGAATCGTTTCGTAACTTTGATCGTTATGATGGATTCTTTAATGCGCAAATGGAAGAGGAAAGTGCTGTACGGTTAAATTCTGGCGAGTTGTGGTTTGGTAACCGCAAAGGAATCCTCTCTTTTGACCCTCAAAAAATTGAAACTTATAATTATGAATACAAAACATTCATAGTTGATTTTCTTGTATCCAACCGGAATCTGAAGAGTTTTCAGGATGATCCGATTCTGAAAGAATCTATTCGCTATGCCAGTTCCATCACACTGAAACATAACCAGTCAACTTTTGTAATAGAGTTTGCTGCACTCAATTATCAGGACCAGAACCGGGTGTCGTACAAGTATATTCTTGAAGGTTATGAAGACGAGTGGCATTTTAATGCCCGAAACCGCATTGCATCCTATCCGAATATTCCTCCGGGTAAATATTTGTTTCGTGTTCAGACCATTGACGAGGCAAATACGCAGTTAAAGTCCGAAAGAACGCTCGAAATTATAGTTTTACCTCCCTGGTGGTTGACATGGTGGGCTAAGACCTTTTATTTTATTCTGACTCTGGCACTGATTTATTTTTCTATAAAAGGCGTGTTATTTTATATCAGCATGCGAAATGAAATGTATATAGAGCAACGTGTTTCGGAAATGAAAATCAAATTCTTTACGAATATCTCGCACGAACTTCGCACGCCACTTACGCTTATTATGGGTCCTATTCAGGAATTGAAACAAAAACAACAATTGACCGAAAAGGGATTGCAATATGTGGCGATGATTGAGAAAAATGCCAGTCAAATGTTGCAGCTGGTCAATCAGATTCTTGATTTCCGCAAAATTCAGAATGGCAAGATGATACTTCATGTTTCGCAATGTGAACTTAATTCGCTGGTCAGTTCTTTTCATAAAGAATTCAGCGTGTTGGCCGAAGAGAAAGAGATCAGTTTTATGTTTCATCTGTTTGACGACGAAATATCGTTGTGGGCTGATAAGGAGAAACTGGAAATTGTTGTTCGTAACTTGTTGTCGAATGCATTTAAATTTACTCAATCGGGTGGAAGTATTTATGTTACTACCGGATTTACCGATGATAAGCAAGGTTGTTTTATCCGGGTTGAAGATACCGGAATTGGCATTCCTCAGAATAAGATAACGGAGATTTTTGAACGGTTTTTCCAGGGTGAAAATTCAAAGAATGCATATTATCCCGGAACCGGAATTGGTCTGGCACTTTCGAAAGAAATTGTAAACCTGCATCATGGTGTCATTCGTGTTGATAGTAAGCCGGATCAGGGATCGGTTTTCACGGTTGAACTCTTGCTGAACAAAGACCATTATAACCCTTCGGAAGTTGATTTTTATGTGGGTGATACGGTGAGCGATACAGAAATAGAAGCTGTTGATGATGAAACGGAAAATGATGAATTTGATGCTGAGCAGGATGATACTAAAAACGATCTTCCTACGCTGTTAGTAGTGGAGGATAATAAGGATTTGTGTAACCTGTTACGTTTACAGCTCGACGATAGGTATAAAGTTTATACGGCCGGAAATGGTGTGGAAGGTCTGAAAAAGGTGAACCTACACCATCCTGATATTGTGGTAACCGACCAGATGATGCCTGAAATGAGTGGAACCGAGATGCTACAGGCAATGCGCAATGATTTCCAGATCAGTCATATTCCGGTAATTATTCTGACAGCCAAAAGTGACGACGAGGCTAAAATAAAAGCTATTAGCATGGGTGCAAATGCCTATATTACGAAGCCTTTTAATAAAGAATATCTCATTGCACGCATTGAACAGTTGCTTAGCGATCGTAAGGTGTTCAGGGATAAAATTTGGAAACAAGAAAAAGCTGAGGAGCCCAATGAACAGGATACTTACGAAAATTATCTGGTAAAAAAAGATATTCAGTTTCTGGATAAAATTCATCAGGTTATTGAAGAAAATATCGATAACAGTGATTTTAATATCGATTCTATTGCCGATAATCTTGGAATCAGTCGTTCGGCTTTCTTCAAAAAACTAAAAAGCTTAACCGGTCTGGCACCTGTTGATACCATCAAGGAGGTTCGTTTGACTAAATCGCTCGAGTTATTGAAGAATACCGACATGACCATTTCAGAAATTGCTTTTGCTGTTGGTTTTAAGGAAGCCGGTTATTATGGAAAGTGTTTCAGGAAGAAATACGGCCAAACTCCGACCGAATATATGAATAAATACAAAAAAAAGTGATTTAGCTGATTACAAAAGGGTTTCTCATTCGTTTTTATTAAAAAGAATAATCACTAATAATTCAAATAGAATGAAGAAAGTTTTATCGATATTGGCCTTAGGCGCATGCGTTAGTTCTGTCTGCGCTCAATATCCTATTTTACCTGATTCTGTCAAAGTCAGAGTTGCCCGTCAGGAAGCTGAAATCAATCGTAAATCGGACCTCGCATGGCAGAAAGCGTTTCCGATTGTAAACAAAGAAGCTGAAAATGGTCGCCCGTACAGACCCTGGGCGGCTAAACCCGAGGATTTGCTAAAAGCTGATATTCCTGCTTTCCCAGGTGCTTTTGGTGGTGGCGAATTTACGGCCGGTGGTCGCGGAGGAAAAGTTATTACTGTAACTTCACTTGCCAACGAAGGCCCCGGTACACTTCGCGAAGCCTGTGAAGCCGGAGGTGCACGGATTATTGTTTTTAATGTTGCCGGTATTATCCGCTTATATACCCCAATTCATGTCCGTGCTCCTTATATCACCATTGCCGGACAAACTGCCCCGGGCGATGGAGTTTGTGTAACCGGATCTTCATTTCTGATCGATACGCACGATGTGATTTTACGTCATCTTCGTTTTCGTCGTGGAGCGCAGGATGTTGGTTTCAGGGATGATGCTGTGGGCGGAAATGCTGTTGGAAATATCATGATCGACCATGTATCCGCCAGTTGGGGGTTGGATGAAAACATGTCGATCTATCGCCATGTTTACGAACGCGATGCCAAAGGAAAAGGGGAGAAACTCCCAACGGTGAATATTACCATTCAGAATTCTATTTTCTCAGAAGGAATGGATACTTACAATCATGCTTTTGGTTCTACGATTGGTGGACACAACTGTATGTTCTATCAAAATCTCTGGGCTTCCAATATCAGCCGCAATTGCTCGGTAGGAATGGACGGTGGCTTCAATTTTGTCAATAATGTTATATATAACTGGTGGAACAGATCGGTTGATGGTGGTGACCATAACAGCTTTTTCAATATTATCAACAATTACTTTAAACCGGGACCTATCACACCGCTTGATAAACCTATTTCATACCGTTTGCTGAAACCTGAAGCCGGACGCGATAAAAGCAGACCTACTTCATTCGGAAAAGCTTATGTGTCCGGAAATATTGTTGAAGGCAATTCCAAAGTGACTAACGACAACTGGGATGGTGGTGTGCAACTTGCCGATGAATTTAAATTAGCAGATTATGTAAAGGATATCAGAGTAGATAAAGCTTTTGATATGCCGGCGGTAACTATTCGGGATGCAAAGCAAGTTTACAATTTAGTGTTGGAAAATGCAGGTGCAACTTTCCCTAAACGCGATGCAGTGGATACACGTGTGGTGAAAACCGTTGAAACAGGAAAAGCCATTTATGTGAAAAATGCTCCATTGTTTATCCCTAAATATGTAAAACGTCGTTTGCCTGCCGATTCATACAAACAAGGAATTATTACCGACATCCGTCAGGTAGGTGGTTTACCTGAATATAAAGGAAAACCTTATGTAGATTCTGACCATGATGGAATGCCCGATGCATGGGAAAAAGCAAATGGACTGAATCCAACTGATCCGACCGATGCTGTGAAAGATTGTAACGGCGATGGTTACACAAATATTGAAAAATATATAAATGGTATTGATACTAAGAAAAAAGTAGACTGGAAAGATATGAAAAACAATCACGACACACTGGCCGGTCGTAAGAGTTTGTTGTAATTCCGGTCTGAATACCTGAAAAATAATATAGAAATGAACAAAATTAAATTCTATCTTTCAACGCTGTCTGTTTCTGCGTTAAGTTGGTTTTTACCTGTAAATGCTCAGAGCTTTCCGTTGCAGGTCAAAAGCAATAAAATAACCTATACGAAAGATGCAAAGGGGAATAGGATTCTCGATTTTTCGTATTGTGGTTATAAAGCTTCGGAGCAGGATATTCCTGCGGTAAATAATGTGATTTTTGTATCGCAACGCGAGGACGATGCAACGGATGTTATACAACGTGCCATCGATTACGTTTCGTCGCTCAAACCGAATAAACAAGGTTTTCGTGGTGCCGTGTTACTTGATAAAGGAACTTTTAATCTGAGCAAAAGCTTATGGATTCGAACTTCCGGTGTTGTTTTACGCGGATCGGATAAACGCGAAACCGTTTTATTCAGACATGGTGT
>DAIQOQ010000041.1:0-9572 GCA_036787795.1 Paludibacter sp. | reverse complement strand
TACGCGGATCGGATAAACGCGAAACCGTTTTATTCAGACATGGTGTTGACCGGTCGGCGGTAGTTCATATCGAAGGAATCAATAACCGTGTCTCCAAAGACACTTTTCAATTGGTTTCTTCTTACGTACCGGTGAATGAAAAAACGCTGGAACTTTCGTCAGCTACCGGATTAAAGGCCGGCGACAGAGTAAATATCACGCGTCCTTCATCCGAAAAATGGATTGCTTCCGTAGGTTGCGACATTTATGGTGGAGGAATCAGTGCATTGGGATGGAAACCTACGGATATTGATGTAACCTGGGACAGAACAATTGTTTCGATTGATGGAAATAAAGTGACACTCAATGCACCACTTACCGTGGCACTCGATGTTCAATGGGGAGCTTCTAAAATCTCCCGGTATCAATGGACTGGTCGTATATCGGAGTCAGGTGTTGAGAATCTGACTATGACATCCGATTACAATAAAAAATACCCAAAGGATGAAGATCACTGCTGGACCGGAGTCTCGGTAGAGAATGCTGAGAACTGCTGGGTTCGTCAGCTTAACTTTAATCATTTTGCCGGAAATGCTGTTTTCTTACAGCCTACTTCGTCGCAAATTACGGTTGAAGATTGTATTTCTAAAGAACCGGTTTCCGAGATTGGTGGTTTCCGCCGTATAACCTTTTATACTATGGGACAGCAGAACCTCTTTCAACGTTGTTATTCCGAAGATGGTATAAACGATTTTGCAGCCGGTTACTGTGCGCCCGGTCCTAATGCTTTTGTGCAATGCGAAGCAAAGCGAGCATTAGGCTTTAGTGGATCTATCGATGCCTGGGCTACCGGTTTATTGTTTGATGTGGTAAATATTGACGGACATAATCTGGCTTTCAAAAATCTGGGACAAAGTAAAAATGGTGCCGGATGGAATACTGCCAACAGCCTTTTCTGGCAATGTACAGCAGCTGAAATTGAATGTTACTCACCCGCTGCTGATGCTAAGAATCGTGCTTACGGTTGTTGGGCACAATTCTCAGGAGACGGAGATTGGGCGGAATCTAATAATCATGTTCAGCCACGGAGTATTTATTATGCACAACTTGCAGCTCGTTTGAATCAGGATGTTTCGGCTCGCGGACGTGTGTTGCCAAAGAATACAGATGCTTCCAGCAGCCCTCCTGTGGCTGATGCACAACGAATGATGAAAGAAGCGTACGAACCACTACTTACTGCAGAAATGTGGATTGATCAGGCTGTTTTTAAACCGTCTGTGGATCACTCAAAATTGATGACAACCAATGAGCTGAAAAGCAAACCGATGAAAGTTCGTGCTTATACACCAACTGTTGCCATTGAAGGTGGACGCCTGGTATGTGATGGAGCTTTAATTACGGGTGGAAAACTGGATGTACAGTGGTGGAACGGAAAACTGAAACCGAATTACATTGCATCGTATATGACCAGACCACATGTAACCCGTTTTGTTGCCGGACGTGAGGGCTTTGGATTAACCGACCGTATTGATTCTGTAATTTCTACTATGCAATCGAATGGAATTGCTGTGCTGGATCATAATTATGGTTTATGGACTGATCGTCGTCGCGATGATCACGAACGTATTCGTCGTCGTGATGGTGATGTATGGGGACCGGGATACGAACAACCTTTTGCCCGGAGTGGGGAAGGACTGGCTTGGGATGGATTAACAAAATATGATTTAAATCGCCCTAATGCCTGGTATTGGTCACGTCTGAAAGAATATGCCGACAAAGCAGAAAAACATGGCATGCTTTTATTTCATGAAAACTTTTTCCAACATAATATTATCGAAGCCGGTGCACACTGGGTGGATTGCCCATGGCGTTCGGGTAATAATATAAATGACCTTGGATTTCCCGAACCAATAAATTTTACCGGAGATAAACGAATCTTCCGTGCCGAAATGTTCTACGATGTTTCTAATCCGGCCAGACGAAATGCTTATCGCAATTACATTCGTCAGTCTTTAAATAACTTTGCAGGTAATAAAAATGTGGTACAATTAATCAGTGCCGAGTTTACCGGTCCGCTACATTTTGTGCAGTTCTGGTTGGATGTTATTGAAGAATGGGAAAAAGAAACCGGCAAAAAAGCTACAGTTGCGTTAAGTACTACCAAAGATGTTCAGGACTCTATTCTGGCCGATCCTAAGCGTGCTGCTGTAGTTGATATTGTTGATATCCGTTATTGGCATTATAAAAATGATGGTACTACCTATGCACCTCAGGGGGGATTAAATTTAGCACCGCGCCAGCATGCACGTTTGTTGAAAGTAGGAAAAGTAACCTTTGACGAGGCTTACAAAGCGGTAAATGAATATAGGACTAAATTCCCTACCAAAGCCGTAACCTATTATGCCGAGAATTATCCTGATATGGCGTGGGCTGTGCTTATGGCAGGCGGTTCTTGTCCTGTATTGCAGGTCAAAGATCCTGAATTTATCCATGCTGCCTCTCAGATGGCTGTAGTGCCTGTAAATGATGGTAATTATAAGCAATTGGGAAAAACTGGTACGGGAATTATTATTTATTCCCAGTCAAAATCGAAAATTCCGGTAATGCTTGAAAACGGTAATTTTGTTTTGAAATTCGTAAATTCCAAATCGGGAGAGGTTATTGTAGTGAATAAATCAATAAAAGGAGGCCATGTGTTTGACCTGGAAACGAATGGATCTAAAACCGGTGTTTACTGGTTTCAAAAAATATAATTATACAACATAAAATAGTCTTAAAAGCCGAAGCTGGAATGATCCAACTTCGGCTTTTTTTATTGTACAAAAACCAATAATTAACTTGAAAATATGTTCTAAAGCATATTACCTATTTTTACTATATCCAAATCAGAATTTCCAACGGTTTCTTTTGCACACAAAGTATTTTTGTCATGCAGATTTAAAACAAATTTAAACCGTGATGGAACAAACACTCTTGAAGAAATCGCCTTATGCAAATGCAGATGCTCAAACAACCCGGTTGCTTGCCGACTTTAGGGAGGGAAACGTACAGGCATTTTCGAAGTTATACAATTTGTATGTAAATTTACTGTTCAGCTATGGCTGTAAACTTACTAGTGATACAGAATTGTTGAAGGACTGTATTCAGGAAGTATTTGTCAAGATATACAATATGAGAACGGAGTTGGATTCTGTAGCCAACTTCAAATCTTACGTATTGATTTCATTGAAGAATAAGTTGTGCGACGAAAGTCGTAAGCGTGTAAACTTGTCCAGTGTGGCAGTCGAAGATTTGGATGTTATTGCCAGTGATAATATCGAAAACGATTATATTGCCAACGAAAGAGAAGCGCTTAATAATATATTTGTAACCAAAATGCTGGATCAGTTGTCTCCCCGGCAACGCAAAGCCATCATTTTGTATTATATAGAAGAAAAGAAATACGAAGACATTTGTGTTATTATGCAAATGAACTACCAGTCGGTGCGGAACCTTATTCACCGTGGTATATCCAAGCTTCGTACTTGTGCAGCATAATTTTATAAATGGTTAATTATTAATGATCAATGGTTAATTATTAATGATCAATGATTAGTGTTTAGTGATTAATAATTGATCACTAAACACTAAACACTAATCGCTAACCACTAACCACTTTTCGCCTTCTTCTATACGGTTGGAGTTTTGTTGATTTAGTTTGTAGCCTATGTATAATTCAAGGTAATAATATAATTTTTTGACAGAAAAAGCACTCCTGATTTTGATGTTCTTAGGTGCATTTGCATATAATTCAATAAATATTTAAGTTTCTGAGTACGAACTTTAGTTTTATGCGTCTTGTTATAAAGCAGACAATTAAAAAAGTGAGTTCAACTACAGATAAACGTGTAATCAATTTGCTGGTTAATGATGATTTCATTAACTATGTAATCAATCCCAATCTCATTCTGGTGGAGATGTGGGATGAATTCTTTGATGCACATCCTGCTATGATTCCTGTTGCTGAAGAAGCAAAAGCCATTTTACAGGGTCAAACAACCTCCAACCCAATTCCTCCACAAGCACAAGAAGAACTCGAAGCCTCCATACTGAAAAAGTGTGGATTGCGTATCGATTAATCATCAATCGTGCTGTTTACGTTTTCTTTCGCAAGCCGCCCAAAGACCCGCAAGTTCTTTTTTGTGAATACCAATGCTCAAAAGACGCAAATCAACACCATTTTATTGGATTTATAACTCCATTATTCATCTTATTCTGGAAGTCTTATTTACCTGAATTTTGCATTTTATGCGTACATTTTGATTACTTATCGGATGACTTAAAGTGATCTGGTAAGTAACATAGTTCTATAATTATATGCTACTTCAAAAGTGCCATTTACGATTTGGATACTCGCAAGAAACCGCTTCTACATGAACTGACCCCTGCATAATAAATTTTTTTAATTTGAATTCAAAAATAAATACAAATATTGTTGGTCATGTTAAATGAGTTTTGTATTTTTGGGCTGTAAATAAACACTTATATCAATATCAATTGTTTATAAAGTGGAAACCGGTGAAACTTTATTGTATATACTCTGCTAAATGGGAAAATTTGGGAAATTAAATTTATGTATTGACGTTAGATATAAGTGCTAAATTATTAGCCAATTTAGCAGAGTGAGGAATTTAAAATCTGTACTATGATAGACATTAATTTTTTACAGGCATTACGAGACAAACTAAAGGGTGGTAATATAAAATCAATTCATTTGAATGCGTTACCCGGGCGTTATGCAACAAGGCTAGACTTATCCAGCCTGAACTGCATTAGTACTGATTTAGCCAATGAATTCCTTAAAGTTTTATTCACAAAGCCGAGTTTTGAGTTCAAAATATCATTCGATGGTATTAATCTTAGCAGTGTTTCAGAAGAAGAGCAGAAACGATTAAGTGTCTTATCAAAACGATTAAATTCATTAAACTATGAAAGCGATGACAATTACAGGGAGCATGGAATCAAAACATTTAGTTTTGGTTATCCTTTATTGATTAAGCCTTCAAAACAAGATCCAAAGAAAATAATTAAAGCACCTGTTTTTATTTGGCAGCTTGAAATAATTAAAGCCTCAAACAAAGTAAATACCTGGACTATTCTAAGAAATAAAGTTCGGAACTCAAATGGCAAAATTGTAGATGAAGATATACATTCGGTCGGTTTAAATGAAGTGCTTTTATCATATTTGAAAACAGACGAAAGTATTTTAATTCCCCAGATTAATGATGAGCTTTTAGATGATTTAATAATTGATCAGAGCGAGCTGGTAGATGAATGCTACAGACTTTTAAAAACCATAAATCCTGGTATAGGCAATGAACAGAGAGAAGAATTAGTAAAAGAAATAAATGAACCAATTAAGAATCTTCCGGATGCTACTGCAATAGATTCAGTCTCTGGCAATGTACCATGGATTTATTTTGGCGGAGTTTTTGGTTTGTTTAGAGGCCAAAAAGAAAGTATTATTGCCGACATAGATAAAATAATTGAAAACTATTCTGATTTTCAATTTGACAACCTGATTGTTGAAAAATTTCCCGGAACTGCTCATAGTGCAGTCCAAACTGACCCAAGCCAGCAAGGAATACTATCAACGCTCAATACCCAACCACGCAAAATTATTCAAGGCCCGCCTGGTACCGGAAAAAGTCAAACATTGACAGCACTAATTACAAATGCTTTAGCTAATAATCTCAAATGCCTGGTGGTTTGTGAAAAGAAAACTGCACTAGATGTAATAAAACACAATCTCGAAAAAGAAAGTGACCAAATTGGAGCACTTTCGGCTGTAATTGAAGATATAAATAAGGATAGAGACGTAATTGTAAATTCAATTCGGGACAGACACAGCAACTTATCTTCTCAGAACATCTATAATACATCAAATTATGATATTCTCGTTAGAAATCTTGAAAATATAGTTAGTCAATATAATAATCAACATAAACAACTTGATAAGAATATTTATCATGCTAAAAAATGGACGACTTTAGTTGGTGAATTTTTAAAATATAAGCGGAAAATAGATCAGGGAGAGTTAAAATACAAATTAGATTATAAGCAATTTAAGTTTCACGAAGATGAAAATGAGTTGTTTGAAATAGTCAGTAAAATTAAAACAGCTCAGAAATTATTTCTGGAAATAAATGACCTGAATCATCCGCTAAATATTCTAAATGATAATTTATTTGAACAAGACAATTCGAGTGCAGTTCGATTGAAGCTAGAGGAAAGTGAGAGGTTATACTCTGAAAAGTTAGCAGAATTGAAAGTTCAATTGAATTCAGATATTGAAAATTATAAAAATTGGCTCGATAAGCATTATTCTGACTATTTCAAATCAATACTTTCTGAAATCGAAAGCTTTTTGGCTTTCACTTCACACTGCAGAAATCAACATGGAGAACTATTCTTTAAAAACGACTCGGCTTCAAAGATTTTTATTGATGTTTTGAGCATTATATCTGGCAAATATAAAACACTTAAAAACGATAGAATATCTTTTGTAGAGAAAATAAACCAAATTAGAACTGTTCATCAAACTTTTACTTATTTTGAACATACTTATCTTGAAATAGATAAAGTAGCTAATTTAAAGTCGTGTGTTGAGAATATTGAATTTCTAAAAGAGTCAACAAATAAGTGGTACCGCAAAATTGAAAATATAAAGTTGCGTTATTTGAATCGGTTTTGTTCTGCTGATTTACATTCGGAATACTCGGATTTTAAGTCGCAGATTGAAAATGCTGAAAATCGTTTTGATGCTATAATTTCGGAGATAAATGATACTGAAATCTTCGAACCTAAAATTACCAAATGTAAAAAATACAATAAAAAGATTGCGTTATTAGATAAGCTGATTTCAAAATATCAGATTCTAAATGAGAATCTCCACATAGTTAGAGAGTATTTCGAATGGCGAAAATTCTACATAGAACTAACATACCTACATAGAGTAGTAGTGACATCTTTAATTGAAATAAACAGCGAAAATTGGATTCTACAGTTCGAAAGTTGGTATTTCTACTGGGTATTAGCACTAAATGAAAATAAGAATTTACCCAAAAATGACGATTTAATAAAAGAAATAGTGCAATATAAATCTGACTTAAAAGAAACACAGAAAAGTAACATAGTAAATCATTGGGCAAAAAAACAATTTTATGCAGCTCGAAAAGCACAAAATAATGGTATAAATATAGTTAGACTGTATAACAAAAGAGGCTCGCGTGGTGTAAAACGAAATTCTTTGAGAAAAATCATCAGAAGTGATTTTAATTTGTTTACAAGTTTTTATCCGGTTCTTCTTGTTAGTCCAAGTGTTTGTAGCTCCATAATTCCACTGAAAGAAGGACTTTTTGATGTTGTTATTTTTGATGAAGCTAGTCAATTGCGAATTGAGGATACATTTCCGGCTTTACTGAGAGGAAAAATTAAAATAATTTCAGGAGATAGCCAGCAAATGCCCCCTTCAAATTTCTTTCAGGGTGGGAATGCTATTCTGGCACCAACTGATGAAGACTCCGACGATGAAAACAATTTTCAATCAGAGAGTTCAAGAAAGAAACAAAATCTGGATTTAGCGGATAGCGAATCATTGTTGGTATATGCTGAAAATTGTAACTATGAGGCTTCATTTTTAAAAATTCACTATCGTTCACAGCATCCTTATTTGATTGATTTTTCAAATCATGCATTTTATGGTAAACGATTAATTCCAATGCCGGCAAAGCATGAATATAAACCAATCGAATTTATTCAGGTAGCCGGCACGTATGAAGATTCCGTAAATCTTGATGAAGCAAAGCAGGTTATTGATATTTTAATGAATAAAATTAAACCTCTGGCTAGTGGAAAGTATCCATCGGTAGGTGTTGCTACATTCAACTTATATCAGAGGAATTTAATTTTGGAAGAAATTACAAAAGTACGGCAAGATCCTGAAGTCGACAAAAAGCTTTCAGTGTATGACTCGGACTTGTTTGTAAAGAACCTCGAAAATATTCAAGGCGATGAACGAGATATTATTATTCTGTCTACAACTTTTGGTAAAAGAAAAGATGGTAGCTTCAAACAACAATTCGGACCAATTTTACAACAAAATGGGTATAAACTTTTGAATGTAATAATTACCCGTGCGAAACTTAAAATGTTTGTTTGTACATCAATACCAGATGAAAAAATAAATGAATATTCAACTTTACTCAGAGAATATAAAAATACGGGACGCGCTATATTTTATGCTTATTTGGCCTATACAAAAGCTGTTAGTGGAAAAAACATAGAAGTTCAGGAAGAAATTCTTAAACTTCTATATGAAAATTGTGAATCAAGGGAATATGATAATGAATATAATTTAGGTTCAGAATCACCCTTTGAAGAAGAAGTGTTCAATAGATTGTCAGCTATTATTGGTGAGCAAAGAATTCAGCAACAATACAAAATAGGTGGGTTCAGAATTGATTTAGTGATAAAATCTAAAATAACACAGAAGCCAATTATAGCGATTGAATGTGATGGAACTGAATTTCATAGTAGCAATGAAGCCTACGCCTGGGATATTTTCAGAGAAAGTGTTATAACACCCTACGGTTTTGAGTTTTATAGAATATGGTCAACAAATTGGTGGTACTCCGAAGAAAAAGAATTAAAAACTCTTGTTGAATTTATCGAGCGAATAGATAGAGAAGAACAGGAAAAAATATAAATTTCAGAGAGTGAGACAAATAAACAATAAACAATAAACAATAAACAACTAACTCCTTGTTGTAAAAAAAGAGGAGAGGAGACGTCTCACAAAAATTGGGCATTCTATCATCGAACATTAATCATTATTTTCGTTCGTATGAAACGAGCATCCAAACTGGTATTTTGACTAGATACCATTTTCATTGCGAGTTCCACACGACTTTTAAAAAGCAGTTATTATCGTATGAAAAAAACATCTTTATTTATCCTGCTATTATTGGCAGTAGTAGTAAGCACGCTTGCATTCAAGCCTGGAAAACAGTACAAGGACGGTACATATACCGGAGAATCACAGTCCAAATACAAAGCAGAGCCCTATTGGGGGCAAGCTACAGTGGAAATTAAAAATGACAAGGTCGTAAAATTTCATTTTCAGATTCTCGATAAGAAAAAAAATGAAGTTTTTGGCCCCAAGTATGAACGGCACTTCAAAGACAATCCCGAATATATGCAACAATGCCGAAACGATCTGAAAGGCATACAAGCCTATGCCGAAAAATACATGAAGACAAGCGACCCGAAACAAGTAGATGCCATAACAGGCGCCACCTGGTCGTACAATATTTTCCGGGCGGCTCTCAAAGTGGCTTTAGATAAGGCAAAAAACAACTAAATTAAAACAATTGGGCTTCGCAACTTTCCAGTCGGCGTATACATAACGATACCTGTCGGTTGAAAAAGAGCGAACCCCAAGTTTACTTTTCTTCTTATTTACTATTCCTTGCCATTTGAATCCAAGCTCTTCCCCAGGCCGGATTGGCAGTTGTAGTATTTTCAGTTTCGAAGACAGCAGCGGCCTTATCCAC
>DAIQOQ010000205.1:3503-5480 GCA_036787795.1 Paludibacter sp. | reverse complement strand
GTGTACTTGTCGACCATCAGATGTCTACTTGTCTACTATCAGACGTGTACTTGTCAACCATCAAACGTGTACTTGTCGACCATCAGAGGTATAGTTGCTCAATCTTCCATGATTAGAGAAAGCAGATGGTGTAATTAATCTATACAACAAAGCTCTTAATCCGGAAAGATTAAGAGCTTTAGTATGTTGATATTTAGAGAAATTTATTGAATCAAATTAGCATGAAAAAGGATTTGTTCCATTTCTGCCTGAACTTTTTCTGCTTCGAGGCGGGCAGCTTTGGCATAGTCGGCTTCAGATGACGCATAAATAATCTGACGTGATGAGTTAACCAATAATCCACAGGTGCTGGTAAGACCATATTTGGCTACTTCCTGTAAGCTTCCACCTTGCGCTCCAATGCCGGGAACCAGCAGGAAGTGTTCGGGAACAATGGCACGGATGTCGGTCAGCATTTCAGCTTTGGTAGCGCCTACTACATACATCAGGTTTTCATCCGTTCCCCAGGTAAGTGATGTTTTCAGTACTTTTTCGAACAAACGTTCTCCTGTTTCGGCATCTTTCATAAACTGAAAGTCATAAGCTCCCTTATTCGATGTCAGAGCCAGCAATGTAACCCATTTATTTTCGTAAGTAAGAAACGGAGTTACAGAATCTTCACCCATATAAGGTGCTACGGTTACGGAGTCGAAATCCATATTGCCAAAGAATGTACGGGCATACATGGCAGAGGTATTTCCGATGTCGCCCCGTTTGGCATCAGCAATAATAAACTGATCGGGATAGTTTTCGCGGATATAATCTACCGTACGTTCCAACACTTCCCAACCCTGAAGCCCCAGACTTTCGTAAAAAGCCAGATTAGGTTTATAAGCTACGCAAAGATCGGCAGTAGCATCAATAATGGCTTTGTTGAATTCATAAATAGCATCATCCGATTCATTGAACAAATGCTCTGGAATTTTATTTACATCGGTGTCCAAGCCCACGCAAAGAAATGATTTTTTGCGTTGTATGTTTTCGAAAAGTTCTTGTTTGGTCATAATATGGTGTAATGGTGTAAAGGTGTAATAGTTTGATGGTGTAAAGGTCTTATGGTTTAAATGTTTAATTGTGTAACGGTGTAATTGTATAACAATATAATTATAAAGAACTGTAAAGAATAATCCGATCACTGTAACGCCTCAGGCAACTATCGCGAAGCTAATATCACGACCGTAGGGAGCAAATAACTATTAATATCGCCGCAGGCTAATAACGTGACCGTAGGGAACAAATATCGCCGCAGGCAACTATCGTTTTACAATTCGCTCTCCTTGAGTCTTTCCGCATTTTCGGCTACGATCAGTTGATCAATTACTCCCTGGATATCACCGGCCATAAAAGCGGACAGGTTATAAATGGTAAAATTGATACGGTGATCGGTAATACGTCCCTGCGGATAGTTATAAGTACGGATTTTAGCCGAACGGTCGCCGGTAGAAACCATGGTTTTACGTTTTGAGCCTATTTCGTCTAAATATTTTTGATGCTCAACGGCATATAAGCGAGACCGAAGCTCATTCATAGCCTTGGCTTTGTTTTTATGCTGCGATTTTTCATCCTGACATTGCACCGTAGTGCCTGTAGGAATGTGCACCAACCGAATGGCAGAATAGGTGGTGTTTACAGATTGTCCACCTGCACCCGATGAACAGAATGTGTCCACCCGCACATCCGATTCCTTTAGTTCGTAATCAAACTCTTCCATTTCAGGAAGTACTGCTACAGTGGCAGCTGAGGTATGAACACGTCCTTGTGTTTCAGTTTGCGGTACGCGTTGTACGCGATGTACTCCCGATTCGTATTTCAAGGTTCCATATACATTCTCGCCTGAAACAGTAAAGATGACTTCTTTGTAACCGCCTGAGGTGCCTTCGCTGATATTTGTTATTTCGATTCTCCAACCTTTGGTTTCGCAGTATTTAGTATACATAC
>DAIQOQ010000205.1:0-3403 GCA_036787795.1 Paludibacter sp. | reverse complement strand
ATATTTGTTATTTCGATTCTCCAACCTTTGGTTTCGCAGTATTTAGTATACATACGGAAAAGATCTCCTGCAAAAATGGCTGCTTCGTCTCCTCCTGTTCCACCACGAATTTCGACAATAGCATTTTTATTATCTTCAGGATCGGCTGGTATAAGCAACAACTTGATGTTTTCTTCCATTTCCGGAATACGAGGCTCCAGCTCATCAATTTCAGCTTTAGCCATTTCGCGCATTTCGGCATCGGTTTCGCTATTCATTAGCTCTTTGGCTTCCGCCAAATGCGATAAGGCTGTTTTATATTCCTGTTGTGCCTGCATGATACGTTCCAGCTCGCGATACTCCTTGTTGAGTTTCACGTATCGTTTCATATCTGCAATAACTGCAGGATCGGTGATTAATGTCGAAATCTCTTCGAACTTATGTTGCAATCCTTCTAATTTTTCTAAAAGTGTTTTTTCAGCCATATAGGGTGTTGAATCGTGTAATTGTTGAATTGTGTGTAAAGGGTGTAATGTTTAAAGTGTATGTTGTAAAGGTTTAATGTGTATTGTTGGACAGTACCACTAATCATTAATCATTAATCATTAACCATTAATCATTAATCATTGATTCTTTTCTTTTAGTGAGTAAAGTTTCCTTGTCTTCGTTCGCATTCGTCTCTAATGTTTTCGGAAAACTTCTTAATCCGCCATTCGATAATGCTTTTATAGCGCTTCTTTGTTATGAAAATATTGAAAAACCAACCGAATTTTAGCTTCACATCAGCAATCAGCAGTTGTTCACCATCTTTTTGTGGAATTATTGTTACGGCTGCAACTCCGTTTTTAAGCAGAAAACTTGAATATATGATATCAACACTAACTTTTGTTTCTCCGTTTTTATAACTTTTCTTTGCAGCTATAGCATCTACCTTTACATCTTTGAATGTGGTGAAATGCGGAACTAAAACATCGAAATGACCATGAGTGATTCCTGTTTTTTCGTCGAAATGAGAAGGCTTTACAACGAATATAAGCTCAGCGTTTTTTTTATCTTCTAATCCTAACCCTTTCAAAGCCCAGTTGAAAAGATTCTCCGGCGAATGATGAAAGTCAGTAATTAAATGGTCCGTAACATCTCCTACTGTTTTGTTTGTCACCTTAAACGTAGTCTTATATTGAGAAATAAATTCTCCATTTTTATAGACGGTTGTAATAGTAGAGTCAGTGCCTGCTGCCAGTGTCGGCGAAATCAACAAGCAAAGTATTAACGATAATAGCGTGTATGTTTTTTTCATTTTATTGATTCAGTATACAAACAAACGAATTATACTAAAGTTCGACAACCAGCTTAAACTGATTGTCGAACTTTTCAAATAGATATGTCGGTTATATTAGATGTTTTTTTCAACCCATTTTCGTGCATTGACAAAGGCTTCCACCCACGGAGTGATTTGGTCATTTGCTTTCCGATCGGCAGGATAGTGAGCCCATTGCCATGGAAAAATCGCACGCTCAGGATGTGGCATCATTGCTAAATGACGACCATCGGTTGAACATATACCTGCTACACCATAATCCGAACCATTTGGGTTGGCAGGATAACCGGAGTAAGTATATTTAGCAATAATATTGTATTTGTTTTCTTCTCTGGGTAAATAAAATTTTCCTTCACCGTGAGCCACCCAAACACCTAATTTACTTCCACTTAATGAACCTAACATGACCGAGTTATTTTCAGGGATAGTTAAGCCTATAAAACCTGATTCGAACTTATGTGAATCATTGTGTTTCATGCGTGGTTTCACGTCGTGATCAGGAGTAACCAGACCAAGTTCTATCATCAACTGACAACCGTTACAAATACCTAAACTCAAGGTGTCGGTGCGTTTATAGAAATTATCAAGAGCCAGTTTGGCCTTTTCATTATATAAGAAACCACCGGCCCAACCTTTGGCAGAGCCCAGTACATCGGAGTTTGAGAATCCACCGCAGAATACAATCATGTTCACATCTTCCAGTGTTTCACGTCCGGTTGCGAGGTCTGTCATATGAACGTCTTTTACATCAAAACCGGCCAGATAAAGAGCATAAGCCATTTCGCGGTCTCCGTTGGTTCCCTTGTCGCGGATGATAGCAGCACGGATGCCACTTGTTGTCCGGTCTTGTGATAAACCAAACTGCGATAACTTACCGTTGAATGATTTATTGAAATCAAATTCCAACGGTTGGTTCTTGTAATTGCTAAAACGAGCTGAAGCACATACTTCACCGCTTTGCTTACGATCGAGCAGGTAAGATGAACGGAACCATATGTCGCGTAATTCATTAATAGAGAAAGTGTATGATATACTCTTTTTATGAATCTCCAAACGACGTTCTTTAATAGGTTCAGCTATACGGGCAAAACCAACACCA
This sequence comes from Paludibacter sp., assembly GCA_036787795.1. GTDB lineage: Bacteria > Bacteroidota > Bacteroidia > Bacteroidales > Paludibacteraceae > Paludibacter. Next base: position 1,007 of record DAIQOQ010000205.1, on the reverse strand, counting down.
TTGGCTTCCAGTAATTTTTCAACCGTTCTTTTCTCCTTTACCTGAATCAATACACCCGGATTTTCGGCAAAAAGAATATTTATCAGTGAGCTTTCGGCTATACCGTCAAGTTTTACACTTAAACCACCTTGTGTATTAGCAAAGTTCATTTCGAGCAAGGTAGTCAGCATACCACCTTCCGAAATATCATGCCCTGCCAGAATTAAGTCTTTTCCAATCAACTCCTGAATACTGTCGAATGCAGCTTTGAAATATTCGGCATCTTGTACGGTTGGAACTTCGTCGCCCAGTTTATTGAGTGTTTGTGCCAATACCGAACCTCCCAGTTTATGTTTATCAAAAGAAAAATCTATATAATAAACTGCCGTTCTTGAATCGTTTACCAGTACAGGACTGATTGTTTTCTTTACGTCGGAGACTTCGGCTCCGGCCGAGATGATAACAGTGCCGGGTGCAAATACTTTTTCGTCGCCATATTTCTGAGTCATAGACAGACTGTCCTTTCCGGTAGGAATATTGATTCCTAATGAACAGGCAAAGTCGCTACAAGCTTCTACTGCTTTATACAGACGGGCATCTTCACCCGGATTTTTACAAGGCCACATCCAGTTAGCACTCAGCGAAACGCTGTCCAAACCGTCTGTCAACGGTGCCCAAACGATATTCGTGAGAGCTTCAGCAATAGCCAGTACTGAGCCAGCTTCAGGATCTACCAATGCAGCAAGCGGTGCATGACCAATAGAAGTTGCAATTCCCACATTTCCGCGATAATCCAGTGCTACAACACCCAAATCATTCAGCGGAAGTTGAATTTCACCGGCACATTGTTGACGGGCAATTTTTCCGGTAATTGAGCGGTCTACTTTATTTGTCAACCAATCTTTACAAGCTACGGATTCAACTTGCAATACGTTTTGAATATAATCGAGTAGTTTTTCTTCGCTGATTTCAACAGGAGCAAACTTATCTTCGATGGTAGTATCGGTCATGATCGTACGAGGTGGTTT
>DAIQOQ010000040.1:0-16619 GCA_036787795.1 Paludibacter sp. | reverse complement strand
GAAGGGTACTGTAGTTATAATGTAGACACCTATTTAGCCGGAATTAGCTGCTGATAGAGAAAAATTACTTGTGAGCATATTTCCGTCCATTACGTTTCTGGCCGGATTTGATATGCTTTCCTTCTATATAATTGACAAGAGAATAAAAGTAAAGATAAAATAGAACCTTAAAGTCTGTAAGGGAAAAACTGTAAAAAACATAATGATTTAAGTATGAGAATTAAAATTATTTCCACAATTACAGCTATGATTTTTTTTGTAGCTGCACACACAATGGCAAAAAGCACACTCGCAGAGGCTACTAAGGGTAAATTTTTGTTTGGCGTAGCCGTTGATATGCGACAAGTTAATGGCATTAACCCGAGTGAATCAGAATTAATCGCGAAGGAGTTCAGTGCAATTGTAGCCGAAAACTGTATGAAGCCACAACCTACCGAGCCCGAAGAAAATAAGTTCTTTTGGGATGATGCAGATAAATTTGTAGCTTTTGGCGAAAAAAACAAACAGGCTGTAACTGGTCACTGTCTGATCTGGCATTCTCAAATAGGTAGATGGATGTTTGTTGATTCAGTGGGAAAAGAAGTATCTCCAGAAGTACTGAAAGAGCGTATGCGTCGGCACATTTATGCTGTGGTTGGTCGCTATAAAGGTCGTGTGAAGGGCTGGGATGTTGTAAACGAAGCTATAGAAGACAATGGAACATACCGCAAGAGTAAGTTCTATCAGATTTTGGGCAAGGATTTTATAAAATATGCTTTCCAGTTTGCACATGAAGCTGATCCTAATGCAGAGTTGTACTATAATGACTATAATGTAGAAAATCCTTCAAAATGTGACGCTATTGTACAATTGGTAAAAGAACTCAAGAGTGCCGGATGCAGAATTGATGCTGTTGGTTCTCAATCGCACATGCATTTGACTACGCCTACGCTGGAAGCTACAGAAACCAGCTTTAAAAAGCTAAAGGCAGCTGGTGTGCATATTCTCATTACTGAATGGGATATTTCCATTCTTCCAAGTCCTTATCAAGGAGCAAATATTTCTGCTAATTTTGCTTATTCGAAGGAATTGGACCCATATCGTGAAGGAGTGCCAGACTCTGTTCAACAAAAATGGAATAAACGAGTACTGGATATGTTTGGACTATTTCTCAAATACGATGATGTAGTTGATCGGGTTACAGTTTGGGGATTGAATGATGGAAAAACTTGGTTAAATGGATTTCCAATTCGTGGAAGAATGGATTATCCTGTCCTTTTCGACCGAAAAAACCAACGTAAAGAAGTTGTTAATGATATGATTAAGATGGCTAAGAAATTCAAATCAATAAAGTGAAAAATACCGGAATATTTAGTACTAATCCTGCAATCCCTATTTTCAGCGGAAAATAGGGATTTACCTTTCACCTAAACAAATTTTGACCCATAGAACTTGTTGATTGATTCACCTGTAATTTAATTTAGACTAATTTTATTGAAGAAATAATCTTATTTGTGTGTCGACTAAAAAAAATATATATCTTTGCACACGTTTGTATCCTTCTGATAAATGAATAAGAGAATCACAATAAAAGATATAGCCAAAGAACTAAATGTGCACCATTCAACTGTGTCACGTGCTTTGCGTAATGACCCATGCGTAAATGAAAAAACGCGCGATATGGTGTTGGCTTATGCCCGTGAGCATGAATATCAGACAAATATGAACGCCGTCCAGTTACGCGGTACCAGTAACAATGCAATAGCATTAGTTGTTCCTAACATCAACCACAGTTTTTTCTCGGATATTATTAGCCAACTCACGGATTTGGCTTTTCAAAAAGGTTATGTGATTTCGGTTTTTCAATCAAATGAAAAATACCTGCAGGAAAAGGAAATTCTAACCACAATTATCAAACATAATTTTGCCGGAGTGATTGTATCCATTGCCAAAGATACAATTAACAGCGATCATTTTGCAGTCCTCACAAAATTTGGCATTCCTCTGGTTTTTTTCGACCGCGTTTGCGAAGATATTCAAACTCCAAAAGTATTGGTGAATAACTACGAAATAACATTCTCAGCAACAGAACATCTTGTTAGAAAAGGATATAAAAGAATTGTTCATTTAACGGGCACAAATGGGATTAATGTGTTTCGCGATAGACAGAGAGGTTATAGCGATGCTTTGCTGAAAAATAATATCGGATATCTTCAGCCAATAGTGCTTGAAGATAACTTTAGTGTAGAAATGGGGAAGAACATTTTTTCAAAGCTTTGGAACTCGCCAGAGCGACCGGATGCAATCATATCATCGTCTGTACATTTGACAATGGGAATTCTATTGCAGGCAAGAGCCTATGGTATAGATATTCCAACGCAATTGGGATTAATTACTTTTGGAACTTTGCTTTCATCTGAAATTATTCAGCCACAGATTACTTATATTGATCAACCTGAAAAGGAGATAGCTGAAATTTCATTTGAATTGCTTGAAAAAATGATAAATCATGAATTGTCTGCAGATGAGACCTTTGAAAGGGTAGTAAATGCAAAAATTATCTACAGAGAAACATGTTGAGATGCTAAACAGATTATTATTCAATCAAATTAAGAAATTAAATCAACAATATATCAATTAGCGCACACGTGTGCCTTAAAAACTTTAATATCATGCTAAAAGGAATTTCACCTTTAATAAGTCCCGAACTGTTAGCAGTTTTGGCACGTATGGGGCACGGCGACGAAATCATTCTCGCTGATGCTCATTTTCCTGGCGAAACGTTTAACGGGCGTGTTCTACGCGCTGATGGACTTCGCATTCCTGAATTGTTGGCTGCTATTTTACCTCTGTTTGAACTTGATGCCTATGTTCCGCATCCGCTTGTTATGATGGCTGCTGTTTCCGGCGATCAACTCGACCCCAAAGTAGAGGAATCGTATTTAAAAAGCATCCATCTCTCAAATCCGGATGCAGCACCGATAGAAAGAATTGACCGTTTTGCTTTTTACGAAAGAACCAAAAATGTATTTGCTGTAGTAATGACAGGTGAAACGGCTAAGTACGGTAATATCCTGTTGAAAAAAGGAGTAACTCCTTCTATTTAATAAAAATCTAACAACTCAAAATTTATAATTAAAATGCCATTTAAATCAAAAGCTGCTTATTTACCGGGGAATAGCACCGTAATCTTTAAAGATGTAGTATTTCCAAATCCCGGACATGGAGAAGTGCTGCTGAAAGTAAAATCATCAACTATTTGCGGTAGTGATATTCGCGCTATCTATCGCGAACACCTTGGAAAAGGTCCTGAAGGCTATCAGGACAAGATTTGTGGTCACGAACCATCAGGTCAAATCATTGAATGTGGACCTGGCATGAAACGTTTCAAAAAAGGTGATCGCGTGGTAGTTTACCATATTTCAGGCTGCGGTTGTTGCAACGATTGCCGTCGTGGATATATGATTTCGTGTAAAAGTCCTTCGCGTGCTGCTTATGGCTGGCAACGAGATGGAGGAATGGCCGAATATATGATTGCTGAAGAAAAAGACCTTGTTCTTTTACCTGATAGTCTGACTTACACCGATGGTGCTCAGATTGCCTGTGGTTTTGGTACTGTGTACGAAGGATTGGAAAAAATCGGTATTTGCGGTAACGATGCTGTATTGGTTACCGGTCTGGGGCCTGTAGGTTTGGCGGCTTTGATGCTTGCTAAAGCTTTGGGTGCGCAAAAATTAATTGGAGTCGATACTGTAGCTGAACGTTGTCAAATTGCAAAAGACCTTGGTTTGGCTGATGAAGTTTTCGTGTCAGGGCCAGACGTAATGGAAAAAGTAATGGCTGCAACCAATGGTTTGGGCTTCGAAAGAACCGTGGATTGTTCGGGTCACACTTCAGGACGTCAGCTCTGTATTCGTGCTACCCGCCAATGGGGTAAGATGGTGATGATAGGCGAAGGAGGAACCGTTGAGTTTAACCCAAGTCCGGACATTATTCATGACCAAAAAACCATTTACGGTTCATGGGTAACTTCTATCTGGCGTATGGAAGAACTGGTAGAACGCATTGAGCGTTGGGGTATTCACCCTGAAGATCTGGTTACTCACCGTTTCCAATTAAATCAGGCTCCTGAGGCTTACGCTTTGATGGCCGAAGGAAAATGTGGAAAAGTTGCCATTGTTTTTGACGAAGAAATCAAATAATACAGACCCCTAACCCCTAAAGGGGAATTGGGCAAGTTTTGCAACTGATATTTCTGATTGATTTATAAATAGGCAAAGCTAATACAGTTTTTCGTTTAGGGATTAGGGAATTTAATACTAACAAATCAATACTAATTTAGTCCCCCTTCAGGGCTAGGGGTTATAATCAATACTATGCAAACAATAGATTCAACAAAAGTTCCTTATAAAACACTTTATAATGGAGCAAAAATTCCTGTAATTGGACTTGGAACATTCGGCTCAGACAATTACGATGCTGAAACAATTGCGCAGGCAGTAAAAACAGCTATTAAAATGGGCTATCGCCATATTGACTGTGCTTCGGTTTATGGTAATGAAAAAGAAATTGGTGTAGCTTTACAAGAAGTTTTTGCCGAAGGAATTGTAAAACGTGAGGATCTTTGGATAACTTCTAAAGTCTGGAACGATAAACATCAGGAAGTAGTTGCTTCATGTAAACAATCATTGGCCGATTTACGGCTTAACTATTTGGACTTATACCTGGTTCACTGGCCATTTCCTAATTATCATGCTCCCGGTTGTGCCGGCGATGCTCGTAATCCAGATTCTGTTCCATATAACCACGAGAGCTATATGAAAACCTGGGCTCAAATGGAAAGTTTGGTTGAAGCTGGTCTTGTGAAAAATATTGGAACTTCCAATGTGACTATCGCTAAGATGAAACTTATTTTGCGCGATTGCAAAATAAAACCGGTACTGAATGAAATGGAGATTCACCCGCATTTTCAACAGCCTGAGTTGTACAAGTTCATGAAAGATAATGGTGTGGAAGTGATTGGTTATAGCCCGATTGGGTCACCTGGTCGTCCGGAACGAGATAAAACGCCTGAAGATACAGTAGATATGGAAGATCCAATAATTGTGGCAATTGCCAACCGACTAGGAGTTCATCCGGCTGTGGTTTGTTTGAAATGGGCTGTTCAACGTGGACAAATCACCATTCCATTTTCAGTGAAAACAGATAAGATGTTCAACAATCTGAAAGGAATTACCGAAGGTCCGTTGACCGAAGAAGAGCTGGTGGCTGTTTCGAAAATTGATAAAAACTGTCGGCTCATCAAAGGTCAGGTATTTTTATGGGAAGGTGCTAAAAGTTGGGAAGATCTTTGGGATTTAGATGGGAAAATAGTTAAATGAGCAATTCATGAAAAATAATCATCTTCAAATTTCATTGTTTTTCGTTCTCGTTTTTTCAATTTCGTTGCAGGCTCAGGAAACAAAAAAGGAAAAATTTGAGCCAACCGATAAATCGCTCCAACAATATAAGTATCCCGATTGGTTTAGGGATGCTAAATTTGGTATCTGGGCACATTGGGGACCACAGGCAGTACCACGTCAGGGTGACTGGTATGCACGTAATATGTACGTTTCAAAAGGTGGTAGTTGGGAAACGGCTGATTACGAAGATCATTTGAAAAGATATGGTCATCCTTCTGTTGCCGGTTACAAAGATATTATTCCTTTGTGGAAAGCAGAAAAATGGAATCCTGAGGAATTGATGAAGCTTTACAAGAAAGTTGGTGCAAAGTACTTTGTAAGTATGGGAACGCATCACGATAATTTTTTCTTATGGAATTCAAAACTTCATAGTTGGAATTCTGTAAACATGGGACCAAAAAAGGATGTGGTTGGGCTATGGCAGGCAGCCGCAAAAAAAGAAGGGTTGCGTTTCGGCGTTTCCGAACATTTAGCAGCCAGTTATACATGGTTTCAAACTGCCCATAGTGCAGATAAAACAGGCGATAAAGCTGGAGTACCTTATGATGGTAACGATCCTAAATTTGAAGAACTATACCACGGCAAAGCCGATTCTACTGATACAGGATGGATGACTAAAAATCCTGTTTGGCAAAAAGAATGGTATGATCGGATTGCTGAACTGGTTGATATGTACAAACCGGATTTACTCTATTCTGATTGTGCACTTCCGTTTGGCAACGAAGTAGGAAGAAGCCTTATAGCTCATTTTTATAATGAAGATATAGCAAAGAATAATGGAAGGCTCGAAGCTGTATATAATTGTAAAGAACCTTCGAAAGGAAGATTTGCACAGGATGTAGAGCGCGGAGTCTTAGATTCTATCAACGAGTTTCCATGGCAAACCGACACTTCTATTGGCGATTGGTTTTATCGTACCGGTCAAAAATACAAATCATCGGATGAAGTTGTTCAAATGTTGGTGGACATTGTCAGTAAAAATGGAAACTTACTTATCAATGTTGTTCAGACACCAGAAGGTGATCTTGAGCCCGATGTATTGAATATACTTGATGGAATTGGAAACTGGATTAAAGATAACGGTGCTGGAATCTATGGTTCTCGTCCTTGGAAAGTGTATGGTGAAGGCCCATCAACCATGGGAAATCAAGAGAAAGGTCAATTTGGTGGTTTGAAGGATACCCGTCCTTATCAAGCTACAGACATCCGTTTTACAACTAAAAACGGTGCATTGTATGTTTTCTGCATGAGTACGCCAACTGAAGATATTCAAATAAAATCGCTGGGCAAACTGTCCAAATATTCCAACAAAGCAATTGCTTCAATTTCGATGCTTGGAAGTAGCGAAAAGATACAGTGGAAACAAAATGATAATGCTTTAGTTATCAATAAACCTACAAAATTACCTAAGTATAATGTTGTTGCATTCCGTGTAAATTTCAAGAAGTAGTAACATAAGAATACGGAGTCAAAACATGAAAGTTCGATTTCGTATTCATTGTTTCTTTGCCTAACCTGCAAAATAACTTTTTAATAATCTATTGCTAACTTATAAATTAAATCATGTCAAAGCACAAACTAACCACCAAAGAATATTTGGTTCCATTCATTCTTATTTCATCTTTATTTTTCTTATGGGGAAGCGCACACGGTATGCTCGATGTGCTGAATGCCCATTTTCAGACTGTACTTAAAATATCGAAAGCCAAATCAGGATTAATCCAATTCTCGGTATATATGGCCTATTTTACAATGGCGCTTCCGGCAGGCTATTTTATGCGCCGCTTTGGATACAAAAAAGGCATTATCCTGGGATTGTTACTCTTTTCGGCAGGTGCGTACATTATCGTTCCTGCATCAATTCTACAATCTTACTATCTGTTTCTAGGTGGTTTGTTTATTCTGGGTTGCGGATTGGCTACTCTGGAGACTGCAGCAAACCCCTATACCACTAAGCTTGGCGATAAAGAATCAGCCGAACGAAGAATCAATTTCTCGCAATCGTTCAATGGACTGGCCTGGATTTTTGGACCTATTTTTGCAACTTATTTCATATTGGGAGGGAGCGAAGGAAAAGCGTCGGATGGATTAAACTCAATGATTGCACCTTATGCCGGAATCGGAACCGTTGTGTTGATTATTGCAATTCTATACATGTTCGTTAAACTTCCTGAAATTACGGAAGAAGATGTGGATATGGCTCATGGGGTGAACAGTTCCGGACAATCTGCACCTGCCAAATCATTGTTTAAAACAAAACATCTAGTACTGGGGGTAATCGCTCAATTTTGCTATGTGGCAGCTCAAACAGGGGTGTTTAGCTTTTTTGTGAATTTTCTTATTGCCAAAGAACAACATCTGGATATCTCCAAATCAACTGCCGGCTATCTGTTAGGTTTCGGAGGGATGTCGTTGTTTTTCATAGGACGTTTGTCAGGGAGCTGGCTTATGCAGTATCTTAAGCCAACAAAGATATTGGCTTTTTACTCGCTGATGTGCGTATTGCTACTTCCTGTAGTAAGTGCAGGACTCGGAATTGCTTCGGTAGTGGCTTTGTTCCTGATATTTTTCTTTATGTCTATCATGTTCCCAACCATATTTGCGTTGGCTATTAAAGATTTGGGATCTCAAACCAAAAAAGGCTCTTCATTTGTCATCATGTCGATTGTAGGTGGTGCAGTTTTCCCAATGTTTATGGGATGGATAGCCGATATGTGGTCAATGTCAGTCGGCTTCTTAGTACCAATACCATTGTTCGCATTTATTCTCTATTATGCCGTTAAAGGTCACAAAGTTCGCTAATATATAAAAAATGGAAAATAAAAATTATCAGAACGACAAGCAGTTTTTGTCGAAATACCTGGATGTTGTTGAATTGCAATCCGGTGATAAACGTTTATTGGTTACTCCCGACTTACAGGGACGTGTACTTACAAGTAGTGCCAACGGACAGGATGGTTATAGTTTTGGCTGGCTGAATTACGATTTAATCGCTTCTGGAAAGTTTCTCCCGCACTGTAATAACTTTGGGGGTGAAGATCGTTTTTGGCTAGGTCCCGAAGGTGGACAATACTCTATTTTTTTCAAAGGTAGTTCGGGCAAAGGCTTCGATTTTGAAGACTGGCAGGCTCCGGCTTTGATTGATACCGACAAATGGGAATTGGTTTCGGCAGTTGATACAAAAGCAGTCTTTACAAAATCGACCGTGTTGGAAAACTGGTCCGGATCTCAGCTGGCTTGTCGGTTAGACCGTTCGGTTTCATTACTCGAAAACAGTGTGGTGGAAAAAGAATTGGGTGTGAAATTGCCTGAATCTGTCAGCTCAATTGTTTTCTCGTCTGAAAACAGATTGACCAACACCGGTGATTTTGAATGGAACCAAACTTCGGGTATGTTATCCATCTGGATTTTGGGACAATTTATCCCTTCCGCAAAAAATACGGTTATTATTCCTTACAAACAGTCTGACGTTGCCCAAATCAACGACAGCTATTTCGGAAAGATTGATGCCGATAGACTGAAAGTGACGGATACACATTTGTTCTTTAAAGGCGATGGCGGTAAACGCGGAAAGATAGGAACACCACCCGAAATGACTATCCCTGTTGCAGGGGCTTACGATGCAGAAAACGGAACGCTTACTATTGTGAAGTTCAATTTCGATATCGAAAAGAACGTGTATGTAAATTCGATGTGGGAATATCAGGATGAACCTTTTAAAGGAGATGTGATAAACTCCTACAACGATGGACCACTTGAAGATGGCAGTATTATGGGACCGTTTTACGAGATAGAAACTTCGTCGACGGCTGCAGCTTTAAAACCCGGTGAAACGCTGACACACATTCATACCACCATGCACTTTAAAGGCAAGTTTGAAGAACTAAACATAATTGCCCACAATACACTTGGGGTTGATTTATCAGAAATAGAGCTTTAATGCTCTATTTCTGATAAATATTTTGTAAAATGCAATTGCATGATTAATAAGAGGCTAATAGCTATCAAAAACTTTTTATTGATTTGTTTTGATGTGCCTTTTAGCTTTATATGCAATTAGGACAATGAGTTCCTCTGGTATATCTTTACCAGAGTTTTTATTTTCTAGTTTCATTTTAGATAGAAAATCTCTATCTTTGTTCACATTTTAATGTTCCATTAACCTTGAATTTTTCTTTCTATATAAACTTATTTTTCAAATAAGTTAAATCTATCATGAAAAACATCATCTAAAATGAGAAATAAATTACTTGTTGCGATCCTCTCGCTAACATTTTTTTCATTACATTCTTCCAATGTAAAGTTTTACAGCATCAACTCTTTGTACGGAATTTCAATGCGAGAGCCAGCTTCTGTTTGCAAAGACAATAAAGGATTTATTTGGACCTCTTCTAAAACACATATTTTAAGGCTCGCTGGAGATGATTACCACATTTATCAACTTCCATACGAGAATTTAGATATAATTTCAGTAAAGCTTGTGTATACTGCTTCTTGCTTGTTAGCTTATACAAATAATGGTCAACTTTTTCGTTATAATGAGATCAATGATCGATTCGATCTATTAGTCAGTATGACTAAAGAGCTTAAAAACAAATATATATCAGTTAGCCGTGTGCTCATAGATGATTCCGGTTGTTATTGGATTGCGACTTCATTTGGTTTGTTTAGATATCAAAAAGGTCATCTTAGTTTTATTCAAAATTCAGATGAGATTGATTATTTAGCTTGGTATTCCCCTAATTATTTGTTTGTAGCTAGACCAGATGGTATTTGGTTATTAGATACACATACTTTGAAGAAAAGATGTTTTTACAGATATAGTCATAAATTTGATTTGCGTGTTTCCAAATTATTTTATGATACTAAGGCAAAAAGACTTTGGATAGGAACATTGTCGAGCGGATTATTTTATTATGATTTGAACAGGCATACTATGTCCCAAGTACAAATGAATACCGTTCCAAAACAACCGATCTTGGCAATAGAGACAAATTCAGACTCTACGATTTTGATCGGAATTGATGGACAAGGACTTTGGGAATTAAACAAACAAGGTACAAAGATTTTGAATGTATATAAGGAAGATGTAAATAATCCTTCTTCGTTGCGTGGAAACGGAGTCTACGACATTTTTAATGACCATAATAAACGTCTATGGGTATGTACTTATAGTGGTGGAGTTTCCTTTATCGATCAAACTCCTTCTTTGGTTGATCAATTAACTCATACAATAAATAGCCAAAACTCTTTAGTTAATAATAATATTAATAAAATTATACAGGATAAAAGAGGAAATATATGGTTTGCTACGGATAATGGTATCAGTTGTAAAGAATCTGGAACAGGGAAATGGAAAACATTTTATCAAAATCAGCAGAATCAAGCCGCTGTATTTGTTTCGTTATGCGAAGATGATAAAGGACGAATATGGGCAGGAACATATTCTTCAGGAGTTTACGTTTTAGATGAAAATACAGGTCGTGAATTAGCACATTATTATAAGGGCGCATCTGGATTTATGTTAGATACTAATTTCGTATTAGATATTTTTAAAGATAGTCAGGGAGACCTCTGGATTGGGGGTGTTCAAGGAAATCTAATTTGTTATTTATCTAAAGAGAATAAATTTCGAAGCTATTCATCACAGCCAATCTACTCTTTTGCTGAATTGTCGCCCAACCAAATTCTTTTGTCTTGTACGTATGGATTACTTCTTTTGGATAAGAAAAGCGGAGTAACCAAAACAATACAGGATGGATACTTGGTTTCAGATGTAATATCTATAAAGGATGAAATTTGGATTTGTACAAGTGGTGAGGGATTAATCAGATATAATTGGAAAAATAAAAGAATACAAAAAATTACAACTGCATCTGGTCTACCATCTAATTATGTAAATAGCATAATGTATGTGGATGGATATTTGTGGTTAGGTACAGAAAGCGGATTGTGTCGATTGAATCCTAAGAATATGAGGATACTCACTTATAGTGCGGTATATCCGTTGTCCAGTGTTTCTTTTAATCGGAATTCACATTGTCGGCTTAATGATGGGCGGTTGATTTGGGGAACTAGTAATGGCGCTGTAGAGTTTTCTCCTAAATTGTTGACAGGAAGTCAATCAAGAGGTGTTATATTTTTTCAAAATATAACACTGGGAGGTCGTTCTATCCGTGAAAGTCTGAGTATTGCATTGGATAGTCTACAAAAGCTATCGATTAATTACAATCAAAACACATTACTTTTAGAACTTTTATCTATCGGAAATATTTCGGGGGCTAAGTTTTCTTGGAAATTCGAAGGCCTTGAAAATGGTTGGAGCCTACCTTCGAAAAACCGTTTTATACAATACTCTAATATCCCAAGCGGTAATTATGTTTTGAAAATTAGATTATATGATAGTTCTCTGTCTCATGTGATCTCTGAACGGTCTTTGTCTTTAAATGTTGTCCCGCCTTTCTGGAGAGCTTGGTGGTTCGAGCTTTTACTATCAGCTTTTATTGTGTGCATCTTTTATTTTTCATTAAATTATTATATCGAACGACTAAAACAACGGCATACTGAAGAAAAGGCACGCTTCTTTACTAATACAGCTCATGATTTTAGGACATCTCTGACATTAGTTAAAGCTCCAATTGAGGAATTGACAAAAGAACAAAATTTGTCTGATACTGGGCGGTATTACCTTTCATTGGCCATTGAACAGACAAGGCGTCTTTCTACAGTTGTAACCCAATTGATGGATTTTCAAAAAGTAGATATAAAAAAGGAACAGTTAGTCTTGAGTATGGTGAATATTGTTAGCTTAATTGAACATCGTCTGGCAATGTTCGAGTCTATTGCGAAAAGTCAAAATATAAATTTGCATTTTGAATCAAATGAAGAAAACTATCAAACAGCAGTTGATGAAACAATAATGGGAAAAGTAATTGATAATTTGATTTCAAATGCAATCAAATATTCTCACTCGGAGGATCAGGTTCAGATAAACCTTAAATGTGAACCTGATAGTTGGACTTTGGAAGTAAGAGATAATGGTATAGGAATTAGTAATAAAGCTAAAAATCAACTATTCAGAGAATTCTATCGAGGTGAAAATGCAATAAATTCAAAGATTGTGGGTTCGGGCCTTGGGCTCTTATTGGTAAAAAATTATGTTGAGATGCATGATGGTAATATTAGTTATGTTAGTGAAGAAAATATTGGTTCTGCTTTTAAAATAGTTATTCCTTTTAAAGAGACTTTAGAAGAAACAAAAAAAGAAAATATAGAAAAACAAGAACAGGTATCTGATAGTGTGACAGAAGTGAATTTACAACCTTCGTTGCAGCAGAAAGAATTATCAAAGCAAGAAATGCGGATTCTAATTGTAGAAGATAATGATGATCTCCGAAACTTTATGCAACATCCACTCCAAGCAGATTTTGATGTCTTGTTAGCTGAAGATGGAGTTGAGGCTTGGAATATTATTCAAAAGCAGATGCCTGATCTGGTTGTCTCTGATGTAATGATGCCACGAATGGATGGATTTGAGCTTTGTAGATTAATGAAATCGACTTACGAAACATCGCATATTCCGGTTATATTACTTACGGCACTTTCTGGAAAAGTAGAACAAATACACGGATTAGGTTTAGGAGCAGACGATTATCTAACCAAGCCTTTTGATATGACTCTCCTTGTACAAAGAATAAAGTCGATAATTCGAAATCGAGAAGTTGTCAAAGAAAGGGCTTTGAAATTAATCAAAGGGGCTACGAATGGTAATGAACAAATTTTAGCCAATGAACATAATGACCAATTTGTAAAAAAAATGTTGGAAGTAATCCGTGCTAACATGGCAAATACCGAATTTGGAAAGGATGACTTTGCTTCAGCCATGAATGTCAGCACTTCATTACTTTATAAAAAAATAAAATCGCTTACAGATCAGTCACCAACAGATTTTATCAAGATGGTTCGGTTAGATTATGCATTAGAACTGTTGCAGAGTCATAAGTATAGCGTTACGGAGGTTAGTGAGCTTTGCGGTTTTTCGTCAATAGGATATTTTAGTACGGTCTTTAAAAAACATTTCGGAAAATCTCCGACCGATATATAATATGGTGATGTATCTTTTCAGACAAAAAATAAAATCTAACGAAACGAATGCTGAGTTTAGTACTTGCAGTTCGAATTTAGCTACAGTTGACTCACTCTATTGAATTAACTGTAGCTGATTTTCTTTTCTTCTTTTCCATGTATCCATTTTTTTTGTGGGAGCTTTAAATTCAGTCTCTGTTATACAGCAAATCTTGTTAATAGAATGACCGCCTTAATCATATTTACCAGCCGTTTTTTTGCTTTTCTAATAAATAAACTATTTGTTTAGGTTCTATTAGTTTTAGCTTTTGTAACTTTTACATTTTGGATGGTATTTGATTTTACTCTGCTAAAATTATAAATTTTCTTCTTCAGCTGGTAGCTGCTGTTTCTGATTGATCCTCATACTTATGGGTTGCAGAACAAATTCCTAATTTTCATCACTTATCTTTTTGCATTCAAATAATCTTTCGGGCTTCACTTTGCATATATATTGTGACTGTTTTTTGTGACGCTTCTTATATAAAAGTCTATTGCAGAATGAAACAACAATATATGGTGTACTAAGCCTTTATTTGTGGCAAGGCTGTTTTTTATATCTAATATTGAAAACTAAATATCTTAATTCTAAAGTAAAAAACTGGATATACCTATATTTTTGTATCAGAAACGTAAATCAACTGTTTTAGTTTGATGATTATGTTTGTTTAAATTCATGGATTAGAAAGAAGGTGTATTGGTCCTAAGAGTAAAAAGGAGTTGTTTGGTTAATAAGTGATGTATTTAACATAAAGATTGAAGATAAGTTTTTTACTTCAATCTTTATGTTGAGTATGAGAAACAAGTTTAAATAAATTCTTTATATTATAATCTTAGAAGCTTGGCTGATAAAAAATCTGTTTTTTTAGGGTATAGACATGAACTCTTAAATAAATTTTGTGACACAAATTTGCTCAATGAAAAAAAAAAACGTTATTATTCTTATTGGCTTAATTAGCTTATTCCATCCCTTAACTGGGATTTCTCAGTCTACTTCGTTTAAAACATTTATGAATCCGGTAATTCCCGGCGATCATTCTGATTGCACGCTAACAAAAGTTGGAGACCATTTTTATACAACGGGTTCTTCCTTCAATCCAACTCCGGTTATTTATCATTCTACCGATTTAATTCATTGGGAAGCTATTGCTCAACCTGTCTCTGCAGCATGGCCTTTGTATGGCGATGCTCCCAGTGCCGGTTGCTGGGGGGGACAAATTGTCTATTATAATAATAAGTATTGGGACTTTTTTTCAAGAGCCAATACCATGTATTATGTTATAGCAGATAACCCCGAAGGTAAGTGGAGTATGCCAGTAAAAGTAAATAATCCTTCACAACTTTCATATGGTCTTGGCTATGACAATTCTATTTTTATAGATGATAATGAAAAATGGTATTTGATTGTGAAAAATGGACAGTCAAATAATGGAATTGTAGAATTAGACAAAGCTGGACAACCAACTGGTGTGGTTTATGATTTGAATTGGTTAAATCCGAAAAACAAAGATGGCCAAACTATTTTTAGTTGGGCAGAAGGACCAGTAATGTGGAAACACAATGGATTTTATTATTATTCGTTTGCCCGAGACGTGTCAGGAGGGCAGAAAGTAATGAGAAGTAAAACGCTAACAGCGGATAAATCGGCTTGGACCGTGCCGGTAGATATGTTTGACGAGAATGAACCGAATAAATCTAAAGCTATCTTTTTTGGTCCAAATCATGCTTCTGCGGTTGTGGATTTAAATGATGGTACCAGTTGGCTTTTGCACCCTGTCTGGGCAAGAGCAAATAATAATGAATGGTATGGACAGGGTCGTCAAGGATTAGTAAATCAGGTGAAATATGATGCTGACGGGAATGTTTTAGCAGATTACCCTCTAAATACTGTGAAAAATGCACCGATATTACCTTCAAGTGGAATTACATGGATGGTTCCAAAATCAGATTTCTTTACTGCGGAAAAACTTCAGCCTGAATGGTCCTTTCTAGGATATACCCCAATGTTACTCTTTTCTCTTTCAGATAGGCTGGGTTGGTTGAGATTAACCCCCAAAAGCTCAACAAAAGCGAATACTATTATTAAAACAGATGCTGAACATAATTATTCATTGATTACACGTCTTGATTTTAATTCGAATTCCACTTTAGATGAGGCCGGATTAAGGATTATGAATGGTCAGGAAAGCATGTTTGCTAAAATATGTAGTACTTTAAATAGTAAAGGTGAAAAAGTTATTTGCTTTAGTTTTGATCAAGTTCATTATGAAGTTGCAAATAATATTGGAAATATCGTGTGGCTTAAATTAGAAAGAAATAATCATGAATTAGCCGGATTCTTTAGTTTGAATGGTGTCAAATGGATGCCGGTTGGCGATAAAATCAATGTTGAAACACTTGATAAGTTTAGTCGCAATTATAATGGCTGGTGTGGAAACAGGCAAGGATTATATGTTCAAGGATCAAGATCTGCTGATTTTGATCTTTATATCTATCGTGATGCTTATTCACCGATACTTGCAGAATGTCCTGCAAATCAATATGGAACTCAGAAAACAGTTTTGCCAAATAAAGTTACGTTGCTAGACGATATTCACAATAATGACTGGGCATTGTATGCCGGAGTGGAATTTGGAAATAAAGATTACAATAAAGCGTCTGATAAAGTAACTTTCTCTGCTTCTTGTAATACTAAAGGTGGTAAGGTTGAAGTTTGGCTAGATTCATTAGATACAGGAAAGAAAATCGCAACTTGTATTATAAAGAATACTGGTGGTTTATCAAATATAAGAACTTTTACTGCTAAAACCACTGCAACTACTGGAAGGCACGATGTGTATCTGAAATTTTTAGGACTTCGTGGTGATAAACTATTTGCATTAAAGGATTTTATTTTCACTAGTTCTTGTAAATAGTATATAAAATAACGGAATGAATAGTGTTGAATTATGAGTCACTTGTAGAAGCCTTTGAAGCTAAATACCAATTTATTATAAGCCATTTAATGCAAAATAGTTTCTTGTAAAATCTGTTTTTATGTCTTGAATTAGAAAT
>DAIQOQ010000039.1:11616-16636 GCA_036787795.1 Paludibacter sp. | reverse complement strand
CCTACTCGTGAGCACCCATTTTCAACATACTGATTTCACGTTCGTTCAGGAAGCGATATTTTCCACGTGGAAGTTGTTTTTTTGTCAATCCGGCAAAGAAAACACGATCCAGACGAATAACTTTATATCCCAGCTTTTCGAAGATGCGACGTACTACACGGTTTTGACCGGAGTGAATTTCAATACCCACTTGTTTCAAATCACCTTCTTTTACAAATTCCAATGCATCGGCAGCTATTACACCATCATCCAACGGTATACCGGCCAATACAGCTTCAAAATCTGCTTTCTCAAGCGGTTTATCAAGAGTTGCATGATAGATTTTTTTCTTGTCGTATTTCGGATGAGTCAGTTTTGAAGCCAAATCACCATCATTAGTCAACAGTAAAACACCAGTTGTGTTTCTATCCAAACGCCCCACAGGGTAAATACGTTCGCTACAAGCATTTTTCACCAAATCAAGTACTGTTGTCCGATCGTGTGTATCTTCCGAAGTCGTTACACAGTCTTTCGGTTTGTTCAACAACAGATACACCTTACGTTCAGAATGTACAGGTTGATCATGGAACATGATTTTATCGGTAAGCAATACTTTCGTACCCATTTCAGTAACAATTTCACCGTTCACCGAAATGACACCAGCTTGAATATATTCATCAGCTTCACGACGAGAACAAATTCCCGCATTGGCTAAGAATTTATTCAATCGGAGAGGTTTTGTCAGATCAACAACCACTTGCTTATATTCGAGCTGCTTTTTATTACTGTACTTCGAGTTAGGATCGTAATTATCGCCAGCTCTACGAACCGGTTTACGAAAAGTTACGCCATCCTTTTTATTATCATAACGGGTTTCAATGAATTCTGATTTCTGACCTTCACCTGGTTTTCTGAAACTTAATTTGCCATCACGTGGTTCATCGTCCGATGCATTATTATAGCTTCTTCCATACGCTTTTTCACCATTACTATCAACGCGGTCTTCCCATGGTTTGGGTTTACTGTCGCGATTTTCCCATGGCTTTTTAGGTCCATTAAAAGCTGGACGACCACCTTCACGGCTTTCCCAGGGTTTCTTAGCTCCTCCAAAAGCAGGGCGACCGCCTTCACGATTTTCCCATGGCTTACGATCTCCATAAGCAGGTTTATCACCACGGCTTTCAAATGATTTCTTTTCTCCGAATGAAGGACGACCACCTTCGCGGTTTTCATACGGTTTTCTATCTCCGTAAGCAGGTCTGTCTGTACTTCCGCTACTGTGGAATGATCTTTTTTCTCCAAAAGGACGATTGTCGGTATTTCCAGCAGGTTTTCTGTCACCATAAGCAGGACGACTGTCATCTTTTTTCTTATAATCCGAATTTCCGAATGTGCGGTTATCATCACGGGCTGGTTTGTCCGAACCAAATTTTGCAGCTCCACGTGATCCTTTCAATATCGATTTCACATCACGTTTCTCAAACGGTTTACCATCACGGCCGGCACCTGAATTCGATTTATGACCCGAATTTCCCTGCCATTTTTCATTGTTTGTCTTCATTCAAATTTTTATATGTGTATTTGGGGCACAAAGATCGTAAAAAATCCCGAATAAACCACACATTTTTAGATGAAAAGCGAGTTTTGTCGGAATATTCAAAAAATAGAAAGTTGCTAATCCGGAATCTTCAACTTTGAGCGCTGCACCCCGCTTACAGGATTATTAATTATTGACCAGAAAGAAAGCAAAACATATTTTGCTCTTTTATTGTTTTGAATACAAGTTTGTTTAACTTTTATGGAAGTAAGGAACTACATTTCGCAGATGAATAAAGAACTGTAATGAATTTTGCCTGAAAAAATGTATTTTTGCAACAGACAAACCAATAATAAAAAACAGAAAACGAACTATATGGATAACTTTAAAAGTGACTTATCAAACGTTGAATTTCCGGCATCCGAAAAAATATCAGGAAAATCAGTCCGTAAATCTATTATGGATATTATTTTGAAAGATCATCCGAATTTTTCCAAGGACAAATTTTTATCCGGAACGGAACTAAACAGCTATCGTGAAAAATATATTGAGTCTTTTCTTACTAAACAGATAGGCGAACTAACTTCGCTGGAAAAAACGGTGCTGGAATCGTTGAAAGATAAAACAACACTGACCGACAAGCTGGATGATGATGTACAGCCATCAACTTACGGAGAACGAATTGCCGACAAGGTGGCTGAGTTTGGCGGGAGCTGGACGTTTATCATTTCTTTTTCGGTATTTCTGCTTGGATGGATACTTTTAAACATATTCTGGCTGGCGAATAAGGCTTTTGACCCCTACCCTTTCATTCTTTTGAATTTAATCCTGTCTACCATTGCCGCCATGCAGGCACCGGTGATTATGATGAGCCAAAACCGCCAGGAAGATAAAGATCGGGACCGGGCTAAGAATGATTATATGGTCAATTTAAAAGCCGAAATGGAAGTGAGAATGCTACACGAGAAAATAGACCATATGATTATCAGTCAGCAGCAGGAAGTGCTGGAGATTCACAAGGTACAGATTGACCTGATGAACGATATACTGAAACAGGTAAAACAGAATTCGATTAATGACGCAAAATAATTGCACATACATCTCCATATTGCGGGGCATTAATGTGGGCGGACGCAACAGCATTAAAATGGATGCACTGCGCCAAATGTATTCCGACCTTGGTTACACGGATGTGCAGAGTTACATTCAAAGCGGGAATGTGCTCTTTCGCCACCAACGATCCGACACACAGACCCTGGAACAAGTAATAAGTCGTTGTATAACTGAAACATTCGGAATCAATGTTCCTGTATTGGTACTAACAATAGATGAGTTACGCAATGCGATAAACAACAATCCTTTTACTACAACCGATCCGAAAGGCATAAATACGATTCATCTCAACTTTTTATCGGAAATGCCCGACACTGGTTTGGTCGATAAAATCACACCCGAACGCTTTTTGCCAGACGAATTCAGACTATCGGGCAAAGTTATTTACCTCCACTGCCCCAACGGTTATGGTAACACCAAACTGAACAATACTTTTTTTGAGAAGAAGTTGAAAATCGCAGCTACCTGCCGCAACCTGAAAACCACTACCGAACTGCTGGCGATGGCAGATAAGCTATAACACCTTTTTTAAGCTTACGACAGGAATAACTCAGAGCAATCATACCATTTAGTGCAATATTTTTCAGAAAACGCTCGTTAATTTAAACATAATTATTATCTTTACACCCGATTAACAACCATAGCACTTAAGTGTCTCGTTGCTTACGAGTTGTTATGCCGGTTTATGCGGCATTCAGAGGGCTTAAATCGCGATTCGGGATTAAAACAGACGCATTTTTCAACTAAATTATCTATATACAATTAAAAAATTAATCAGTAATGAAAAACTATTTCAAGTTCAATTTAACCGGACGAAAACTCTTACCGGTATGGCTTTTTTACATGTTTTTATTTTTAATTCCGTACATCTGCATTCAGGTGAGGATGCAAAGTTTCAAGGCTCAACCTACCGCCGATCCTCACGAAACAATGCAGCACATGTCTGAAATAGGTGGATTGTTCGGCATAATGCTTTTACTTATGATTGTGAGGTATGCTATTAGTTTTTTTATAGCTAAAATGTCTATTGAAAATACGGAGTTTAAACTTAAGAACTTTGAATTCAGTGGTCGATTCGGCGAGTTTATAGGTATGCTCATTCTGGGCTTTTTTCTTTCTATCATTACGTTGGGCATTTATTCGCCATGGTTTATCAAAAAAGTATACGACTTCTTTTCAGAGAACTCGACACACGACTCCAATAGTTTTAAATTCAATGGCAAGGGGCTGGACCTATTTGGCATCATTACGCTATTTATTGTGGCTATAGTAATTCTTATTATAATTCTTACTGTAATTACAATAGGTAGCTTCAACCATACTTCATCGTCACCAAAGCAAATCGGCGTATTTCTATTAATTTTTGTTGCAATTATTCCCTATCTGTATTATGTAACAAAATGGTCGGTAAACTTTACGTTCAAAGGTTACACCATCAAGTTGGAAACCCAACTTTGGGCATCGCTTGGTAAAATAGCTCTCGAACTATTGCTTTCGGTTATCACGCTGGGAATTTATTTGCCTCTTGCATACCTGAAATTGTACCAGTATTTTATGGAAAATACTTTTGCCGAATCGGACGAAAAGAGCAAAACATTTGGCTATGACATAGAAGCAGGAAGCGATTTTTTATTTATGTGGGGACAGCTACTTCTGACTATTATCACACTCGGGTTTTACTTCCCGTGGGCATATTGCAAAGTAGCCGATCGCATTATGAGCAAGACTTACTCGGAAGACATTGAAATGGATGAATTTGCAATAGAATAACAGCAGAAGTAGTTACAAGTTATGAATTATGAATTATGAATTATGAATTATAAATTGAATGTAGCCTGCTAAAAAAAATAATTAGAGCAAGTTCAAAACAAGCAACTAATGATAACAAAACAATGCTAAACGCTACAAACAGTCAGAATGTGAATCTCGAATGAGGTTCACATTCTTTTTTTACTCAGATCAACAGATTACAACCACACCTATTCACATTCAACTCCATGGAACTCGCAAAAATATTAAAATTCAAACATTCTTATATTATTAAACCTTACACCATAAACAATTACACCATACACATTAAACCATACACCCCCCACCAATTCATATATTGCACGCACATTTACAAAGTAAGCATTCACATTAACACGTAACATCAAAACATTTACAAAGTAAGCATACACAATTACAAAATAGGTACGTACATTAACACATAAAGCTAAAACACTTATGGAGTAAAGAACTGCTTTAACGGATACAGCACCTGCATTAACACGTAACATTAAAACATTTACAAAGTAAGCATACATAATTACAAAATAGGCACGCACATTAACATCTAAAGCTAAAACACTTATGGAGTAAAGAACTGCTTTAACGGATACAGCACCTGCA
>DAIQOQ010000039.1:0-11516 GCA_036787795.1 Paludibacter sp. | reverse complement strand
TAAAGCTAAAACACTTATGGAGTAAAGAACTGCTTTAACGGATACAGCACCTGCATTAACACGTAACATTAAAACATTTACAAAGTAAGCATACATAATTACAAAATAGGCACGCACATTAACATCTAAAGCTAAAACACTTATGGAGTAAAGAACTGCTTTAACGGATATAGCACCGGCATTAACACATAAAGCTAAAACCAATTCGGATATTGCAGTTACATTTACAAACATAGCATCTGCATTAACGCATAACATCAAAACATTTACAAAGTAGACACGCACAATTACAAAGTAAACAAGCACAACTACAAAGTAAGCACGCACAATTACACAATAGCTCAAAACATTTTTAAAGTAGACGCTCACATTTACAAACCAGACACTCGCATTTACACAATAGCTTAAAACACCTACAGAATCAGCACTCACATTTATAAAGTAGGCTCTCATAACTTCTACCCTGCCGCATTTTTTTAAATAAGACGGCATTGTAACTTCGAAACAAGCACAACAAACGTAAATTTAATTGTCTATTTGCCAAATAGTATATAAAATCAGGAACATTAACCGCATTATCAACACTTCCGCCAAACAAACGGCATCGGACAAACGTTTCACATCCAAAAAATATACTATGAGAAAACTGTTTATACTCTTTAGTGTCCTTATGTGCTTCAACGTTTACGGACAACAGGCGCGCAAAAAAGCAATCAAGCCGGCCGCTGCACAGCAACAAGTGTTGAAAATAGTGGATTTCGATGAACTCAAAACCATTATCAACAAAAAGGACGACAAATTGTATCTCGTCAATTTTTGGGCTACGTGGTGTAAACCCTGTGTAGCCGAACTACCAGGATTTATGGAAGTAAACAAAATATACCGCAACAATCCGCATTTCAAAATGATTCTGGTAAGTATGGACATGGCTAAAGACCTGAATACTGCAGTCAAAACTTTTATAACAAAGAATAATATTACCCCCGACGTGTATCTGCTGGACGATAACAAACGAATGAATGAATGGATACCAACCATAGATACCAACTGGAGTGGAGCTATTCCGGCAACAGTATTTTATCGAAACGGGGAAAAACTGGAATTTATTGAAAACGTAGTAGAAAAAGAAGAATTAGTAAAACTCATCAACAGACATTTATAAACAAAAACAATCGATATGAAAAAAATAGGATTTATATTAAGTGCAGTAATATTGCTGATTATAATCACACCAAAGACTAATGCTCAGCAGATGAAAACCACAACGCACGGTGGTTACAAAATTGGCGACAATGCTACCGATTTCAGTCTAAAAAACGTGGATAACAACACGGTTTCGTTATCAGGCTACACAGATGCAAAAGGATTTATCGTTATCTTTACCTGCAATCATTGCCCGTTTGCCAAAGCTTACGAAGACAGAATTATTGCATTGAATGACAAATATGCACCACAGGGTTATCCCGTCATTGCCATCAATCCCAACGACCCGACGGTTGAACCTATAGACAATTTCGAAGGTATGCAACAACGGGCAAAAGATAAAGGATTCACATTTCCATATCTCGTGGACGAAGGTCAACACATCTACCCTCAATACGGAGCCACCAAAACCCCACACGTTTTTGTGCTAAACAAAGAAGATGGTAAAAACATCGTTCGCTACATCGGAGCTATCGACGATAATTATGCCAAGCCCGACGAAGTAAGCCATAAATACGTGGAAGCAGCCGTAGATGCCCTGCTTACCAACGAACCCATAGCTCAAACCACCACAGTAGCTATTGGCTGTGGCATCAAAGCAGCATCAAAGAACTAATTGGTGCGGAATTTAGTGGAAAATAAAAAAGCGAATCGGGTAAAATCGATTCGCTTTTTTATTGTATTTCCAACCCAAAGGAATATCAAATTCCCAAAACAATATGAGCATCTATATTTAGTTTCTTGCTCATTTCACGAGCTACTTTAAGTGTGGGTTCACTTTTACCAGTCAAATATTCGCTTACCCGCGAGGTGCTAACACCAAGCATTTCGGATAATTTAATTTGGTTCAGCTTCATTTCATACATTCTGAGTTTGATTACATCTATCAGTGTAGGTGTTGCTATAGGATAATGCTCTTCCTCATAATCGGCAACCAAGTCTGAAATAATTGCCAACTCGATGAGATTTTTGTCTGTTGAAGCTGTATTATCATCCACCAACGGCAATAGTTCTTCTATTCTTGCCATAAGAACATTATATTCCAATTCGTTATTAATCTTTGCCATCGTTTCAAATATTTGAGCAATCAGTTTTATCGTATTCCTTATGTGTTCCAATAAAGCGAATGTAAACCATCTTGATGTTGAACAATACAATCGCTACCAGTCTATAGTCATTCCCCTTAATATTAAAGACAAATCTTTTATTTCCAACCGAATCTACCGTATTAAATGTTTCTTTTATATCTGCAAAACAAGTCCAGTTTGCTTCCGAAGTTTTAGAGTACCAATCCTGAAGAGCAGTAGTAGCATCTTTATGCTTTTTGTAAAAAGCAACTATCGTTCTATGAGTTACAATTCTCATTCGCTATTAAATTTGATGCAAAGATAGAACAATATTTTGAAATACAGGATTAAATACTGAAAAACAAAATGACACAATCATTTTCCATAAAAAAAGCGAATCGGGTAAAACCGATTCGCTTTTTCTTATCTCATAATGAGAGCTTCACCAGAAGAAGTAATACTCTCATAAAAAAGCCTATTTAATTTGCTTCAGCCTGTTTTATTAAACTATTTACTTCCTCCGTAATCAGTTTAGCAAAGTCAGCCACCTTCATAGTTCCCTTGTCGCCCTCGCCTTGTCGACGTACGGCAACCTCGCCATTTTCGGCTTCTTTCTCACCTACAATAAGCATATACGGAATACGTTTCAATTCGTTATCACGAATTTTACGACCTATTTTTTCGTTACGGTCGTCAACAGTTACACGAATATCCTGCATGTTCATTTCTTTGGCAATTTGGAATGCATAGTCATTGAACTTTTCGCTGATAGGCAATACAACTACCTGATCGGGAGTCAACCACAACGGAAATTTACCGGCAGTATGCTCGATTAATACCGCCACGAAACGTTCCATCGAACCAAATGGTGCACGATGAATCATTACAGGACGGTGTTTCTGGTTGTCGTCTCCGGTGTATTCCAGTTCAAAACGTTCAGGTAAGTTATAATCCACCTGAATAGTTCCCAACTGCCATTTACGACCGATAGCATCGCGAACCATAAAGTCAAGCTTCGGACCGTAGAAAGCTGCTTCACCCAGTTCCACTTTGGCTTTCAATCCTTTTTCCTGACAGGCTTCTACAATAGCGCTTTCAGCCTTGTCCCAGTTTTCGTCGGAACCAATATATTTTTCTTTATTATTCGGATCGCGCAGTGAAATCTGAGCTTCAAAGTTTTTGAATTCAAGTGCATTGAAAATAATAAAAATAATATCCATTACTTTCAGAAATTCATCTTTCACCTGATCGGGACGGCAGAAAATATGTGCATCATCTTGTGTAAAACTACGTACACGAGTCAGTCCATGCAACTCACCACTTTGCTCGTAACGATATACAGTACCAAACTCGGCAAAACGCAATGGCAGATCTTTGTACGAACGTGGTTTAAATTTATAAATTTCGCAGTGATGCGGACAATTCATAGGCTTCAACAGGTACTCTTCACCTTCTTCAGGTGTATGTATAGGTTGGAATGAATCCTTACCATATTTAGCATAGTGACCGGAAGTGACATACAATTGTTTGTTACCAATATGGGGGGTCATCACCTGTTGGTACTCAAAACGACGTTGAATCTTTTTCAAGAATTCTTCCAGACGCAAGCGCAATGCCGTTCCGCGTGGTAACCACATTGGAAGTCCCTTGCCCACCATTTCGGAGAACATAAACAATTCAAGCTCCTTACCTATTTTTCGGTGATCGCGTTTTTTAGCTTCCTCAAGTAATACAAGATATTCATCAAGCATTTTCTTTTTGGGGAACGTAATACCGTAAAGACGTGTAAGCATCTTACGTTTTTCGTCGCCACGCCAGTAAGCACCAGCCACACTCAACACTTTAATGGCTTTAATATCGCCGGTGTTAGGTAAGTGAGGACCGCGACACAAGTCGGTAAAATTACCCTGAGTGTACAAGGTGATCGTTCCGTCAGCCAAGTCGCTGATCATTTCAGTTTTATATACTTCGCCAATATCACCAAATCGTTTTAGCGCATCAGCTTTACTGATATCACTACGCACAATGGCTTCTTTACGTGCAGCCAGTTCCTGCATTTTTGCTTCGATAACCGGTAGGTCTGTTTCTTTTATAGCCGTTTCACCCGGATCTACATCGTAGTAAAATCCGTTTTCGATAGCGGGACCTATTCCGAACTTAATGCCAGGATACAATTCCTGAAGCGCTTCAGCCATTAAGTGAGCAGACGAATGCCAGAAAGCATGCTTTCCTTCTTCATCGTCCCATTTATGCAGTTTAATGGTTGCGTCGGTTTCAATAGGTCGTGTTAGATCTCGGATTTCTCCATTTACACTAATAGCCAGCACTTCTTGTGCTAAGCGGGAGCTGATACTTTCAGCTAGTTGCAGTCCGGTTATGCCTTTGGCAAATTCGCGCACCGAACCATCGGGGAATGTTACTTTAATCATGTTTTTTGAACCTTACAAATGGTTTTTAAATTTTGAAATGCAAAGATAAGAAAAAATGAAATGTTTCCTGCAGGTTTCGCAGATAAACACTTAGTCAAATGCTACAAATCATCCACCTCACCCAGTAATTATCAAATCAAATAGCTATCTAGGTCTGGTTTTATCCTATAGATTTTCTTCTTTATCGGGAGATAGTGCCTTATTCGTCGATTCTTTATTGTTTGCAGGCATTGAAAATCTATAATTTTGTCAGCTCCAAAATGTATCACATTAACAGCAATTATTTTTTCAAAAACCAGATATTCAAAGCACAAAAAGGTAGCGTCGTTGAATAGCTTAAATCAAATAAAATTAATATTTCCGTTAAATATACGGATGTAAACTATTACATTCAGAAAATAGTTATACTTTTGTAACCAATTTCAGAAAAATAAAACATTACAAATGGAAAGAAATAAAACATCATTGAATGAATCTGTTGTCGAAAATTTGATGGCAATTTATCCTTTGCTTTCAAAAAATTTCGCAAGAGCCATACGAACTAAAACGACTTTTACACCCGGAGTATTATTCACATTGGGGGCACTTTATCATCACAAAAGACTAACAATGAGTGGAATTGGATGCCACTTATCTATCCCCAAACCACATGCTACAATTTTAGTTGACAAACTTATAAAAGATGACTTAGTTATTCGTCTTCCAGATCCAAACGACAGGAGAGTAATTTATATAGAACTTACAGAAAAAGGAAGAGACACGCTCAAATCACTTAAATTAATTATCTCTGAAGAATTAATAAGCAAGCTTAAACTTCTCACTAAAGGACAAATGCAAACACTTTCGACAGCTTCGGAGCAAGTAAAAGAAATGTTAATATTATTAGGAGATCTCTTAGCTAGCGGCGAAACTACTACCTGCTGCAAACAAATTGAAAAAATAAAATAGAAAAAAAATAGGTATATGAAAAAGAAAAAAGATTGGAAGATTTACATCCCGTTAACAGCGGTTATTTTATTAGTAATAGTAGGAGGTATTTACTGGTACATCGACTATTCAAGTTACATTAGAACAGATGATGCTGTAATTGCATCTGATAACGTTTCAGTAAGCCCCAAAATTATGGGACGTATTAGTAAACTTTATGTCGACGAAGGAGATTCTGTAAAAAAAGGACAATTACTTGCCGAACTGGACAGTGTCGATTTATTAGCACAAAAACAACAGATTCAAGCATCAAAGGTGCAAACGGAAGCAAATAAATCGCAAACAGAGGCAAACTACCTCTATGGGCAGAAAAACATAAAAGTGCTGGAAATTGCACTTGCAAAAGCAAAAGAAGATTTTGTCCGCGCAAAGACTCAAAATGCAGGAGGTGTAATTACAAAAGAACAATTTGAACACACTCAAAAAGCACAGGAAACAGCCCAGGCACAATTGGAAGCTGCTAAAGCACAACTTGTAGTATCAAAAACACAGATCAAAAGTGCCGAAACGGCCATATCCAGTGCTCAGGCTCAAATTGGTGTAATATCAACTCAGCTGAACAACACCCGCTTGTATGCACCAGTAGATGGAATAGTAGCAAAACGCTGGTTACTTTCCGGTGATATTGCACAGGCAAGTCAATCTATCTATACTATTAATAACAATCGCAAATTCTGGATTTTGGTTTATTTGGAAGAAACAAAGATGGAAACATTGCACATCGGACAAAAAGCCAAGTTCACACTTGACACATACCCTGATGTCGTTTTCACAGGCAAAATATTTACCATAGGTTCCACCACTGCTTCTCAGTTTTCACTCATTCCTCCCAATAATGCTTCGGGAAACTTCACTAAAGTAACTCAACGTGTGCCAATAAAAATCTCAATTGACGGAACTGAAGGAGGTCAAAAGCTTTCGTCATTTAATCTTTTGACAGGTATGTCAGCTGTTGTCAGAATAATTAAATAAAAATGCGGAAAATATCAAATACACATCGAATTCGCCGCAAACTACGAAGTCGTGATTCTGCCTATCACCCTAAAAGCCCGTTATACAAATGGTTTGTATTAGCCAATATTATGGTGGGTACTTTCATGGTGGTTTTAGACAGTACCATTGTAAACGTAAGCTTACCTAAGATTATGTCATCATTCGGGGTTGGGCTATCCACCATCGAATGGGTGATTACAGCGTATATGCTGGCCATGGCGGCTATGTTACCAACTTCCGGATGGATGGCGGATAAATTTGGCTATAAACGAGTTTATTTCTGGGGATTGTTTCTATTTACATTCGGGTCGTTGTTATGTGGTTTATCAAATGATGAAGGCACATTAATCGTGTCGCGCGTTATTCAGGGATTGGGAGCCGGAACAGTTCAACCACTTGGTATGGCAATCATCACCCGTGAATTTCCACTTAAACAACGTGGACTTGCACTGGGTTTTTGGTCAATTGCAGCAGCAGCTTCAGTTTCTTTCGGACCGTTGATCGGAGGTTATCTGGTTGATAATTTTAGCTGGCAACTTATCTTTGACGTTAATATTCCTGTAGGTATCGTTGCACTAATCTTTACAGTCATTATTCAACGGGAATTTGTTAGTCCTAATGCCAGAAAATTCGATTATATCGGCTTTATATCGGTTATCATATTCTTACCAGTCTTGCTTTATGCTCTTTCCGAAGGAAATGCACAAACCAATTCTGCTGGTTGGACAGCACCGTATATTTTAGCTTGTTTTGCAGTATCGGGAATAGCACTGGTCGTATTTCTCACCCGAGAGCTGACCACTAAGTATCCGTTACTGGACTTACGGTTGCTTGGCGATAGAAACTTTGGAATGAGTAATGCCCTGATGTTTGTATTTAGCATCGGGATGTTCGGAAGTACTTTCCTATTGCCTCTGTTTCTTCAAAATTCATTGGGATATACAGCGCTACAGTCTGGAGCAGTATTTTTGCCGGTTGGAATTATTCAGGGTATACTCTCGCCAATATCAGGCTGGTTTTCGGATAAAGTCAGCGCCAAAGTACCTATTATTACGGGTGTAGGGTTATTAGCATTTAGCTTTTTTCTGAACTCACATCTATCGTTTCTCACAGAACATTCATATATAATGACCTCACTTTATATTCGGGGATTAGGACTTGGACTGGTATTTACTCCACTGAGTACTTTATCATTAATAACAATTCCACGTGAAAAGATGGCACAAGCCTCGGGAATCATGAACACTGTTCGTCAAATCGGAGGTAGCATTGGTGTAGCCTTGTTATCAACCTTGCTGACTGCACGGGTAAACTTCCATTCGCAGATGTACGGTAGTGCCATTCAATCCGGTTCTCAAACATATCAACATGTGACAAAGAATATGGCCTATTACATTCAGCAGCATGGTGGCGGTTCATTCAGCACGGCACTTAAACAAGGACAGAGCTTAATTATGTCCAATATCAACACACAAGCTTTTGTTCAAGGTGTAAATGATGACTTCCTAATTGCTGCCTGTATTTCTATACTTGGTTTTATACCCATTCTATTACTAAGATCAAAAAAGAAAGCGTTGAGATCCATCGAAGCCGAACACTTATCCACGTTGGAATAACAATTGAATTTATGTATACTTATACAAACATAATTAAAATGAAAACTATATTTAAACTAGCTGTACCTTTATTACTGTTACCCTTTATGGCAACAGGTCAAAATACAGCCAATATTTCAGGTGATTCACTGACTCTGAATGAAATTCTGAATGAAGTGATACATAATTACCCTTCAATAAAAAAAGTACAATCGGATTTAGAATCTTCGGATGCTAAAATAGGGATGGCTAAAACGACTTATCTGCCCTATGTAGATTTTGCAGGATCCTATACCCGCATAGGACCTACATCCACCATTACAATTCCTACTTTAGGCTCTTTTCAAATGAGTGCGGCAAATAATTACTCAGCGATGCTGAACGTCAACGAGAATATTTATGATTTTGGAAAAACAGAAAAGAATATCACATTCGAGAAGCAGAGCAAAGAACTGGTAGGGCTCTCTATTGATCAGCTGAAACAAAAGCTGTCAGGCATGATGGTTGGAAACTTTTATTCTATTCTTTTTCTACAGGAAGCTATCAAGATTAAAGACGAGGAACTGGTTACATTAAAAGAACATTTCCATTTTGTTGAAAAGAAAGAAGCTACCGGATCGGCCACTAAATATGAGATTTTGACTACCAAAGTTCGTATATCAACCAACGAAAGTCAGAAAACCGATTTACTGAACGCACTTCAGATACAGCTCGGTCAACTGAATTCTTTTCTTGGAAAATCACAGGACACTAAACTGAAAGTAAAGAATCAATTATTGACCCCTCAACTTTTTGCATCAAACGACTCACTCTTCTCGTTCGCTTTCGAACATCGAAGCGAAATGAAAATCGTACGTCAGAAAAACGAATTAGCCAACACACGCCTGAAAATGGTAAACATCCAAAATAATCCTTCGCTTAACTTCTTTGGTGCAGGAGGTTTAAAAAACGGATATATACCGGATTTAAATAAGCTTACACCAAACTTTGCCGTAGGTCTAGGTCTTAAAATTCCTATTTTTGATGCAAATCATTCAAAATATTCGAAAGTTATGGCTCAGTCGGAAATCAAAGGCAATACACAGGAAATTGACCTGACCCGCAGAAACATCGTAAACGAAGTAGTTGAAAGCAAAGCAAACGCCGAATCGGCTTTGAAAAAAGTAGATCTATCGGAATTACAACTGGAGCAAGCTCAACAAGCTTACACCTTAGCCGAAACCAGTTTTAGTGCAGGTGCCATTACAAATCTTGAATTAATGTATAGCTACACCGCAGTAACCGACAGCAAGCTTGCATTGCTCAAAACTAAAGTTGATTATTCGGTAAGTTTACTGAAGCTCAAGATTGCACTTGGAGAGCAAATTTTTTAAACAGAAATCAGAAAAACACACTTTTTTATTCTTTAAACTTTGGAGAGCTGACCATTTTGGGTTGGCTCTTTTTTTCGTTTATTCTGAGACCAATTTAAATGATTTGACTATATTTGAAGTCCGAAAAATAAATTTAAATATTAATCACTTTAGTCTAAAAAATTATGAGATCAAAATTATTACTTAAATGTATCATTATGTCTGCATTATTATTCTCTGGCTTAGAACTTGAGGCGCAAGACTGGCCAAATCTGAATCGTTTTCGTGCCGAGAATGCCTTGCTTGGAGCACCTGAAAAAGGTGAAAAACGTGTTGTGTTCATGGGCAATTCCATTACGCAGGGATGGATAGAAAAACGTCCGGAGTTCTTTTCAAAAAATCCATACATCAATCGGGGCATAAGTGGGCAAACTACTCCACAAATGCTCATCCGTTTTCGTCAGGATGTGATTGCGTTACAACCCAAGGTAGTGGTAATTTTAGCCGGCACCAATGACATTGCCGGGAATACCGGACCGTCTACACTCGAAATGATTGAAGATAATCTGGCATCAATGGCCGAATTGGCTAACGCCAATGAAATACGCGTAGTGCTCTCATCGGTTTTACCGGCTTATGATTATCCATGGAAAACCGGAATGGAGCCTGCCGAAAAAATTGTAACGCTCAATGCATGGATCAAAAGCTACTGCGAAAAACGTGGATTTACGTACCTTGATTATTTCACTCCGCTGGCTGATGACCGCCATGGCATGAAAGCTGAACTAACTTACGATGGCGTACATGCAAATGTAGCCGGTTACAAAGTGATGGAACCACTGGTACAGGATGCCATTAAACGAGCTTTGAAAAACAAACCCGCGAAGTACACAAATTAAAAAAGCGAACAGACACATAAATACCTTGAATTGAATATTCCAGCTATTTTTTTCAACAAAAGTAGCTAATGCGGTCATTTGCCTTCATTTGTTTTGTCAATTCAATATATTCTCGTATCTTTGCGCCCGTATTTTGTAAAGTTATCATAATGTCTAACCTACTAATTTATTAGTAATTAAAAAAACAAGTTTTCAGAAATGGAAGAAAACCAAAACATCCCGGAAGAAGTAATTCCAACCGTGGAAGAAACAGTAATCGAAGAAACACCAGTTGCAGCAGAAGTAACTGCTGAAGTAGAAGTAGTTCCTGCTGAAGTAGAAGAAGTTCTAGCAACCGAAGTTATCGAAGAAGCCCCATCTGTTAAAGTAAAAGCCCCAAAGCCAGTACCTTCTGGTGATTTCGACTGGGATGCCTACGAAAATGGAGTCACCTTAACCAGCTCGGCTAAGGAAGATCTAGAAAAAATTTACGACAACACTTTAAACGCTATCAAAGACAAAGAAGTTGTTGAAGGAACTGTTATATTGATCAACAAACGCGAAGTCGTTGTAAACGTTGGTTACAAATCAGACGGTGTTGTACCAATGAGCGAATTTCGCTACAATCCGGATTTGGCAGTTGGCGACAAAGTAGAAGTTTATATCGAAAGCCAAGAAGATAAAAAAGGACAATTAATCCTTTCTCATAAACAAGCTCGTGCAACCCGCTCTTGGGATCGCGTAAACGCAGCATTGGAAACACAAGAAATTGTAAAAGGTTTCGTAAAATGCCGCACAAAGGGTGGTATGATTGTAGATGTATTCGGAATCGAAGCATTCTTACCAGGATCACAAATTGATGTGAAACCTATTCGTGACTACGATGTATTCGTGAATAAAACAATGGAATTCAAGGTTATCAAAATCAACCACGAATTCAAAAACGTTGTTGTTTCGCACAAAGCGCTTATCGAAGCTGAACTTGAATTACAGAAAAAAGAAATTATCGGTA
>DAIQOQ010000204.1:0-5529 GCA_036787795.1 Paludibacter sp. | reverse complement strand
AACTGAAAAGCCCTATAGGTATGCCGGAACATGAATCGGCTATGTTCACAATTCCGAACTGTATTGTTTTTGATTGTTTGGCTATATTTAAAACTCCAATTTGAATGTTCGCTGTTTTTGCTTTGTTTATACAGCCGGAAATCTGTATGTTAGATGATCCTGTTGCATAATTAAGTACTGAAGTGAGTTGTAAAAAAGTGGCATTCTGAGCTATATTTATCGCACCGGCAATTTGAGTATTTGTTTCGCGGCTTATATTTATTCCTCCCGAGGCCTGAACTTTATTCGTGTCTTTTACTATATTTACTCCACCCGAAATCTGTACATTAGCATTTCCAGCAATATTAATACCACCTGTGGTTTGTATATTTGCATAATTACTCACTCTGTTTATTCCCCCCGAAACCTGAATGATGACAGTATCCTTTGCAATATTTATTCCTCCTGCAAGTTGTACATTGGCTTTTCCAGCTATATTAATTCCTCCTGCAGCTTGTATATTTCCATTCTGATTCACAACATTTGCTCCTCCTGCAGCCTGAACTCCGAATGCATTATGAGCTTTATTAAACCCGCCTGCAGCCTGAAAACCGAATGAATTAACTCCAACAATATTTCCTACACCGGCTAATTGACAAACTCCGGCATTGGTGCGTACAATATTGATTCCCGCACCTAATTCGCATTTTCGGATTGCATATACATATCCCACTGTGAGGTTGATTGACCAGTCATTCTTGGTATTACCTGTCAATAGTGCATTGGTGTTTACCATGGGGATAAGTGATAATTGTACTTTGCGAAAAAGAGAATCTGTCAGATTGGTTGAGTGGATCTCAATTTTATGAGGTAAAAGCCACTTGGGTAGAAACTTTTTAAAATTAATGCCCGATTCCCGTTTCGTCTCGTTGGTACTTAAAGACACTTCCATCATCTTTTTGGATGAATCAAGCAAAGAAGATAATAGCAGGGTGTCGGAATAACCTGCTTTGCTGATGCATAAGTTGGATGTAAGCTGTGATTGTGGTACTTCAATGCGGAAGTACCCATATTGATTCGTGGTGGTTGAAAGAAGTGATTTTTTGTCATAAATACTGGCTTCGGTTACTTGCCGTCCGGTGTGTTTATCGTAAATATATCCTTCCAGAATTTTGATATCAGCAGGTTTGGATGTTTCCTTGTTTTTTTTGAGAATAATGTATTTTCCACGGGTTTTATAGCCAACCTTATTCCCGAACAGATCATTCAACACCACCTTCAGTGGTTTGTTTGTGACTATAACGGTAGAGTAGTTCTGAACAGTTATCAATTCACCGCTATAGGAAAAGACACAATCCGCTTGTTCTGAAATTTGTTTCAGAATTTTTTCAGTAGGTTGTCTGATAGCTGTAAGTGAAATTCTTCGTTCCAGAAAAGGAACTGATGCAGACTGGGCTTGCAACGAAAGAAAGAAAAACAAAAAAGACGAAAGAATGAATATTCTGGTTGTAGGTTTATTAATCTGCATTTTATTATCAGCGTAAAATATATCCGTTGCCGGATGGCGAAACTTTCAATCCTAAGGTTTCCGACATGATATCGGCCATAGCTTCAATTCGTTCATTGTCGAATGTAACACTTAATGTTCGGTTTGCAATGGAAGAATCGCCAAGAATAATGGCTTTAGGATAAACGGCATTAATCTCTTTTACAGCTTCCGATAATGGGGTATTGACAAAAACAAATTTGTGAGTTTTATATGAGTTTACATTCGGATTAAAAATCTTATAAATCCGAAAAGCTTTTGTCTGCTTATCGAAAATACC
This sequence comes from Paludibacter sp., assembly GCA_036787795.1. Classification (GTDB taxonomy): domain Bacteria; phylum Bacteroidota; class Bacteroidia; order Bacteroidales; family Paludibacteraceae; genus Paludibacter. The sequence continues at coordinate 3,724 of DAIQOQ010000204.1, read as the reverse complement.
TGTTTCTCCTTTAGTAAGCTTAACACCTGATTGGTTGTTGGTAAAAAAAGAAACTTCTCCGGATTCCACAAATACTTCGATAGTAGAGCTTTTAGAATTTGCTTTCACATTAAAAGAGGTCCCTATATCCTTTATCAATGTTTCTCCGGCCTTAACGATCAACTGTGTAGTTGTTGAGTGTGTCACCTGAATAAATGCTTCGCCCGATAGTTGCAATTCCCGTGTTTTTTTCTTTTTGTTCTCGACCACTGCAAGTGTTGTTTGTCGGTTCAAACAAACATGAATGTTTCCGGCAACAATTTTACTCACAGAGCTATTGGATGAGGTCAGATTGTAACGGATTATATCTGGGGTAGAGAGATAATAGAATACCAATGAAATACCCATAATCAGCGCAAAGACAGCTGCAACTCTTGTCAGGTTTCTTGATTGGAACATAAAGAATCTGCTTTTTGTTGGAGCCGTAGTTTGTTCTTGCAGATTCAGCTTTGACTTCACCTTCTCCCATGCTTTGGCAGTATCTACGATGGCGGGAGAATGTGACGCAAGGGCTTTGTCGTGCAACAACCGGATATTTTCAACATATCTTGTATTGTCAGGCGACTGGTCCATCCATTCGCGAAGCAAAAGCAAGTCTTCCTGCGATGCTTCATTTACGAGGTATCTTGCAATAATGCGGTCAATATGATTGTCTTCTATGATCAATGAATCAATAATTAGTTGTGAATATATAATAGCCACACTATTAGTGGAAGGTAATCTATCAATTGCGTTCTCATAATCCGTAATGCTTTGCCCATATGATTTTCGATTGTTTTTATCGACAGGTTCAGCTCTTTGGCAATTTCGGCATAGGAGTAGTTCTCAAATCTGCTTAGCATAAATACCGTACGACATTGAGGTGGAAGTGAATTGATCGAAATATTTATTATTTCATTTAATTCCTTCCCAATCATGTTTTGGTACCCATCCGGACTTTCAATATTGTTTTGATACGTAATGTATTCAAAATGGGTCTGTTTTACCTGATCGTGTTTTATCTTGTTGAGACATTGGTTTCGAACAGCTTGATATAGATATGACTTCACCGACGTATGAATATCAATCTGACTTCTTTTTTCCCAGAGTGTAATAAAAGTAGTTTGAACAATCTCTTCGGCTTCATCCATATCACTGGTAAAGGAGTTCGCATAATTGCACAAGCTCTCATAGTAGTTCTTGAATATTCTTTCAAAAACCACGGTATCTTCCTGTTGCAATACCTCTACAGTTTCACTCTCCGACAAAATCACTCTCTATTCCTTTTTTTGCAAAGGTACGTATTTACTGTTTATTATGTTTAAAATGCTTCTTCCTTTTTTATGACAACTGAATTGCAATTTACCCCTAGTGGAAAAACTCATTTTAAGAAAAAAGCATCCCTGAGAAAAAAGGGATATGAGTTTTTTCTGAACTTAAGTAAGTAATAATATTTAATGATCTGTTTTCTGAAAGCTAAATCCAGACAAACCGTCTTGTAACTCGTAACTATTCACTTGTAATTATTTACCATTCATAAGCTCCTGCATCAGGAGCATTATCAGTTAAACGACTCTTTCCGTTTAAGTCAATGGGATATTGAGTCGCAACAACAGGATCGGCTAATCCACGGGCAGGAGACGAAATATATAGCGTGAAATCGAAATAGGTGTTTTTGAAGTAATCATAGCGAGTACTTTTGAAAATTGTGTCGTTTGGCTGTGACCAACGGATGGATGAAAATTGTAAGGAGGATAAAGCTTCGGACCGGCGTATATAACAATGATCGAAAATTCCCGAATACTGATTCAGGTTTTGAATCATCAGGCTGAACTCATTATCTTCACTACCACTGATAATACAGTTGCGAAATACAGATGTGGTTGTGGCAACGCGATTACTATCTGTGATCATCACTGCCGGATTTCGATCGCGTGATACAGGCTGAACATTACTGTTGTCGAAATAATTGGCTATCGTACTTTGTATAAAACTATGTTGTCCGCCATTGAGATACACCGAATAACTGCCGGTATTTGATATTTCGGTGTTTGTAACCTGTACATTCCCATTTCGGACAAACAAGCCGTAGAGTAAAAAATTATGAATTTTACAGTCGGAAATATCTAAGGTAGGGAGAGTAGTTACATCTTTATTCGGCATATAAACCCCAATGTATCCGCTGTTCATATATACATGTTTCAATGTGTGATTTCCACCCTTCCATAATAGATAAATACCTCCCCACTGACCGGCTACATTATTATATGGAAACGGCGTAGCGAATTTAATGTTGTCGAGACGGTCACCTCGAAGTGTTATCGGATTGTCGGCGGTACCTTCGGCTTTGATATTTCCATAAACAATAAGGTTGGCATTGTTATGAAAATAGAATTTACAGCCTGGTTTAATGCTAAGTGTTTTGGCAGTATCAATAGCCAGATATCCATAAATCAGATAAGGCTTTTCGGAAGTGAGGGTTGTATCATTCAGTATATACTTGTTTCGGAAAATCCTGACATCCTGCCCGAAAGCCTGAAGTTGTATCTGTTGTTTTACTCCATTTGTTTGAAACGTGAGTGAATCGCGAATAAATAACGGTGAATTTGAGTTGGTTGGGTTCACTGTTACTGAAACGAAGATATACAGGCTGTCTTTTGCCCGGATCTCTATATCTTTAAATTGGTTGTCTGCATCTAAGCTACCATCCACATTAATTTTAAATGGAGAATCTTTACCTCCGGCAATTCCGATTTGACTTATTTTCAGATTTACGTTGTTCCGGTTGTAAATCATTATTTTGGAGGTGCTACTGCCTATGGTACTAAAAACTGTGTCGAATGCCAGCGTATCAGTCGACAATGTGAGTCTGTTTTGGGGGTTCGAGGAATATATTTCATCGTTGCATGCCATGAATCCGGTGGAAATAACCACGAAAAAAATGAAAAATAAATTTCGCTGAATTAGAGTCATGTTTTGATGCCGGTTTTGCAAAATTGAACGAATAAAATGCGTTATTATTTTCTGCAAATTTACGGTAAAAGATGGCTTTATCATAATATTGGCTTATATTTGTGGTATTAATATTAAAAAATACTCTCATGGCAAGTCGTAGAAAACTAAAAAAGACCATTAAATTCGTTTCTTCCGAATTGATTACCGATATTTATTTCCGTTGTTTATTGTCCAAAAAGGTTGAAGAACAAAAAGTTGATAGCTTAGTTGTAAATATCATGGAGCTTAACAGGGAGTATGTTCTTCGTGCTAACCGTCCGGATGGCAAAGACAATCCGAAACTCGTGAAAACCTATTTCCAAAAATTGTTTTCCGATTGGCAGTTAGCAATGGAGAAAGTGATTAAAGAAATCGAATCTTTATAAATAAAAAGGGAAACAACCGAATGGTCTGTTTCTTTTTTTTATTAAACGAGCTTGTTATTCAAAATTGAATGTCAGGGTTAACATCCGCGAAGTCAGTTTTGACAAGGCTAGCGAGAATCGTTGCTGGCTTGTGGAGAGCTGTCCTGATTCCCGTTTATCGAGTGGGACGAATACGTTATTGAATCCAATGGAATACTTCAATTCTGGTGCAAGTTTAAAAAACGAAAAATAGAGATCGCACCCTACTCCAAATTCAGTATAAACATCCATCGGTTTTAAAAGTACCGGACTTTCTTTATTTGTAGCTAAATCGATTGAAATTCCCC
>DAIQOQ010000038.1:0-16648 GCA_036787795.1 Paludibacter sp. | reverse complement strand
TATCAATGCGCTGTAATAAATTATCAGTGCGCTATGTAAATTAGTCAATGCGGTAGGGTAAATCGTCAATGCGGTAGGGTAGATCGTCAATGCGGTAGGGTAGATTGCTTATGCGGTAGGGTAAATGATCATTGCGCTATGGTAGATTGCCAATGTGCTATACAAAATGCTGATTGCGGCATGTGAAATAGTCAATGCGCTAGGGTAAATTGCCAATGCGCTACACAAAATGACAAATTCGATATGAAGATTGATCAATGCAGTGTGTATTTTACCTTAATTAGATTTCAATTTTATTGTTTTATCCGTTCTTAGCCAAACGTAACATGTAGGAGTACACAATTGGTCAATTTATTGAGTTCTTCCAATGCTTTTTATTTTTGAAATTCTCCCCCGATTGATAATTAATCCGTATTTTTGTACGCTGAAAACCAAGTCTAAAATAAATGAATCGAATTTTTCTGATAGGTTATATGGGTTCCGGTAAAAGTACCATTGGAAAATTGTTAGCCGAAAAGCTTGGCTACAGCTTTATTGACATGGATACGCACATCGAAGAAAAACACTTTAAAACCGTTTCGCAGATCTTTACTGAAAAAGGCGAAACTGAATTCCGACTCCTTGAGCAGCAATGCCTGCACGAAGTATCCGAATTTGAAAATGTGGTTATTTCTACCGGAGGTGGAGCACCCTGTTTTTTCGATAATATGAACTACATGAATATGCATGGCCTTACAATTTATTTAAAATTTACATCAGCTGAATTGGCAAAACGACTGGAAGCCTCGCAAGCCAACAAACGCCCGATACTAGCCAATCTCAAAGGAAAAGAGCTTCGAGAATTTATTGCTGATGCACTCAGTAAACGTGAACTCTTTTATAAACAGGCCGGGCACTCTGTTTCTGGTGATATAGACGAAACTGTGATCAATATTTGTAAATTAATTTCGAATCAATAAATTTATGGCAGATTATATGGCAGCCCAATCATCTAACCTGGCATCCTCAAATTTCAAGACTTAATACAGGTGTTAATCATCACTATATAAGTAATCAATAATAATTAATGATATGTTTTTTGTAGGTCATATTCAGATAAACAGTCTTATAACTACTAACTATTTACTTGTAACTACTTATTAACGGAGTCACTAAATTTTATTTTTGTAGCAAATACCCCGAATTTATTTTTAACTTTGCAGATCTAATTCAAAAAAGTAAACAATCCCGATTAGTTTTTAATCGGAACATTTATATTTAAAACATGAATACAAGCATTTACAGTGTAATAACAGGAACCGGAAGCTATATTCCTTCCAAACGAATAAAGAATGAAGATTTCCACAAAAATGTGTTTTTTGAATCAAATGGAGAAAAACTCAATAAGCCAAACGAGGAAGTAACAAGCAAATTTCTGGAAATTACAACTATTGCTGAAAGGCGATACATTACCGACGAGATGACAACTTCCGATTTGGCTTTTCTGGCCGCCGAAGAAGCTATTAAATCGGCAGGAATTGACAAGGAAGAGCTTGATTATGTAATTGTTGCCAACAATTTTGGCGACACAAAACCTGATAATCGGGCGTCGGATCATGTGCCGGCAATGGCTTCTAAAGTGAAATATAAACTGCAAATTAAAAATCCTGAAACTATAGCCTACGATATTACCTTTGGCTGTCCGGGATGGTTGCAAGCTGTTATTCAAGCTGATTATTATATAAAATCTGGCGACGCAAAAAAAATACTGGTCATCGGTGCTGAGGTTCTTTCGCGTATCAGCGACCCACACGACAGAGATTGCATGCTGTATGCCGACGGCGCCGGGGCTGTTATACTCGAGGCCAAAGAAAGCACAACTCCCATCGGCATATTGGCTCACAAAACCCGGTCAGACACCTTCACGCATGCCGGATTACTGCACATGGGTAAATCTTACAATCCGGACTTTGAAAACAAAAACGATTTGTTTCTAAAAATGAATGGACGCAGACTGTATCAATATGCGTTGGAGACAGTTCCATTGTCTATAAAAGCATGTTTGGACGGTACCGGTATAGCCATTGAAGACGTAAAAAAAGTATTGATCCATCAAGCCAATGGAAAAATGGATGATGCCATATTAAAACGGCTTTATGCGCTTTATAACATTGCCGAAGCTCCTGAAAATATCATGCCTATGACCATTGCTTCTTTAGGCAATAGCTCGGTAGCTACACTACCTACCCTGTTCGATTTGATACTCAAAAATAATCTGAACAATCATGAAATAAACCAGGGGGATATTCTTATTTTCGCATCGGTTGGCGCGGGAATGAATATCAATGCTGTAGTTTACAAAATGGCATAAACAACATTCACTATCTCATTTGCGTCCCGGCATATATGTTTCCACATAGTGTCGGGACGTATTAGTTTCAACAGGTATAAGACCCCAACAACATTCGTCTTTAGAGTAAAAGATTAATGTTGTTTAAAAATAGATTTTTTGTTCTTTGAGTAAGTCTTAAGAATAAAATTCTGATTACTAATAAATACAATCGAAGATAGCTGTTGTTTTTGCAAGAAAACCTATGGAATCAGAGAAAAGATTTTTTCATTCAATCTTTTTGATAAAAACTTTCTGACAGCAATACTTGTTTAATGGCATACTTCCGTTTACGCTTCTTAAATAAAGAATTTTTTCTTTATTGTATAGCTCTGTATAATAATAAAATAATCTAGTTTCAGCCAAATTTATTTTGTTTCATGCAGGCTCTATAGATTTAATTACGGAAATTTTTCTTTAATTTTGCAGTCAAATTATTTAAAGATGGAAAGAGTTTATGTTGCTTCCGACTACCAACCGGTACTAATTCAATTTTTTGTAGCACTGTCTTTTGTTGTGATCGTTATGGTGGTTACTCACTTGATAATTAGCACAGGGAAAAGAGTTCGAACATTAAAGAAAGAAGAAAATTTCGAATGTGGAATTGAGATCCAGGGTAATGCCCGTTTTCCTTTCTCGGTTAAATATTTTCTTATCGCTATCCTTTTCGTGCTTTTCGATGTGGAAGTGATTTTCTTTTATCCATGGGCTGTAAATTTCAAAGATGCCGATTGGAGTGCATTTCTTAATATGCTCCTTTTTATGGGCATTTTTGTTTTTGGATTTTACTATATCTACAAAAAAGGAGCACTCGACTGGAATAAGGAACAAGAGTAAATCAAAGTCAAGTAAAAAGATTATGAGTGAAAAAGATAAAAAATATACAGTCGTAGAAGCTCCCGAAGGATATAGTGCTCCGGGTTTTTTTGCAACGACACTAGATAAAGCTGTGGGATTAGCCCGTAAAAATTCATTGTGGCCACTCCCTTTTGCAACATCATGTTGTGGAATTGAGTTTATGGCTACCATGGCCGCGCATTACGATTTAGGACGTTTTGGCGCTGAACGATTGAGTTTCTCGCCGCGTCAGGCCGATTTGCTCATGGTAATGGGTACAATTGCAAAAAAAATGGCACCTGTGGTGCAGCAGGTTTACGAACAAATGGCAGAACCCCGTTGGGTAATTGCCGTTGGGGCTTGTGCTTCAAGTGGAGGTGTGTTTGATACCTACAGCGTACTGCAAGGTATTGATAAGGTAGTTCCTGTGGATGTATACGTTCCTGGATGTCCTCCTCGTCCGGAACAAATTATCGATGGCTTTATGAAAATTCAGGAGTTGGTTGGCAACGAACCACTTCGTCGGCGATATAGTCCGGAGTACAAACAAATGCTTGAAAGCTACGGTATAAAAATTGACAAATAACCAAATGGAATATAATACATTACTTCAGGAACTTAAAGATAAATTCGGAGACAGTATTCTTTCTGCTGATGATACAGCGGATTTTTTTACTTTGGTTGTAGCATCAGACATTATCAAGCAGCTTATTTCTTTTCTCAAGGAGGAACAGAATTTTATCTTTCTTACCGACTTATGCGGCATCCATTACCCCGAACAGGAAAAAGAATTGGGTGTGATTTATCATCTTCATAATTTAGTGGAGAATAAGCGTATCCGACTAAAAATATTCGTCACAAAAGCAAATCCGCAAGTTGACAGTATTGTTTCCATCTTTTCGGGAGCAAACTGGATGGAACGCGAAACATTCGATTTTTACGGAATTGATTTCGTTGGTCACCCAAATTTGAAGCGTATACTCAATGTAGACTTTATGGATTATCATCCCATGCGAAAAGAATATCCGCTTGAAGATGCCACAAGAAGCGATAAAGATGACCGGTTCTTTGGTAGATAAATTTTAAGTAGAGACAAAGCGTGGTTAAGTAGAGACAAAGCATGCTTTGTCTAAAAACAAGATAAAGAGATTAAAAATAATGAAGACGATAAATTCGGAGCACCATTTAGATTTAACCAAAGAAGATGAAAAGGTTTACAGTACACTGAATCTTGGACCAACCCACCCCGCGACTCATGGTATTTTTCAGAATATACTGACCATGAATGGTGAAACCATTGTAGACGCTGAACAAACTATTGGATACATCCATCGGGCATTTGAAAAAATAGCCGAACGTCGTCCATACTACCAGATCACTACACTCACAGACCGATTGAACTACTGTTCGTCACCCATAAATAATATCGGCTGGCATTTGGCAGTAGAAAAGCTACTTGGGGTTGAAACAAATAAGCGTATTGATTATATGCGTATTATCGTCATGGAACTGGCTAGAATCGCTGATCACCTGATTTGTAACAGTGTCATCGGAGTGGATAGCGGGGCATTGACCGGATTTGTTTATGTATTTGAAGAACGCGAAAAAATTTACGAGATATACGAAGAATTATGTGGAGCGCGCCTCACAACCAATTTAGGTAGAGTTGGCGGTTTCGACAGGGATTTCACAGCTGTCGCCATTCAAAAGATCAGAGATCTGATGAAAGGTTTGCCTAAAGTGCTGCATGAATTTGAAAAGTTGCTTATGCGCAATCGTATTTTCATGGACAGAACAATCAATGTAGGTGCCATTTCAGCAGAACGGGCTTTAAATTATGGATTCACGGGACCAAATTTACGCGCTGCAGGAGTCGATTATGACGTGCGAGTACAAGAACCATATTCTTCCTACAACGATTTCGACTTCGTTGTTCCAATTGGACAAAATGGGGATACATACGATCGCTATTGCGTTCGCCAAACAGAATTGTGGGAAAGCATAAAACTGGTAAATAATGCATTGGAGAATCTTCCGGAAGGCAAGTTCAATGCAGAAGTACCAGCCTTTTTTATGCCACCTAAAGAAGATGTGTATAGTAAAATGGAACCACTGATCAGTCATTTCAAAATGGTAATGGGTGAAATTGATGTTCCCGAAAAAGAAATATACAAAGCTGTAGAAGGTGCTAATGGTGAACTTGGATTTTATGTCGTGGCTGACGGTGGCCGAAGCCCGTATCGCTTACACTTTCGTCGTCCCGGATTTATCTATTATCAGGCTTTCCCGGAAATGATTACCGGATCAGCACTCTCAGATGCCATCCTAACGATGAGTAGTATGAATGTAATTGCCGGAGAACTGGACGCATAATAAAAACAGATTAACGGTTAGTGAATAATTAATGAATAATGAGCGAAAAACAATTTAAACATAAACTCTACGTAAAGAAAAACATTGAAGTTTCATTTACTGCGAGCACATTAGAGAAAGTACAGACTATCATTTCTCACTATCCCGAAGCACAACAGAAGTCGGCATTAATCCCTATCCTGCACATTGCGCAGGAAGAATTAGGTGGAAGCCTGAATGTAGACATCATGGATTATGTGGCAGGGCTGCTTAATATCACACCCATTGAAGTGTACGAAGTAGCCACTTTTTACACCCAATTTTATATCGATCCAGTTGGAAAATATGTGATTGAGGTTTGTCATACAGGTCCATGTGCTCTCTGTGGGGGCGAAGACATTTTAAGTTATCTGGAAGAAAAGCTGAATATAAAAGTAGGTGAGACTACCGAAGACCATCTCTTTTCGCTCAAGGCCGTTGAATGCCTGGGAGCATGCGGTTCAGCACCTGTCATGCAGGTAAACACGGAATACCACGAGTTTTTAGACATACAAAAGATCGATGAAATTATCGCTAAACTAAGAAGCGAAAGTGAATTAAAGAAACCCGAAGAGTTGACATGGAAAGAAAGATTATCTTAGAGAACATAGAAGTTGAAGGCATCCGTTCGCTGGAAGTCTATCGTCAAAACGGAGGCTACCAATCCATAGAAAAAGCACTGAAAACGATGACACCCGACGAGGTGGTGGCGGAAGTAAAAACGTCAGGATTACGTGGACGTGGTGGTGCCGGATTTCCAACGGGAATGAAATGGAGCTTCATTGATAAAAAGAGTGGTAATCCGCGTTACCTCATTTGCAATGCCGATGAGAGCGAACCGGGAACATTCAAAGACCGTTACCTGCTGGAACATATCCCCCATCGACTGATTGAAGGAATGATTTGTGCCGCTTATGCCTTGGGAGCTAACAAAGCATACATTTACGTAAGAGGCGAATTTAAATACATCATTGGCATCCTGAATGAGGCCATTAAAGAAACATACAAAGCCGGATTGCTAGGAAAAGATATTCTGGGAAGCGGTTATGACTTAGATATTCATGTCCACAGTGGTGCAGGCGCATACATTTGTGGTGAAGAAACTGCCTTACTAGAATCACTTGAAGGCAAACGAGGTAATCCACGCCTGAAGCCACCGTTTCCAGCCATCAAGGGACTGTACGGTTGCCCAACAGTAGTCAACAATGTAGAAACTTTATCGAATATTGGTTGGATTGTCAACAATGGTGGCGAAACCTATTCCAAAATAGGTATCGGTCGCAGCACCGGAACCAAACTTATTTCAGCTTGCGGAAACATCAATAATCCGGGCGTCTATGAAATAGAACTTGGTCTGCCAGTCGAAGAATTTATTTACAGCGACAAATATTGTGGAGGTGTAAAAGGAGGCAAAGAGTTGAAGGCTGTTATTCCCGGTGGTTCATCGGTCCCAATTCTCCCCAAAAATCTGATTCTAAATACAATTGAAGGTCAACCGCGCCTGATAAGCTATGAGTCTTTATCCGAAGGTGGTTTTGTGAGTGGCTCCATGCTCGGATCGGGTGGATTTATTGTATTCGACGAAGACGCCTGCATTGTGCGCAACACCTATAATTTTTCCCGTTTTTACCACCACGAATCCTGCGGTCAATGTTCTCCTTGTCGCGAAGGAACCAGCTGGATGGAAAGTGTTCTGCATCGCATCGAAAACGGCGAAGGTAAAATGAAAGATATTGACTTGTTGGTAAGCATTGCTTCCAAGATAGAAGGCAACACTATTTGCCCGTTGGGTGATGCTGCTGCGTGGCCTGTAAGTGCTGCTATTCGTCACTTTCGGAGTGAGTTTGAATTTCATGTGGAGCATCCGGATGTAGTGAAGAACATTAAGCATGGGAAACTTCCTATAGAAGCACCCCAAATTTGAAAAGGGAAATAAATTGAGAGAATATTTATTTCTCAATCGTAAATTGTAAATGATCAAATTGTAAATTCTTGATTGATGTTTAAGGTAACAATAGATAATAAAAGCATAGAGGTAGAACCGGGAACAACCATCCTGCAAGCAGCCCGCATGATTGGTGGTAGTGTTGTCCCTCCGGCAATGTGCTACCATTCCGAGCTGAAAAACAGTGGCGGTAAATGCCGGTCGTGTATGGTACGAGTGGCGCAGGGATCCACAGCCGATCCACGCCCAATGCCTAAATTAGTAGCTTCGTGTCGCACCGAGGTAATGGACGGCATGGTAGTTGAAAATCTGACTTCGCCTCTGGTAGTAGAGGCCCGCAAAGCCGTGGTAGAATTTTTACTGCTGAATCATCCGCTCGATTGCCCCGTTTGCGATCAGGCAGGAGAATGCGACTTGCAAAACCTGAGCTACGAACACGGGGCTAATACATCCCGTTTCGAAGAAGAAAAACGCACTTACGAGAAGATTGATATTGGTAACCTGATTCAGTTTCACCCCAATCGTTGTATTTTGTGTTACCGCTGTGTATATGCAGCCGATCAACTGACTGAAAATCGTGTTCATGGAATATTATACCGTGGGGAAAAATCGGAGATATCTACTTTTATCCATCAGGCTATCGAAAATGATTTTTCAGGGAACATGATTGATGTTTGTCCGGTTGGAGCATTGACCGATAAAACCTTCCGATTCAAAAACCGGGTTTGGTTTCTGAAACCGATGGATGCGCACCGCGAATGTGCAAAATGTAGTGGTAAAGCGACTATCTGGTTTAGAGGTGACGAAGTATATCGTGTAACCGGACGAAAAGATAAATACGGCGAGGTCCATGATTTTATTTGCAACGAATGCCGGTTTGAGAAAAAGAACAGTGCTGACTGGATCATTGAAGGACCACGAAAGATTGGATCTTATTCGGTGATCAATCAAAATCATTATAAAAATGTGGTTATACCCTCGGTAATTAACCCTATAAAAGAAGTAATGGAATAATTATGGATATACAATTCGTTCTATATAAACTAATCTTGTGTGTAGCTATCTTATTATTAAGTTTAATGATAGCCATGTATGCTACACTGGCCGAACGTAAAATTGCCGGATTCTTTCAGGACAGACTAGGACCCAATCGAGCGGGAATATTCGGACTGTTACAGCCGGTAGCCGACGGGATGAAGCTCTTTTTCAAAGAAGAGTTTATGCCTGCCAATGCCGATAAAGTTCTTTATATTCTTGGTCCATCGCTTACCATGTTGGTAGCATTGCTTACAAGTGCCGTTATACCCTGGGGAGGAACATTGAATATTGGGGGAACAGAATTTGCCTTGCAAGTGGCTGATGTAAACGTGGGCGTCCTTTATGTATTTGCCATTGTTTCCATCGGTGTTTACGGAATTATGATTGGCGGTTGGGCATCAAACAATAAGTATGCATTGATGGGCTCAGTACGTGCTGCCTCGCAAATGATCAGCTATGAACTTGCCATGAGCATGTCTATTGTAGCCATTGTGATGACTACAGGAAGTTTAAGCCTGAATGAAATTGTTGCGCAACAACACGGCATGCATTGGAATGTATTTACGCAACCAATTGGATTTGTCGTATTTCTGATTTGTGCCTTTGCCGAATGTAACCGTGCACCTTTTGATTTACCTGAATGCGACAGTGAACTTATTGGGGGTTATCACACAGAATACAGCTCGATGAAACTTGGGTTTTATCTTTTCTCGGAATACATTAATATGTTTATTTCGTCGGCTATGATTTCATCCCTCTTTTTCGGAGGTTATGATTTTCCATTCATGAATGATCTGGGATTGTCGCATAACATGGTGACTATTTTAGGAACAGCCGCACTCTTCATAAAGATCACTTTCTTTGGATTTGTGTTTATGTGGGTACGCTGGACATTACCACGTTTCAGATACGATCAGTTGATGCGTTTCGGATGGAAAGGTTTAATGCCATGGGCCATCGTTAATATGGTTTTAACCGGATTTATCCATTTGCTGTTTAAGAAGTAAACCAGCGTTTCAAAACAAGAATAATATGAATCAAGATTCAACTAAAATATCACTGACAAACCGATCGAAGGTGGTTTCAAATAAGAAGATGACCTTAATGGAACGCTTCTATTTGCCGGCCGTTTTGAAGGGTATGTCTATAACTCTTAGTCACTTTTTCAAACGAGAAGTAACTATACAATATCCCGAAGTGAAACGTCCGTTTTCGGATATTTACCGGGGTATGCATGTGCTAAAGTTAGACGATGAAGGTCGCGAGCGTTGCACTGCATGCGGACTGTGTGCTCTTTCCTGTCCGGCTGAAGCCATTACCATGATTGCTGCCGAGCGTAAAGAAGACGAAAAAGATCTGTATCGCGAGGAAAAGTATGCATCGAAATATGAAATCAATATGTTACGTTGCATTTTTTGCGGAGACTGCGAATCGGCCTGTCCAAAAGAAGCCATATTTCTTACCAACAGAATTGTGCCGAGTCAATACAAACGTACTGACTTTATTTATGGTAAAGACGTGTTGGTTGAAAAAAAGAATGCCCGTGTTGATGTATCGAAACGACAAACTCCCGAGGTTCTCACATTTAAACAAGACAAGTCAAAATCGCATAACAAATAGAAAATATGCTTTCACTCTATCTCTTTTATTTTTTAAGTACTGTAGCGCTTATCTCGGCTCTTATGGTTTTACTGTCGAAGAAGCCTATTCATAGCGTACTGTACTTGACGCTTACATTCTTTACACTGGCAGGACACTATATTCTGCTGAATGCACAATTTCTGGCTGTGGTGCATATTATTGTGTATGCCGGAGCCATTATGGTGCTTTTTCTGTTCACGGTGATGTTACTGAATCTGAACCTTGAGGGTGAATTTCAGAAATCAACGCTGATGAAACTTGTAGCGGCACTTAGCGGAGGATTACTTTTCCTTGTCCTGATCGGGACACTGAAATCATTTGACGTGGGCACCCTTTCCGAACATCCGGAGCTGACACAAATAGGTCTGGTGAAAAACCTGGGAAAAACTCTTTACAGTGACTATTTATTGCCCTTTGAGCTATCATCCATCCTGTTCCTTGCGGCCATGGTGGGTGCGGTGATGTTGGGTAAAAAAGATAAAAACTAAATTTATGGAAACTACAATTGCTCAAATTCAGACGATTCCTTTACAGTACTATATCTTGTTTTGCTCGGCACTGTTTTCTATTGGCGTGATCGGGGTGCTGGCCAAACGCAATGCACTGGTTATTTTTATGTCGGTGGAGTTGATGCTCAATTCGGCTAACCTATTGCTGACCGCTTTCTCTGCTTATCGAAACGACCCTGCCGGACAAATATTCGTATTTTTTATTATGGTGGTGGCGGCTGCCGAAGTAGCCATTGGCTTAGCCCTTTTGGTAGTGGTTTACCGATCGACACACACTATCGATATCAATGCACTGAACAGACTTAAATGGTAATTAATCAATTGACAGACTAAATAATCAATCAGCCTCTGTCAACTATCAATTATATATAGCATATACATGGAACTTATATCAATATTATTACTCGTTTTTCCTCTGCTTGGATTTCTGACAATCGGCTTGTTTCAAAAGCAGATGAACCGGAATTTATCAGGAGTACTTGCTTCGTCGTTTATCTTTCTGAATCTGGTTGCGGCGGCATTTCTTTTCGGATTCGTTACGGCTTCTAATCAAACGCTGGAAGTACCGTTGTTCGACTGGATTAAATTTGCTGACATCACTATCCCTTTTGCTCTGACGATAGATCGTCTGTCGGCACTGATGCTACTTATAGTGAATGGTGTGGGGCTGCTGATACACCTTTATTCCATCGGGTATATGAAGGAAGATGAGGGAGTAAATCGCTACTTCGCCTACCTCAACCTGTTTATATTCTTTATGCTTACGCTGATATTAAGTTCTAACTACTTAATGTTATTCATTGGCTGGGAAGGCGTAGGGCTGTGTTCGTATTTACTGATCGGCTTCTGGTTTAAAGATCGTGCCAACAACGATGCCGCCAAAAAGGCATTTATCATGAACCGTATCGGTGATTTAGGTTTTCTGATAGCTACCTTCATTCTTTTCACTACCTTCAAAACTCTTTCGATAAGCGAAATAGCTGCCAAAGCCAGTCTGATGCCATCGGGCGATCTGACTTTGATGGCCATCACCCTCTGCCTGTTTGTGGGTGCAGTTGGGAAGAGTGCTCAGATACCCTTGTTTACCTGGCTGCCTGATGCTATGGCGGGTCCCACCCCTGTATCGGCATTGATTCATGCCGCCACTATGGTTACGGCAGGTATTTATTTAGTAGCCCGTTCCAGTGTGATGTTTGTGCTTTCGCCTGTTACTATGGATGTGATTCTGGTAATCGGAACAGTAACTGCATTACTAGGTGGACTGATAGCTATTTATCAAAACGATATTAAAAAGATTCTGGCTTATTCCACGGTCAGCCAACTGGGATTTATGTTTATGGGACTGGGATTGGGTTCATTCTCGGGAGCTATGTTTCACTTAACCACGCATGCCTTTTTCAAAGCATTGCTTTTCCTTGCTGCAGGTAGTGTTATTCACGCCTTGAGCAACGAGCAGGACATTCGGAAAATGGGTGGCTTGCGTCATAAAATACCATTCACCTTTGCATTGTTTTTGATTGGAGCTATTGCGATTTCGGGTATTCCGCCTTTTGCCGGATTCTTTTCGAAAGAAGTGATTCTGACTGCTGCTTTCGAGCACGGTTTGGGCATGGGACTTATTGCTACTGTTATTTCGTTGCTGACCACTATTTATATGTTCCGCCTTATTTTCGTTGTATTCTTTAAACCGGAAAGTAAGGAGCTACAAGCCAATCATCATGTGCATGAATCACCCAAGGTGATGCTGTATCCGATGGCAGTTTTGGCTATTCTGTCGATGATAGCGGGATTTGTACAACCACCGAAACTTTTCTCCGAAACACAGGGATTTGACAATTATCTGTCGCCCGTGTTTGCCAAATCAAACTCGCTGGTTGCGGCTTCGGAACACGCACTGACAGTACAGACCGAATGGATGATTTTCATCTTTCCACTGCTGATCATTGCTCTGTTGATATTCCTGAGCTATAAGCGGTTTGTAAACAACAAAGAACTGGTAAGTCCTACAGGTATACAAAGTCTTTTTGCTCATAAACTGTATGTGGATGAAATTTACGATTTCTGTATCCTGAAACCGGTGACGTTTATATCCGATATTTTCCGCGGACTACTGGATCAAACAGTGATCAACGGATTTGTGAATGCTGTTGGAAGCGGAACCTTGTTCGTGGGTCGGAAGATCAGATTATTGCAGACCGGTAATGTGGGAGTATATCTTGTTCTGATGGTCTTCAGCATTATTGCCATACTATTTTTTAATATAATTCTATAACAGAAATGATTCTTGTACTTTTATTAATCCTGCCTTTATTAGCATCATTGCTTTTATTTACAGGCAAACTGGGGAAACACAGTAAGAACTTCGCACTGGTTGCTTCGCTGGTGGTATTTGCCATTTCGTTGGTTGCAGGTTATGCATTCACCTTTGCACATGATAAAATTCTGACGCTCGACCTCAACCTGAAAGAGCTGCTGGACGTGGATATTATCCTGAAAATTGATGCGGTGTCGCTGGTTATGGTCATGCTTACCACTTTGCTGGTGCCCATTATTATTGCTTCGACGGATAAAAAAGAGAACCGGACTCCCAACTTTTATGCGCTGATAATGCTGATGCAAATGGCATTGATCGGGGTGTTCATATCCTCGGAAATGATTTTGTTTTATATTTTCTGGGAACTGGCATTGATTCCGATTTTCTTTATCACAGCCCTGTGGGGAGGCGAGAACAAGAAAAAGATCAGTGTCAAGTTTTTGATTTATACTGTGGTTGGAAGTTTTGTCATGCTCATTGGGATTCTGTATCTGTACACACTTACTCCTGCACCCCATTCGTTCAGCTTCGAAAGTTTCTTTCAGTTGAAATTACCTTATTCGGTACAGGTACCGGTCTTTCTGGCTTTCTTTCTCGCTTTTGCCATTAAGATTCCGCTTTTCCCGTTCCACTCGTGGCAGGCCGAGACTTACAATGCATCGCCTGTACAAGGCTCTATGCTGTTGGCAGGTATCATGCTGAAAATGGGGCTCTACGGCATTATCCGGTTTATTCTTCCGCTTTGTCCCGATGTAGTGGCCGGCGGTTCGCTGATTTTCTTACCGTTGATACTTTTCGGAGTTATTTACGGAGCTACGATTGCCATTACGCAACCTAACCTGAAAAAACTAATTGCCTTTGCATCACTTTCGCATGTGGGGCTGATTGCACTCGGATTGCTTTCCAACAATCATTACGGTATCGAAGGCGGAATTCTTCAGTTATTCTCGCACGGTGTAAATGTGGTCGGATTTTTCCTTTGTTATTACATGATTGTAAAGCGGACGAATACAGATAAGATAAGTGATTTGGGCGGCATAGCCAGTGTTGCACCGAAATTTGCTACCATCTTTCTCATTATTGTTTTAGCAAATATATCGTTACCGCTGACAAATAGTTTCGTGGGTGAATTTCTTATTTTGTTAGGATTGTTTCAGGCCAATAAAATACTGGCTATTATAGCCGGGCTAACCATTATTCTGGGAGCTGTTTATATTCTAAAGATGTATCAGAAAGTGATGTACGGCGAGCGAAGTGCTGCCACAGAGAAATTCACTGATCTTACCTTTAGCGAAATGCTTGTATTTTTACCTATTATTGCCATGATATTTTTGGTGGGTATTTTCCCATCATTTATACTGCAATTGTTGGAAGGAGCCGTAAAATAAGATAAAATCGTATTCAGCATGTACCATTCATTTTTCACTATAAATATTGTAACTCGTAACTAATCATGTACGCTATAATAACCATATCGATTGTTGCTATCATTGTTCTTTTTTTTGGTGCCATCCAGAAGAAGAAGCCGTTATTACCCATTGTATACGTCGGACTCATTCTGGCTTTCGGCCTCAACCTGTTGGGATGGAATCAGTCCGTGCATTATTACAACGAAATGTATATTGCCGATAATTTCAGCATTGCATTTAACGGGGTATTGATATTCACCACCCTGTTGGTTTTTATCTTTGCACCGGTTTACTACAAACCGGTAAAGCGTCCGCTCGAAGATATTTATGCGTTGATTCTTTTTGCGCTGGTTGGATCGTTAATCATGACTGGTTTTGGCAACCTGCTGATGCTGTTCGTGGGTATCGAAACCATGTCATTGTCGCTTTACATACTGGCAGGTAGCAAGAAGTTCGACCCGAACTCCAACGAAGCTGCCATGAAATACTTCCTGACAGGTTCATTTGCTTCGGGCTTTCTTTTGTTTGGCATTGCACTGCTTTACGGAGCGTGCGGCAGCATGAATCTGGAAGAAATAAAACAATACCTTATTCTGCATCAGCATGCCACATCGGGTATGCTCAACATTGGTTTACTGCTGGTTGTTATCGGGATGACTTTCAAAATTGGTGCTGCCCCTTTTCACTTCTGGGCACCCGATGTGTATGCCGGGTCACCAACCCTAATTACCACCTTTATGGCCACGGTGGGTAAAGTAGCTGCCATTGCTGCATTTTTCCGTCTGATGAATTCGAGTTTTGCCGAAATAGAAAGCAGTTGGAAAATTACCCTTACCGTATTTGCCATTGCTACCATACTGATTGGTAACCTGTCGGCATTCAACCAGGATAATGTAAAACGAATGTTTGCTTACTCGGGCATTGCCCACGCCGGATATATGCTTATAGCCATCATTGCGCTAAAACAACAGGCAGCAGGTGTGTTGTTGTTGTACTCCATTTCGTACACCATTGCCACCATCACCGCTTTTGCCGTACTGATTCTGGTGCGCGAAGAAACAGGCACATTCTCCATAAAAGCTTTCAACGGGCTGGCAAAACATAACCCTATCGAAGCTTTTGCCATGGCCATTGCCATGTTCTCGCTGGCAGGCATTCCGCCCTTGGTTGGGTTTGCCGCAAAGTATAATCTGTTCATTTCAGCCATCGAACAAGGCAATCTGCCGTTGGTTATTGTAGCCATTATCGGATCTATGATTAGTTTGTACTATTACATTCGTCCGGTTGTGGCTATGTATATCAATGCCCCATCGGCAACTTCGACCATCGACTCAAGCAGTAACTATAAAAAACAAATATTCCTTGCCGCATTTTTGATGATTATACTTGGAATCATTCCGGGAATGATTATTAATCTGATTTAAAAGCTCACAAGCAAAGCTGGAATAGCGTTAGCGTCCCGATAAACAGGTAATATCTGTTTATCGGGACGTATTTGTTTAAAACAATCGGGGTATTCGTGATACATACAACTTCTCAGTCAATTTTTCGGTTGCTAAGGTACTAATTGGTACGACCTGTTAGCTACAACAGTGAACTGATTGCAAAGGGTGCTCTGTATCTGTCCAAAGAGTGCACCGCCTCTGAAACCTCAGAGACATTCCCCCTTCTGTGTAAGAGCTGTTCTTACACAGAAGGGGGAATGATTCTCACACAGTGGGAAGAGCTGCTCTTACGCAGGCGTATATGTTTTATAAAGAATAATGGTAGCACCAGCAAAGCGCCCGACTACAGTTTCAAATAAAAATCTTTTGCCAATTCGCTGAATTCGGGCGAGTAGTGATGCCGTTCTCCGGTTTCGATTGTCAGCTCCGAGATTTCAGTATCGATTTTCTGCAAGCTGAATTCAAGCAATAAGCGTTTAGCCGCAACATCCGGTTTGGGATAAACCATCACTTGTTTTGAGCAATGCAATCCACAACTCAGAGCAAATTTTACACATTGTAGCCCTTCATTCACCGGCAGAATAATACAGAGCCGGCCTTGCGAATTCAGAAGCTTCATTGCATTCTCAATAAGTTCTTCATGAGTAAGAGTGTCGGTATGCCGGGCAACCCTACGACTCTCTGAAGGAGCTTTCTGTGAGTTTACAAAATAAGGTGGATTGGAAACTATTAGGTCAAAAAGCGGCGTTGA
>DAIQOQ010000203.1:2444-5553 GCA_036787795.1 Paludibacter sp. | reverse complement strand
TGTTTTGCTTTTCCTTCTAAACCAATATTATCAAAATACTCAGCCACCAAACCACTTTTATTGAGTGTTTTATCGGTAAAGAAATATTTTTCGGGAATTACAGTCAAACAAGGAAGCCCTTCGGCTAACGCACAACCCTGAGCATATTTTACCTCTGCATTGGGTAACTTTGAAATAATGCCGTTTAAAGGAGTAATTTCCTTGGAAGGATAACCGTTATAATTGCCAAGCAAGATTTCACGATTGTCAGCATTGGGTCCAATGACCGCTACGTGCTTAATATCCTTGCTAAATGGCAAAACATTGTTTGCGTTTTTCAATAAAACCATTGATTTACGCGCCGACTCTAAAGCTAACAATCGATGTTGTTCACAATCAACTACAGAAAGTGGAATTTGAGCATATTTTACATTTTCTTCCGGGTCGAATTGTCCCAGTTTCATGCGGGCAAGAATTAATCTTTTTACCGAAACATTGATTTCATCTTCCGTCAGTAAACCTTTAGTTACTGCATTCAATAAGGATATCGCATAAGTATCACCACAGTTCAAATCAGTACCAGCTTTCACAGCCATAGCAGCGGCTTCCTCAGGCGTAGCTGTAACATGGTGTGCCTTTGCATCGTAAAAATCGTGGATTGCCCAACAGTCGGAAACGATGTAACCTTTGAAATTCCATTTATTACGCAACACATCTTCCAAAAATTTATTTCCACAACAAGGTATGCCTTTAAAACGTTGGTAAGCACACATCACCGAATAAACTCCGGCTTCAGTAACTGTTCTTTTGAAATGTGGAAAATACGTTTCAGCCAGATCATAATCATTCGGCCATACGTCAAAGGAATGTCTTGTTGATTCAGGACCGCTATGCACTGCAAAATGCTTGGCAGTTGCCACCAACTTCATGTATTTAGGATCATCACCCTGAAGTCCCTTAATGAATGGAATAGCCACTTCAGCTGTCAGATACGGATCCTCTCCGTAGGTCTCCATTCCTCTTCCCCAACGCGGATCACGGAAAATATTGATATTAGGAGTCCAGAAAGTCAGTCCCTGATAAATACCGCGCTTATTCTTATGAACATAATCATTATTTTTAGCCCGTGCCTCATCCGAAATAGCCACTGCATTTTTATACATTTGATCCGTATCCCACATAGCCGCCATACCAATAGCTTGCGGAAAAACAGTAGCCAGACCCGAACGGGCCACGCCATGCAAACATTCGTTCCACCAATTGTATGCAGGAATATCCAGCCGTTTAATCTCCGGAGAATCGTAACGCATGAGCTGCACTTTTTCTGCAAGTGTCAGTCTTGAGACCAAATCATCCGTGCGCTTTTCAAAGGATAGGGTTGTATCCAGATACGGATCAACAGGTTTGTTACTAATAAATAAACCTGCAAAAAGTATTAAAACAGGAACATATTTAAGGCTATTATGCTTCTTCATGCTGACTTAAGTAATAAATAATATTTAGTGATCTATTTTCCGAGAGAAAAATACAGATAAACAGTATCGTAACTTGTAGCTATATACTTGCAACCACTTCCAAATTACGAGCAATTGATCCGATCGTTTTATCCGCAACGCTGAATAAATTCTTATTCCACGTAATTATTACTGCTCACCACCTCCATCGATGGTTTTTATTGTGCCATCTTCATTGTATTCCAACTCAACCACTTTGATGCTTCGTAACCAGGTTCTACCACCAGAAGGAACGCTATCATGATGGAAAAGGTACCATTTACCTTGAAATTCAACAATAGAATGATGCGTTGTCCAACCTACAACCGGAGTCAGAATGACGCCTCCATAGGTAAAAGGACCATAAGGATTATCACCTATAGCATAACAAAGCCGGTGGGTGTTGCCTGTGGAATATGAAAAATAATATTTATTGTTGTATTTATGCATCCAGGGTCCTTCAAAATAACGACGGTCGTGGTCACCGGCTTTTAGTGGCTCACCGTTTTCGTCCAATATCAAGACATCACGGGGCTCTTCGGCAAATTCCAACATATCATCACTGAGTTTAGCCACACGAGCGCATAAAGCAGGATCTTCATCCCCGGGTTCTGCCGGATTTTCAATGGCCTTATTGTTCCGGTAACGTTGCAACTGACCACCCCACAATCCTCCGAAATAGAGATAAAAGTCTTTTGAATTATCTTCCAAAACGGCAGGATCAATCGTAAAACTACCTTTGATAGGATCGCTCTGAGGTACGAACGGACCTTCCGGTTTATCGCTCACAGCTACACCAATGCGAAAAATATCGTTTTTATCTTTCAACGGAAAATAAAGGTAGTACTTTCCATCTTTGCAAGCCACATCGGGTGCCCACAACTGACGACCGGCCCACGGTATATCTTTCACAGCGAGTGCCACACCATGGTCGGTCACTTCACCGTCCACACTATCCATCGAGAAGACATGATAATCGCGCATATCAAAATGATCACCATTATCATTTTCGGGGATGCCCGATTCAATATCATGCGAAGGATAAATGTAGATTTTACTATTAAAAACATGAGCCGAAGGATCGGCGGTATAAAGATCTTTGACCAGATATCGAGGAGTTTTCATATTTATTAATTAACCCCAACCCCTAAAGGAAGGAGCTGAGTTAGTTTTGTATTTACTTATTTATTTGTTATGTATTTTCTGTTCTTAAGGCTTAGGGGCTTTTTCTGCCATTTTTATAATTGCGTCAACAACCGGTTTGGGGCTATAGTTCCTATCAAACAACAAAGGGTAATCTTTCCGACCAACTATCGGCCAGTCATTTCGCCACGTTTGTCCATCAGACACTCCCCATAAGGTTACACGGCTGATTTTATCATGATGTTTCAAGAACAACCTGAAAAAGTCAGTCATCCTGTTGTTCCATTTTGTAGCCACAGAGTCCGGCAAACCATCGGGATAAGGGTTCATCTCTTTTTTGTATTTATACGACATAGAGACATCGGCACCACCATCTTGATTGGGAAATGGTATTACGGTTAAGTCTAATTCGGTAATCATCACTTTCACTCCTAACCCCGAAAAAGCAACGATACTTTTTTCTTCTTCAGCAACCGTCGGAAAGTCCATCGTGA
>DAIQOQ010000203.1:0-2344 GCA_036787795.1 Paludibacter sp. | reverse complement strand
GAAAAAGCAACGATACTTTTTTCTTCTTCAGCAACCGTCGGAAAGTCCATCGTGAAATGTCCCTGCATGCCAATTCCGTCAACTTTTATACCTGACTGTTGAAGTTTTTTTATCAGGCTCACAACTCCGGCTCTTTTTCCGGGATGAGCCATTGAATAGTCGTTGTAGTACAACTGGGCTTTAGGGTCAGCTTCATGAGCAAACTTAAAAGCCAATGAAATATAGTCTTCGCCTATTATTTTATAAAACTTACTCTGACGAAACGAACCGTCATCATTGATGGCTTCATTCACCACATCCCAGCCCTGAACGCGACCTTTGTAACGGCCTACAAGTGTAGTGATGTGCTTTCTCATGCGTTCTATCAGCACCTCACGCGAAACGTCTTTACCATCTTTACCAACAAATAGCCATGCAGGAGCCTGAGAATGCCATATAAGCGTATGACCAATGATAAACATATGATTCTTCTGACCAAAATCAACAAACTGATCGGATTTCGTAAAATCAAATTCACCTTCTTTCGGTTGAATTTCTTCACTCTTCATACAGTTTTCGGCTACCACCGAGTTAAATTGGTGTTTGATAATCCGGAGAGCAGCTGAATCTTTTTCCAAAACCTGATCGGTATTAATGGCAACTCCAATCAGAAACTTATTTTTTAAAGCATCTTTTAAAGAGGGTTGCAGTTTTTCGGCGATAACAGATAAACTCACAAACAAGCATACGATAAGCCCCAATCCCTGCAATTTCATAGATTTCATCATTTGGTTCAAATTAAAATATCAAGAGCTAATTTCTCAGTCGTTATTCTTACTTCTTCGTTCGGCTAATTCCCCTTGAAGTTTCTCGTTTAGACTTTTTGTAATGGGGTAGAAAAACAAAGCTATAACACCGATAGAGAATGTTACCGCCGGAATTACACTAGCTGTAAGCCGTATTCCTACAATAGCCGAAGCACTTTGAACTGCATTAGGGACAAAACCAAAAGAGTCAATAATGCTACCACAAATAGCACCACCTATGCCAAGTCCGGCTTTCAGAGCAAATACGATACCTGCAAAAACAAAACCTGTTGCACGACGATTATTAATCCACTCGGAGTGATCGGCCACATCACCCATCATAGCCCAAAGTAAAGGAATGGTAGGAGCATAAGCCAGACTTTTCAAGATATTAATGATAAATATCATTCCGATATTATCGGTTGGGACAATAAAGAACAGAGCAGTTGACAAGGCTGTAAGTGCCAGACAAACAATAAAAACGTTGCGTTTCCCGAATATTCCGGATAACCATCCGGACAAAAATATAACTGCAAGTAAAGTCACTAGTTGTCCAATCATATTAAACAAACTGAATCCTACAGCAAAAACCTGACTGTTATTCGATGCAATTAATCCAAATGCATTCAGAAAACCGTGTAAGGCTCCATAGCTTTGACCGGCATCGGCCACCAGTCCAAAGTGACGCAAAAAGTTGAATAAAGCATCTTTATCAACTACATAATTAAAATAATACGACATGCTGCTTCCCCACATGGATAATGTGACGAACAAGAATAAGGTGAGTGCAAACATAGCCTTCCAGGGACGATTACTGATAATATCTTTGAAATCCTGTTTAATAGGCGTTTTTTGATTAACCGGTGGTTTAATTCGCTCTTTAGTCGTGAAAAATGTGATCACTAAAAGTACCACTACCACAGAGGCAAACAGCAAAATGGTGCCTTCCCACCCTTTCTTAGCATCGCCATGACCAAACTTTGTTACCAACGGTAAAGTGAGTCCCTGAACTATAAAAGTAGCAATAGTAGCAGTAACAAACCGAATGGATGAAATACTTGTACGTTCTTTGATGTCGCTGGTCATTACCCCGCCCAGTGAGGAATAAGGTGTATTATTAAACGAATAAATGGACATCAACATAATATAGGTAATACCGGCATACAGAATCTTTCCGCGCTCACTCAAATCGGGAGTTGAAAAGGCCAGTATAAAAAACAAGGCAAACGGAATTGCTGTCCATAATATCCACGGACGATACTTACCCCAACGCGTGTTGGTTCTGTCTGATATTATTCCCACCATCGGATCTACAAAAGCATCGAATACCCGTGCAACCAATAAAATCATACCTGCTGCAGTAGCCTTTATTCCAAATACATCCGTATAGAAGAATAGTTGAAACATCATCATCATTTGGAATACCAGATTGGCCGATCCATCGCCTAAACTGTATCCAATCTTTTCTCCCATGGATACTTTTTGTGTTGTTGATTTCATTGATTGATTTATTTTTTGATTATTGAAATAGCTTGTAGCGAATTAAAACTACAAGTAAC
>DAIQOQ010000202.1:0-5579 GCA_036787795.1 Paludibacter sp. | reverse complement strand
CCATTTATTGTTGTTCTAACAGTATTTACTGTTGGATTAGAAAGCGTACTACTGTTAATCATCGGAACATCTGCGCCGGTTACACCATTCACTGTCGTATTCAGACTATTGGCTGAGGAGGTATTCGAAACTGACGTCTTGGTAGTGGTTGGATCTTGCATCACCAACTTTCCGCTTGTATCAAAACCCAATGTGTTGGTGATCGTTCCAGCAGCTGGACTTAAAGTAGAGGCAACTCCATTCACCGTACTGGTAATTCCATTCCCTGTAGCAGCTGTTAAGACATTACTACCAATAATAGTAGCGTCAGTAGTCGCAGCTACTCCATTTATTGTTGTTCGAACAGTATTCACTGTTGGATTGGAAACCAGAGTACTACCAATAATAGTGGCATCTGCGGAAGCAGGAACATTGTTGATTGTCGTTCTGACTGTATTTACCGTAGGATTGGAAAGCGTATTGCTGTTAATCAGCGGAACACTCACACCGGCAACACCATTGATAATGGTGCTCAAACTATTGACTGAGGAGGTATTGACTACCGTATTTACAGCCGGTGCTGTTGCAGCAATACCATTTACTGTTGAAGTAATGGTGTTTACCGTATTGTCTAAAATATTGGTTGTCGGGGTACTTCCACTTCCGGAAGTCACCAAATTGCCGGAAGCATCAAAGCCTACCCCCTTGACAATTGTTCCGTTTGTAAGAGCTAAATCAGCTGACACACCATTAACAATGCTAGTCAGTTTTCCTGATGTGCCTGTTAGTATATTAGAATTAATTACATTTGTTGAATTTCCGGCTACACCGTTAACGGTTGTTGATAAGATATTTCCGGTAGAAGTATTGGAAACTGTTGTGTTGGCTGCAACTATAGGACTCAAATCAACAGCTATTGTAGTAATCCCATTCACGCTAGTAGTTAAGTTGTTCCCAATTAAGGTATTCGCCACTTTTGTTACGGCTGGTGCACTAGCAACAACACCATTTATTGTTGAAGTAATGGTATTTGAAGTATTGTCTAGTATATTAGTTGTTGGGGTACTTCCTGCGATTACTAAATTACCAGAAGCATCAAACCCCAAACTCTGAGCAATGGTTCCGCTTGCAGGAGATAAATTGGCTGATACTCCATTCACGGTACTTGTTAGCTTTCCTGAAGTACCGACCAGCGTATTCTTCGTAGTTGTATTTACAACAGATTTGATGCTATCTGCTAAATTTTGAGCAAGATAGTTTGATACCAACGTTAACAACTCGGATTTATTAACCACTTGTATCCACTGTGCCAAATCCAGGCTCCAATAATATATACCTTTTGGTGCTGCACCTGATTCATTAAAAATAATCATCCCACTTACAGGTGCTCCATCAAGTGTCCATAACTTGATGTCATCTAATTGAATACGCGTTAAACGTAAACCTTTCGTCTGACTTTCCAGTTCTAGCAGCGAGCCTGATTGAATAACCGTAGGATTGTCTCCTATTTTGTTTTGGGCATGTGCAGATAAAGCCAAGACCATTAACAAAAAAAACAAGAAAAGGTATTTTTGTTTCATAACTGTATTTTTCGTTTGTTTTTTGTAATGCGATATATTATTATTTTGTCGCTGTTTAGATAGTTGTGTATTTTGTTATGCTCCACAAACCATTGATCACTCATTATTAATCATTAACGATTAATCCTGCTTCCTGCTGCGAATTTAGTTTTTGTTTTTCCTGTACCCTGCGTATAATCACACGCACAGACAGATTTGATTTACCTGTAATAGTTGCAATCTCAGATACCGACATATTGATAGCTACGAATTTGGCTATGGTAGCCTCTGTTTTTGTAAGCTTTCTGTATTTCGATGATTTTAATTGTATCGCACAGCTCTCAACTAACCGGTTGCTGCGTCGCTCTCCCTGTTTTCTTTTTTGAGCTGAGATATGCGCATTTTGCGGATTTGTAGCCCAAATAACAGACTGAGGAATAACAGCCTCTGGATTATTCACATTATCGTTATAAGAGAGAAAAGACCCTAAATTAGCATTTGTCGAAAGTGTTATTTCAAATAACTGAAATAAAAACAAATCCCGACATCCATTAATCATACAGCCACACAGCTCTACAATAACCTGACTACCGTCTGGGTATTTTAACAACGTCTTGGCCTGTCGAACCGTATTCCCTTTTTTTAGTTCACAAATAATCGTTTTGATATAATCGTGCGTCGGGAATATTTCGTTCTGCAGCCTATTAAACTCATCCTGATTGTCAATTCGAAGCAACTTCAGAGCCGATTGATTCAGATCAACTAAGTTACTTCTTGCGTCAAATACAAGGGTATGTGCAGGCAAAGATTTCAACATTACCATCATCTCTTGTAAATTCTTTGCTATTGGAAGATATTTATACATAATATAAAGTCTGATTAAAATTATAAAGATTAATATATTAAAACCGCCCCTAATTATTTCCCTTCGGTCGCTGACTATTGGTTACTCTGAGGGGATTTAGCTATTTATCCCCTAACAGGGAATCCGATGCAAAAAACTAACATATTCTATGGATATAAATCCACTCTGGGAATATTAATAAGTGAATTTCACATAGTTATATGAACCCTTACACCGAATTCACGTTACTTTAAAACACTGAATGCTCAGCCCGCTGTTGGAGCTAATAAAAACAGGTGAGCGCAGCATGCCTAAATTTCGACCAGCATTCTTGTTTTTTTTGCTTTTCAAGATTAACAAAGTACATTTACTTTTTTTAATCATTGGCAAAAATAGGGCTTAGTCATTAAACACAAAGAAATTTGGACGAGACAAATGGTAGACATTGTTGTTTTAGTTAAGCATATTGTCATATTTACGCTTACGCAATAAAAAAAAAAGTGCATTTTTGTATCGGGTTCATACCTATTAATATAAAAATAGTTTAACAACCATAATATGGGAGAGTCACTACAATGCAAAAAAACTACTTATTCATTTTTTTTCTATGTTTTCTTTGTCCAAAATTAGCTCCACAAGATTTAAATGAATGGAATCTAGCTATTTATGGACATACTTCAGAAAGCGAAAACGGCTTAAGCACATTGGCCAATTGGCAACTATACTACGGCAAGCACCTATCGACCAGCGAGATGAAAAAGCTTCCGGAGAGAGAGAAGCATGCTGTATACAATCCGCACAGTTGGGCCGGACTGACAATAAACGGAAAAAAATTACCTGCTTTTGGCATGGCTACTTATTACTTGAAAATCCGGAATATCGGAGCTTCGATGCAGCATCCTGTGGTGTACGGGTTATATGTAGGCTGTATTGAATCGGCCTACAAACTATTTATAAACAACAAACTAATTGGCGAAGGAGGTAAAGCCGGAAAAAATCTGGAAAATTACCGTCCCTACACTCTACCCTCCCCCTATTACTTTACAGTAGATAGCGACAGCATTGATGTTGTGATGCAAGTAAGCAATTTTATCCTACCCAGGTTCGGCGGATTTACGCAGGATGTTTACTTTGGAAAACCCAAAGCGATTGAGCAATTAACGCTTAGAAAAATTATGATTACTTGCTTTATATTGGGTCTTTTTGTGTTAGTCTTCATTCAGCAGACCACCTTAAGCCTCCTCAATAAATTGGAAAAATCCCACGTCATGCTAAGTGCACTGTGTGTTCTGTTTTTTGCTAAATTACTAGCAGACAGCAATATATTAATGGTTTTTCATCTCATAGCGGACTATAATATAAAGTTCTATTATCAAATCTGGACTTTATCGCTGCTGAGCGTACCAATTATATTGCGGTTGATAAAAATCTCATTTCCTAACGAAGTGGCTCCCCGAATTGAAAAAGCAATTTACCTTCTCTACGCGCTGTTTACTCTGGTAGTCCTGACTTCTGACTTAGAGCACATTACAAAAGCCGGATATATATACGTTTACATATCAAGCATATGTATAGGATATTTTAATATTGTATTAATCAAAGCCATCGTAGCCCGACGGAAATATGCCATTGTGCACACTATCAGTTTAGTGATATTGGTTTCCTTTTTTATTTACGATTTTATTCATGCTGCAAGTGCTCATTCCCAAGGATATCTTACTCTGGCAGGGATGGGAATTTATATCCTAATTCAATCATCTACTTTTTCTTTTAAACTGACAGTATCTAACAAACAAAATATCAAACGTTCAAAAAATCTGCAACTGGTAAACCGAACGCTCGAAAGTGCCGTAAAACAGCGAACAAAGGAATTGCAGATAGCCAACATAGAACTTACGAGCATCAATAAGCAGAATAATTTTATGATTTCAACCATTTCACACGATTTGATGAATTCATTTAATGTATTACTTACCTTTCCCCGTTTATTATATCAGGATGATAGTTTTCCAGAAAATTATCGCAGTAACATGGAAATGATATATAAAGCAGCAGAGAATGGACACAGTATACTGGAAAATATGCTGGAATGGACAAAATTGCGCATAAACCATAAAGATGATCCGCAACCCATACAAAATCTGTCAAACATTGTCAATCAAAGTCTGGACTTACAAACTTATTACATCCAGCGTAAAAGACTCCGGATAGAAACAGAGATAAACGATACACTTCTTTTTTGCTGCCAAAAAGAGCAGTTAAATGCAATTATGCGGAACCTGATTTCAAACGCAATTAAATTCAGCTACGAAGGGGGTACAATCAGGATAAAAAATAGAATAAAAAGCGGGTGGGTTCAAATTCTGATTATGGACAGAGGAATAGGAATAAACCCGGAAATACGTGAATTACTATTCAGCCATACAAATAACAAAAAACGTTTAGGGACACAAGGCGAGAAAGGCGCAGGAATAGGGCTATTAATTATCAAAGATTTGGTAGAGAGTAATAATGGCCAAATAAGTTGCTATAGCAAGCAAAACAAAACTACAGTATTTATAGTCGAATTTAAATTATTATCAGACAATGTAAATGAGACAGATATTAATTATTGACGATGACCCTGCTGCAATAGCAGTGCTGGAATTGCTGCTGAAAAGGGCCGGGTATAGTACCTACTCAAGCACGCAGCCACTTATGGTAATTGACACGTTGATAAATCATCCTGTTGAACTTATCATTCTTGACTGGCAAATGCCCGAACGAGACGGAATCGAAGTTTTGAAAGATATTCGGAACTACCCTGAATTTGACAACATACCTATTATTATAGCTACCGGAATTTACACTTACTCTTCCGATCTAAAATTGGCATTAGATATAGGAGCTATGGATTATTTGAGAAAACCGATAAATGAACTGGAACTGGAAGCCCGCATTTCGAATGTATTTCGATTAATAGATCTCCACAAAAAAAACATAGATCTGGCCTTGGATCTGAAAAACAAACAACTGGAAAACACAGAAACCAAAGCCAGACTATTGCAAAATGAGCTGGACAAGAAAGAGCGCGAAATGATAGCGGCAGCCATAAACATTATTCAGAACAAAAAATTTATTGCCTGCTTGAAGTCAGACCTGCTTGAAAGCAAAATAAAGTTTGATATTCAACAACAAAGATTACTAAAACAAGTATT
>DAIQOQ010000369.1:0-1800 GCA_036787795.1 Paludibacter sp. | reverse complement strand
TCAACCACCATTATGGCAAGTATACACTTAGTATCATCATTTTAGTTGCCAAAAATAATAATTTATTTTTATACGCAAAACATTTCAATAAAAAAAGTTATCAACAAGCCATTCTACACCGTATCCGGAACAAAAAATTCGCAAAACCGGAATGACAACAGCGTTAGAAAGCACTGCATCTAAGAACAATATCTAAAAAAAATATGTTATGGTTGCAGTATTAAATAAACTTGACCTGTTTTTAAACAATCTATTATCCCAAGCAGCCTGTTATCCGAAAGGGTACACCACCCTTTATCGATGGTTGTTTGGACTAACAAATTATTTACAATTAAAACGACTCAAAACAATGAAAAAAATCAATTACTTAGCAGCAATCGCATTCGCAGTATGCAGTTCGGCTAGTTCCCTGAAGGCTCAGAGCGAAATTTCCAATATTTTTAAAGCGGGAATAACCGACCTGAACACCGTGGCCAACGGATATTTACGTCCAGCAGGTAACAGTTGGGCTGCCGGACTGGGCTCTAACTGGTACAGCACGGCAGAAGTGCACAAAACCTTTGGGTTTGACATCTCAATAGGTGCCAGCGCAGTGATGGCTCCCGGGTCGGAGCGGACATTTGACATCAGCGGACTCACCAACCTGAAACCTACCGTAGCCGGAACTACCACGGCCCCAACTTTTTCGGGAAGTGGCAGCGGAGTGGAACTAAACCTGATGCAACCTCACTACCTCAGCGATGGAAAAACGGTGAACCCACTGTGGAACAACGGAACGGGAAAAATTGTATCGTTTACCACCCCAAAAGGCGTTTCCAAATATGTTCCGGTTCCGAATATCCAGTTTACTATCGGATTACCGATTATCAATGATTTAAGCATCCGGTGGACCCCAAGTACTACCATTTCCGATGCCAAAATATCATCGTGGGGTGTAGGGGTAAAACATAATATCAAACAATGGATTCCGGGTGTAAAACTTCTCCCATTCGACGCTTCGGTATTGGTGGGTTATACCCACATGAATGTAAAATATGCATTTTCCACCTCGTCTCAGATTACCCCCGACAAGCTGGTAAGCGAAGGTATGGATTATATAGCCGATCCGAATCTGAATGATTACAGCACGCAGGGCATGGCGATGACCGCCAAAGCTTTTACCGCCGGACTGGTTATTTCTAAAAAATTATTATTCTTCACGCCTTATATCGGCGTGGGTCTGGTTAAGACTAACTTCGATCTGGACATGGTGGGTAATTATCCAACCCTGGGAGACCCCGTACTGAGTGGTGGCACATATAAAATGCAGATTAAAAATGTGTCCGATCCCATCAAGGTCACCGGAGCCGAAACCATGGCCAATGCCACACTGGGTTTTCGCCTTAAATTCGGCCTTGTTTCATTCAACGCTCAGTATGTTGCACAAAAATATGCAACAGCCTCGGCCGGACTTGGCATTAGCTTCCGATAAATTTATCCGGTAACACGACCTATAAAGTCACCCAACATCATCGGGGGAGCAAAAACACCTCAGAGGGCCTCAGCAAACGCAACAACACCATTTTGCCTGCTGAAGCCCTCTTTAGCGAGTCCTCCTACCCTATTTCCTTTGTGCTTAAATTCTAACATCAACCTTTTTCCTTTATTTTCTTCTAAAAAAAATGTATCTTTGCGGTCTATTGTTGGTTGGCAAGCCGACCCATAACAGACTTCATTTATGTTAAAGCAACAATTACAACAAAAACTACAACAAAAACTATCGCCTGCGCAAATTCAGGTTATCAAAATGCTCGAAGTGCC
>DAIQOQ010000201.1:0-5598 GCA_036787795.1 Paludibacter sp. | reverse complement strand
AATAAAAATAATAGAAAGCTTATTTGTATATTTCAAATAGCTGAAAAATAAAAACTTAGAAATGGCCGGCATTTATATACATATTCCTTTTTGTAAAAAGAGATGCACTTACTGTGATTTTTACACAGAAGTTGCTCCTAAATTAATACCAACTTTAGTCGACAACATCATAAAAGAGCTCGAAATTCGCAAAGATTACTTGCAGAATGAACCTATACATACTATTTATTTTGGAGGTGGAACGCCAAGTATCCTGAAAATTGATCAATTCTCGAAGATATTTGATGTTATTTATAGCACTTATCCGGTAGACAAAGATGCAGAGGTTACCTTTGAGGCCAATCCGGATGATTTGACTGTTGAATTTTTCAACTCTATACATTCATTACCGTTTAACCGAATCAGCATTGGTATTCAATCATTCAATGATGAAGATTTGAAAAGAGTTAATCGCAGACACTCTGCAAAGCAAGCCATTGAGGCTGTTAAGAACTCACAAAATGCGGGTTTCAATAATATTAGTATTGATCTGATATACGGCTTGCCTTTACAGACCCTTGCTGATTGGGAGCAACAACTAGATACTGCTTTAGGTCTTAACGTACAACATATTTCGGCATACGGACTAACTTACGAAGAGGGTACAGCATTGTGGAAGCAGCGTGAAAAAGGAAAAGTCAAGCCTGTTGATGATGACATAATGAATGAAATGTATTTATTGTTGGTTAAGAAAACGAAAGAAAAGGGTTTTGAAGCTTATGAAATATCTAACTTTGCCACCCAAGGGTTCCGTTCCCGGCATAATTCATCTTACTGGAAACAATCTGCATATCTTGGAATAGGCCCTTCGGCTCACTCCTACGATTTAAACTCCAGGCAGTGGAATGTGGCATCAATCACTAAATACATTGAGGCTATTGAGCATAATACTCTTTTATTCGAAAGAGAGGAACTGACACTTTTCGATCGATATAACGATTATGTGATGGTTTCCTTGCGAACTTTAGAGGGGATAGATCTTGCATTTTTAGAACAAACATTTGGCCCGGAACTAAGAAAATATTGTTACGAAAATATTAAATCATTTATAGATAGCAACAACGTGATTTTTGCCAACGACAGATTACGTTTAACGGACGAAGGGATAATGATTTCCAATCAAATTTTAATCCAGCTTATGCAAGTATAGTTTTAAAAAAAATCGTACTTTTGTGACTTAATATTTCAATGTTATTTATGGAAAAGATGAATCAGAAAAGCAATTTTCGTATAAAATTCAGACGTGCGTTTTGGGGACTATTTGCATTTGGAATCGTTTGCTTAGCTTTAATGTTTTTATTTATCAATCTGGGTTGGATAGGTTACCTCCCTCCTATTGATGAATTACAGAATCCCAAGAATAAATATGCAACTGAAGTATATTCATCTGATTTGCAAGTTTTAGGTGGCTACTTTTATAGTAAGCAAAATCGCGTTGGGGTTCATTACAATGAAATATCTAAAAACGTTGTCAATGCATTGGTTGCAACGGAGGATGTTCGTTTTTATGACCATTCGGGAGTTGATGGACGCGCAGTGACTCGTGCAGTGGTGCTTACGGGAATCTTTCACCGCAAAAATTCGGGAGGAGGAAGTACCATTACTCAGCAACTTGCCAAACAGCTCTACTCTCCACAAGTTAATAACCTTATAGAACGTGCATTACAAAAGCCGATTGAGTGGGTGATTGCTTTTAAGCTGGAACGACTGTATACCAAAGAAGAAATTCTGGCAATGTACCTCAATCAGTTCGATTTCTTGAACAATGCCGTTGGAATAAAATCGGCAGCCCGAATTTATTTCAGCAAATCACCGGCTGCTCTGAAAGTAGAAGAAGCAGCTACTTTGGTTGGTATGTGTAAAAACCCTTCCTACTTTAATCCGGTGAGGTATAACCAGCGGACACTTGAGCGCCGAAATGTGGTGCTAAATCAAATGCGTAAAGCCGATTTCATAACCAGTGCCCAATTCGATTCATTAAAAGCCCTTCCACTTACTTTAAAATATCAGAAGGTTGATCATAAATTAGGATTAGCTGCCTATTTCAGAGAGTATTTGCGCATAATGCTTAGTGCTAAGGAACCTAACCGGAGCGATTATGCCAGTTGGCAACAGGGTAAATACGAAGAAGACCGAAAATCATGGGATACAAACCCCTTGTATGGATTTTGCAATAAAAACAAAAAAGCAGATGGCACTCCGTATAATATCTACACCGATGGTTTGAAGATTTATACAACGATAGACTCCCGCATGCAACGATATGCCGAGGATGCTGTAGAAGACCATATGCAATCGCTTCAAAAAACATTCTTTAAAGAAAAGAGAAACAGAAGTTATGCTCCGTTTTCGCGTAGTATGAAGCAGTCAGACATTGATGCCATTATGAAGCGTAGTATGAAGCAGTCAGACCGGTACATGCGGATGAAAGCTGCAGGGCATTCGGAATCGGAAATAGAGACGGTATTTAATAAGAAAATTGAAATGCTGGCATTTTCGTACAAAGGAGATGTTGATACGATCATGTCGCCGATGGATTCGATTCGTTATCATAAATACTTCTTACGTTGTGGGCTGATGTCGATGAATCCACATACGGGAGATGTAAAAGCCTATGTTGGTGGTCCTGACTTTTCTCAGTTTCAGTACGACATGGTGAATGCCGGTCGGCGTCAGGTGGGTTCTACTGTGAAGCCTTATTTATACACACTGGCTATGGAAGAAGGTATGTGGCCATGCGATAAAACTACCTGGCAACCCATAACACTGAAGGATGGAAATGGAAGAGCATGGACTCCAAAGACTACTACAAAGAATAAGACCATTGGTGACATTGTTTCATTGCGATGGGGATTGTCAAACTCTGATAACTGGATTTCGGCTTATTTAATGAGTTTATTCTCGCCGGAGGCTATGGTAAAACTTATGCGTTCGTTTGGTATTAGTGGTCACTTGGACCCGGTTGTTTCATTATGTTTGGGTATTTGTGATATATCGGTAGCCGAAATGGTTGATGCTTATACGGCCTTCCCGAATAAAGGAATTCGTGTGGAGCCGGTGTATGTTACACGTATTGAAGATTCAAACGGCAATGTGATTGGTAAGTTCACGCCTCAGATGCATGAAATATTCAGCGAATCGACAGCCTATAAAATGATTTATATGATGCGGGCTGTGGTTGATGGCGGTACCGGTGGCAGGATTCGACGCGATTATGGACTTATGATGCCCATGGGTGGTAAAACCGGTACAACTCAGAATAACTCCGATGGATGGTTTATGGGATACACTCCATCGCTGGTATCGGGTGTGTGGGTTGGTGGTGAAGACCGTTCCATCCACTTCGACAATATTGCCCAGGGACAAGGAGCAAGTATGGCTCTGCCAATATGGGCATTATATATGAAAAAGGTATTGGCAGATAAAGACCTGGGATATTCGGCAACCGAACAGTTTGATGTTCCCAGTTCATTTAATGCCAATTCGGGGTGCGAAGCAAACGCATTTGAATAATTAATCACTTAATATTTACCTCTTGAAGAAAGTATTATTTATAACAGCTTGTCTTTTGTGTCAGGGCATTGCTTTGGCGCAATTAAATACAGAACGTATTCTGAGCATTGGTCAAAATGCCTTGTATTTCGAAGACTATGTATTGTCCATTCAATACTTTAATCAAGTGATAAGAATAAAACCGTATCTGGCCGAGCCCTACCTGAACAGGGCTATTGCCAAAATACAGTTGGGTGATTATCAGGGAGCCGATGAGGATTGCTCGGAAGCCATTAGCCGGAATCCATTTTTACCTCAGGCCTATTATGCCCGGGGCTTTGCCCGACGGAAAATGAGTTATTTCACAGAAGCTATTGCCGACTTTAGTAAAGCGTTGGAATTTAGTCCGAATAATCTGAACCTACTTATGAGTCGAATGGATGCCCTGGACGCTAATAAGGACTACAAGGGGGCAATGACTGATTTGGAGGCTTATTTTAAGCTCAATACTAAAAATAATTCTTTACTTTACGAGAAAGGCAGACTGCAGCTGGAAATGAAGGATACGCTGAGTGCCGAAAAAACATTTAGTCAATTCATTCTGAAAGATAGTACAAACAGCCTCAGTTGGAGCTCAAGGGCTTTCCTCCGGATGCAACGGAATGACAAGGATGGTGCTTTGAAGGATTATTCGGAAGCCATAAAACTTAAATCGACCTTTGCAGGCGACTATATCAACCGCGGTATTATAAACGTAGAGAAGAAAAATTACAATCAGGCGCTGAGTGATTATGACCGGGCTGTGAAGCTCGACAAAAATGATGCGTTGGTGTATTATAACCGGGGCTTGCTCAGGGCCAATCTGGGCGATAATAACAATGCTTTGTCCGACCTGACCACTGTTTTGAAATTAGATTCGAGCAATACGGAAGCTTTGCTCAGAAAAGCGATGCTGGAGCAGACCATTGGTAGTCACAGAAGTGCTATCCGGGATTACAAAATTATTATTACCCGGTACAAGTACTTTATACCAGCTTATTTAGGAATTGCGGAAGCCGAAGAGGCACTGGGTAATCAGAAAGTAGGTTATCAATACCGCCAAATGGCCGGCAATATTGAGAAGAATAAAGACTATATTAACCGGAAGAACAAACAAATACTTCAGGCTACAAACAAGTTGGCAGCCAATTCGCAAAAAAGTTCCAACAGTAAGAAAACGGAGCTGTTTAACCGCTTTACAGCTCAAAACATGGATGATACGGAAGCCGAATCGAAATATGCCGAAGCTACAAGGGGTGCTGTGCAGGATAAGTACACAGACGTTGTGAATGAAAAGAGTTTTGTGCTGACCTATTATTCAAAAATAGATGAAATCAGGCATACCAATTTGTATTACCCAACGCTGGCGCAATACAACAAGGAAAACAAGCTGAGCTCCATTCTGAAAATAACCAATAACGAAATAACCCTGACGGCTGAACTGATAAACAGTCATTTTGAAGCCATTAATGAATTGTCGTTGAAATTATCCAAGGATACTAACAACGCCGATATTTACTTTAACAGGGCTTTAGAATTTGCCATGGTGCAGGACTTCAATAGCTCTATCGAAGATTTAAACAAAGCACTTGCGCTCCGACCTAATTTTATGCTGGCTTACTTCTGTCGCGCCACCATTCGCTACAAGCTGGTTGATTATAACAAAAATGCAACTGCTGACCAGAGCAAGGCCGGCATTGATAAGACAAAAAAGACTATAGATGATCAGCAATTTTTGTTTGACCTGGAAAAGGTAATGCAGGATTATGATAAGGTGAACGAATTAGCTCCCGACTTTGAGTTTGCTTACTTCAACGAAGCCAACATTTTATGTTCGCAAAAAGACTTTCAACCTGCTATTTCTAATTATACCAAATGTATAGAAATAGATCGGGATTTTGCCGAAGCCTACTTTAACCGCGGACTGACCTATTTGTTTATAGGCGAAGATGCCAAGGGCCTGGCCGACTTGAGTAAATCCGGCGAACTGGGCATTTACAGAGCTTATAATCTGATTCAACGATTTAA
>DAIQOQ010000037.1:10774-16778 GCA_036787795.1 Paludibacter sp. | reverse complement strand
AATTTCACAACTATGAAATTCAATTTATCATATGATATATTCGATTTACCATATGATATATTCGATTTACCATATGATATTTTCAATTTACCATATGCTATTTTCAATTTACCATATGATATATTCGATTTACCATATGCTATTTCCAATTTACCATATGCTATTTTCGATTTATCATATGATATTTTCAATTTATTATATGATAAATTGCTATTTTGGGATGTGAATAGCCTTTAAACTCATACATAAAAGCCTTTTTATCAAGTTATAAGCAACTCAATATAAACAAAGAACGCTATTTTTACAATTTAAGCATATTGTGTAACAAGAATTTAAGTATTCAGGCAAATACCGGTACAAGCAAAATACATTTTTTTCAGTCCTTTTTTTCTTATTTCAAATGCTCGTTAATTGTATTTTTTCATACCTTTGCTACTCACTTATTAAAAAAAAAAACAGTTATGTATATCATTCTTCTTACCTATACCCACGGTCTGGAAAAAATAGAAAAACATCTGGCTGAACACCGAATTTTTCTGGACAAATATTATGCCCTTAATAATTTTATTTGTTCGGGAGCTCAGAATCCACGTACGGGTGGAGTTATTCTGTGTAAAGCCGACAGCAAAGCCGAAGTAGAACGTATTGTATCGGAAGACCCGTTTAATATTCACGGTGCAGCCAGTTATAATATTATTGAGTTCTGCACAAGCAAGTTTGCACCGGCTTTCGAACCGTTTGTATAACTGTAGAATTCAAACAACCCTTCTGTAGATCACAAAAAAAACAACACGAATCACTCCTATAAAAACAAACAAAGTATGAAAACTACACTGGACACATTCCAACACGAAGCTCCCGAAGTGGCAAAAGCTTTCGATGGGCTTATCGATGCATTAAAATCGACTACCGGATTGGATGGCAAAACCAAGCAGCTTGTATATATCGGTATCAAAGCGTCGACAGGCGATAGCACAGCAGTATTTTTCCATGTAAAAATGGCTAAGAAACTGGGAGCTACACGCGACGAGATTAAAGATACGATTTTGATAACACTCACTGTGTGCGGACTAAAAGGCGTGTCAACCTGCCTGCAAACGGCACTGGATGCATACGATAACGATTAATAAAAGACTTAAAGAGACGATGATGGAAACCGATCTTTATAATCAACCAAATATAGGAAAAGATACTGCCACCAAACTGATACAGGTGGGCATTAATAACTATGCCGAACTGAAGGCAGCAGGTACTGAACAGGCTTTTCTGCACTTGCAAACACTCGATCCGGGTGCATGCATCCATTTGTTACAGTCACTTGAAGGTGCCATTGAAGGTATCCCCAAATCACAACTATCGGCTGAAAAAAAACAGGAATTGCGCGAGTTTCATCGATTGGCTAACCTGAAATAAAAAACGTATTTTTATATTTTCCAGAAAATAGTATCAAGCATTAGGAACAATAGAATATCTTTTCAGCGAATATAAATAAATAGAAGATTATAAAGCAGATAAATGCGGATCTTGTGAATTAAAAATGCGAATTAATTCTTTAAGATTAATATCTATATCTAAAAAATATATTATGTCAGAACCAGATTATAACAAACAGTTACTCATTGCAGGGACTCTTTTCACGCTTCACAACGCCGAAGAAGCCATTGGATTTTCGCATTTTATTTTTCCTGCCATTATCCCCTTGCCTATTCGTCCTCATAACGCTGATGCAATGATTTGGTCGGTAGGATTAATAACCATCATTGCATGGATACTCATTTTATGGGCAAACACTCAGGCAAAAGAATCAAACCGCAAAAACCTGTTGCTCATTTTTGTGTCGGTTTTTGTTGCCAATGCTTTTTTTCCGCACATATTGGGAACAATCGTCCTGCAACGTTATTTTCCGGCCGTAATAACATCAGTCATCCTGTATCTTCCCTATTCCGCTTGGATTCTTCCCAAATTATATCGTACATACACTGATAGCCATCAGTTTTTTATCATTATAATAGGTGGATTAGGTCTGGCGGTTTGCCTGGCAATAGCCCTGCACTTTTCCATCAACATTGTTTCCCGGTTTCTCGTAAATTAATAATGAATGAAAGAATTTATTTATAGAAGATTGGATACTACCGAACTTCCAATCATAAAAGATTTGTGGGAAGAACTAAACCTGATTCATTTAACTGATTCGGTTTACTTCAAAGAACATTATGCTTCTTTTTCATTTGCAAAACGAAGCAAAGGCTGGCTTAAACTACCGGAGGATGACTTTCATTT
This sequence comes from Paludibacter sp., assembly GCA_036787795.1. Lineage (GTDB taxonomy): Bacteria > Bacteroidota > Bacteroidia > Bacteroidales > Paludibacteraceae > Paludibacter. The sequence continues at coordinate 14,498 of DAIQOQ010000037.1, read as the reverse complement.
GTTAGTTGCTGAAACAAAAGATTCGGTTCCGGTTGGATATTGCGTTTCAACCATCGATACAAACCGGAAGGGAGAAATTGATTCATTATTTGTGTCAACAGAATACAGACGAAAAGGAATCGGTGAATTGTTGGTCAGAGAAAGTATGGAATGGTTAAACAACAAACAACACATTTCTATTCGTTTATCAGTAAGTTACGGTCATGAAAAAGTACTGGGCTTTTATCAGAAGCTGGGCTTTTATCCACGTCTAACCACATTAGAATTAAAGAATAATCACACACGCAAACGCTGAGAATAAAATCAGATTTACTTAACAATGGCTAAAAACAAATAAAGGGAGTAACTAATAAGGTTCATACAAATACACAAACAATTAGCATCCAACAAAATCAACCACAAAGCCAGAATTAACCCGATAACTGAACCTATAAAAACAGTTTAATCAAACAACACCACTTTTATTAAAAATTAATTAACGAGTACATTGAAATTAAATTTCAATAATTTGTCTGTTTTAATCAATATCGGCTATTTCATAAATGCTCAATTTTAAGTACATTTGCACATAAAAAAATAAAATGTGCAGTGAATTTGCCTGCATTAATCCTTCCATAAATAAATAATGACAAGAATTATCATCAACAGTTTTGAAGACTTTGAACAATACGTTGGTAAAGAATTAGGCGTATCGGATTATATCACAATCACCCAGGAACAGATCAATTTATTTGCCGACGCCACGTTGGATCATCAATGGATTCACATTGATACCGAAAAGGCAAAAAACGAAAGTCCTTACAAAACAACTATTGCTCACGGATATTTAAACCTGTCTGTATTACCGTACTTATGGAATCAGATTGCTGAAGTACACAATTCAAAACTAACTGTAAATTACGGCATTGAAAATCTCCGGTTCAACCAACCTGTTTTGGTAAACAGTCAGGTTCGCCTTCGTGCCAAACTAAAATCATTGAAGAACTTGCGTGGAATATCCAAAGCTGAAATTGAAGTTGCCTTAGAAATAGATGGAAACAAAAAAACGGCTCTCGATTCTACCATCGTTTTCTTATATCACTTTATTAATTAAACTAAATAAGTAGGTCAGACTATTATCTGCAGCCAAAATCAATCAGCAGCATGTAACATAAAGATTTTTCAACGGAATCCTTTATATTACATGCTGCTCTTTTTATCTAAAGCCGGCTATCAAAACAGGGTTCCTCATAATGATCACAGCAAGCACCCCGAACAAAAATTCATTTTCGACAGATGTATTCCGGTGAAATCACTCTAGTTTCATTACACTTGGAATCGGAGAAGATCAAAAATAAGGATTAAAATCACATCTCCGATCCGGAATAACGAAGAATTCCTCTAAACACCTTGTAAACCAGAGTTTGCAAGGTGTTTTTATATGAAAACATACAAAGCTTTGTTTTCAGAAGTAGAATAAACCTATCGCCGAACAATGAATTAAAGATCATTAACGGATGCTATTCTAATTATTATATAGCTATGCTTTTCTGTATAAAAATATAGTTGTATTTTTACGGCTTAGTATTAAGTTTAATTTACATAGACCCATATAAAAACAGCATTATCATGAACCACTTATTATTTTTAAATTTAGGAGCAGGCGAAGTCATTGTTATAGCCTTAATTGTTTTGTTATTATTTGGTGGAAAAAAAATACCCGAATTAATGAAAGGACTTGGCAAAGGTGTCAAAAGTTTCAAAGAAGGCCTTAATGATATCGAAACGGAAATAAAAAAAGACGTTACTTCTGACGAGAAAAAAGATACCGTAAAGTAAGTACGCATGAGCAACGTGAACGACAGTGAAATGACATTTTGGGATCATCTTGATGATTTACGAAAAACATTGTTCCGAATTGCCGCTTTTATTGGCGTTGTTTCGCTGGTGTTTTTTCTTTACATGCCGCAAATCTTCGATTCGGTCATTCTTGCACCCACGCGAAACGATTTCTTTTTATATAAATGGTTTAACGAAGCCAGCAAACACGTAGCACTGTTTCCGGATTTTGTGCTGGGATCTTTTCAGGTGAAAGTGATCAATATTAATCTTTCATCGCAGTTCTTCATTCACATGTCCACGTCCTTTTGGTTTGCGTTGGTGTTGAGTTTCCCGTTTGTTATTTATCAGCTTTTTCTTTTTGTCAAACCGGCGCTTTACAAACACGAACGAAAAAATGCCGGATGGGCATTTTTGTTTGGAAACATTCTGTTTTTTATTGGCGTGGCAATAGGCTATTTGATTGTATTCCCGCTTACGTTACGTTTTTTAGCCGGATATCAGCTTAGCAAATTTATAGAACAGAGCGTATCACTCGATTCATACATGGATAGCTTTTTAATGCTGTGCTTTATGATGGGATTGGTTTTCGAGTTACCTTTGCTTTCGTGGTTTTTATCACAACTGGGCATTTTGAATCGCGGATTTTTCAACCGGTTTCGTAAACATGCCATCGTGGTATTACTAATCATTGCCGCTGTGGTTACCCCTACCGGCGATCCGTTTACCTTAATGGTAGTTTTCCTCCCCATCTACATGTTATGGGAAATAAGCGCCATGGTGGTGAAACAAAAACCCGTGGAAGCAGAAGATGAGATTTAGAAATTATATGACTTTTAATCGATTATTTAAAATAGTATGAAAAGAAGAGATTTTTTCAAATCAGCAGCCATAGTAGGCATAGCCTCTATCTTTAAAACAAATGCACTTGCAGATGCCGTAGCCAACAAAAAGCTGGCTGTGCACTCCGAACCGGATTTAGTAGCAGTTATGGGCGGTCAACCAGCCGTTATGTTGAATCGGGCTTTAAAAGAACTGGGTGGAATAAGCCATTATGTAAAGAAAGGTCAGCGCGTAGTTATCAAACCAAATATTGGTTGGGATAAAACACCCGAACTGGCCGCAAATACAAATCCTGAGTTAATCGGCACTCTGGTAAAGTTATGCAAAAGCGCAGGTGCCAGCGAAGTTATTGTATTTGATCACACTTGCCAGGACTGGAAGAAATGTTACACTAACAGCGGTATAGAAAAAGCAGTAATAGCAGCAGGTGGAAAAATGGTTCCGGCAAACGACGAGTCTTATTATCGGGAAGTAGAACTGCCGCACGCTGTCAGTCTGAAGAAAGCCAAAATTCATCAGGCATTACTCGACTGCGATGTATGGTTTAATGTTCCCGTACTGAAACATCATGGAGGAGCCAAAAACTCTATTTCGATGAAAAACCTGATGGGCATTGTTTGGGACAGAGGTTATTTTCATAATCATGATTTACACCAATGTATTGCCGATGCTGCCACATTCCACAAAAGACCTGCCCTGAATATTGTTGATGCATATCGTATTATGAAATCAAACGGACCTCAGGGAAAATCTACTTCCGATGTTGTGATGCTTAAGTCGTTGATTGTATCGCCTGACTTTGTGGCTGCCGACACAGCTTCCATGAAACTATTCTCGCAGGTACAACCTACGGACATTAAAGACGTTCGTCATATAAGTCTGGCCGAAAAGCTGAAGGTTGGCACACAAAACCTGGAAAAACTGAATGTAAAGCGAATTAAGCTTTAATTAGTTACAGAGAACCTGAGTCGGTAATTATCTTAAGTAGTTACAAGACTATTTATCTGCATTTTACTTTCAGAAAACATATAATTAAACATTATTGCTTACTTATACACCCTTT
>DAIQOQ010000037.1:0-10674 GCA_036787795.1 Paludibacter sp. | reverse complement strand
ATTTTACTTTCAGAAAACATATAATTAAACATTATTGCTTACTTATACACCCTTTGCATGAAATTTTTAAAAAACATTCGTGTCATATTGTCGTTGCTATTTTTCCTTCCAATAGTTTTATTCTTTATTGATTTTACAGGAAAACTACCGACACATCTACATCAGTTACTCTCCATTCAGTGGATTCCGGCCTTATTGTCATTGAATCTCATTGCAATCCTTGTCTTATTTGTTTTAAGTCTATTATTCGGACGGATTTACTGTTCCACCATTTGTCCACTGGGGATACTTCAGGATATTTCATCCCGAAAAGGCCGGTTTTTCAAGAAGAAAAATAAGAAGTCGCGGTTCAATTATGCCAAACCTAAAAACATACTTCGTTATAGTATTTTAGCTGTAACTGTAATAGCTTTTGTTGCGGGTAGTTCATCTTTAGTATTGCTTCTCGATCCTTACAGCACTTTCGGAAGAATCACATCACAACTATTCAGACCACTGGCTATCTGGATTAATAATGGGTTGGCTTATGTACTAAGCGGAATGGGAAATTATACGCTTTATAAGGTTGAGCAAGTCAGTTTTGTTCCGCTTGCGTTTAGCATATCGTTTCTGTTTTTTATTATCGTCGCAGTCATGTCATGGGCAAAAGGCAGATTGTATTGCAACACCATTTGTCCTGTAGGGACATCGCTTGGGCTTCTTTCTAAGATTTCTGTCTTTCATATATCTATGGACGATTCTGCCTGTAATAGTTGTGGGGCATGTGCTAAACAATGTAAATCACAATGCATTGACAGTAAGAATAAAAAAGTAGATGATTCGCGTTGTGTAGATTGTTTTAATTGCCTCTCGTCTTGTAAAAAAGATGCTATTCAGTTTGAATATCGTTATAAAAAACAAAGCCCGGCTATTCAAGAAGATATAAATAATACAAGAAGAACTTTCCTTCTTGCATCAGGGGCGGCACTAACTACTGTTGCACTGGCAAACACTAAAAATCTTATTGGTAGCAATGACTCTATGCTCTCCCGTAAGCCGATAATGCCTCCCGGAGCAAACAATCTGGAACATTTCAATTCGCACTGCACCGGTTGTCAGCTTTGTGTAACCAAATGCCCGATGCAAGTACTTAAACCTGCAGCACTTCAATATGGCATCACCGGCATCACCCAACCGCATCTGGCCTTTTCGACTCACATCTTTTGTAGCTACGATTGTAATATTTGTTCCAGCGTTTGCCCAACAGGCGCTTTAAAACATCTGCCACTGGAAGAGAAAAAAGTAACACAAATTGGTGTTGCTCATTTCCGAAAAGAAAAGTGTGTGGTATTTGTCAACGAAAGAGATTGTGGTGCATGTTCGGAACATTGTCCGACACAAGCCGTACACATGATTCCATACAAAAACGGACTTACGATTCCGGAAGTTACGGAAGATATTTGTATCGGTTGCGGAGCTTGTGAATCCATCTGCCCGGCTCGTCCATATCAGGCTATTTACGTAGAAGGCAGTGCAACACAGGTGAAAGCTAAAAAACCTGCAGAAGCTAAAAAATTTAATAAAAAGATAGACGACTTTGGTTTTTGATTCTTTCATTGTCAACTTAATACAGCATGAAGATTGCAAAACAATAGTATTTTAGTGCTTCAAAATCACCAAAAAAACCTATCTTTGTATTGCAATGAATAAACGCAGCAGATGATTGAAATTATTATAAAGGGAATTTTAATTGGATTATGTATCTCGGTACCATTGGGTCCAATTGGAATGCTTACCATACAACGAACTCTTAACAGAGGTCAGAAATATGGTATTGCGACCGGACTTGGAGCCACTACTTCCGATTTAATATATACCATTATTACCTTATTTTTTTTAAGTTTCGTTTTAGATTTTATTGAGGAACATCGCTTCATCATACAACTCGCCGGAAGCTTTGTTGTTGCTATCTTTGGTTTGTATATCTTTAGAAGTAATCCTGCCACACAACCAAAACCAAATGAAACCATCAAGCATAGCCTTTTCGGTGATTTTATGACTTCGTTCGGATTAACTCTTTCAAATCCATTGGTCTTATTTGTATTGATTGCCTTGTTTGCCCGTTTCGAATTTATAGGGAATAAAACTACACTTTTGGTATCTGTTATAGGAATATCATCTATTCTTGGAGGTGCCATCCTGTGGTGGAGTTTACTAACCTTTCTGGTGAGTAAGTTTAAAAACAAGCTCAACATGAGAGAACTCAAAATCATTAATCAAATTATCGGACTGGTTATTATCGGGATCGGCTTTGTAGGATTTATTCTTAGCATCATGAAATAAACAAGCCAACTCGTTTCGCAACGAGTTGGCTTCATTATTAATCTCTGAAGATTAATAAACAAAATGTATCTTTTGATGTGTTAGGTGTAAACCTTAGGATTTTTCGGCATCACCGGCGTCATCGTCATCTGTATTCAATGAGTATCCTGGCATCACTTCACCTTTACTTAACTTTCCACTGTTCCAGATCAGACTTAGTTCTGTTTTTGTTTTAGCTACGATAAGCTGATCAGCACTATCTTTTCCTAAACTCCGGTAATACATATGAGTACTCTCCCCTTTACTCCGGGTCTCAAGCGTTGTCTCAAATCTACCTGCTTCTAACACCGCATTTAAATCTTTTTCAAATGCTTTCATTATCTGAGAATCGCTTCCGGCTTTCAATGTAAGAATCTTTGTTGACTTTGTTTTAGAACCAGCGTTAGGGTTTCTTGTTTTTGCTACATTGCCCTTTGATGAGGCTATCATCATTCCATTTCCTCCCACTGAAACATACTCGAAATGTTCATCTTCACTGTATTTTTCGAATAGGCTTTGAAGTGTTTGTGCCTGACTTGCTACAGCTATGAATAGCACGGCAAGTAATAAAATTGTCTTTTTCATTTTACTAATTATTAATGTTATTATTTTTATCTGATTCGAGAATTTCATGCTTCAGCGTTCCGTTTTTATCGGCAGTACGAAGATTTTCTTTAATTGCTTCCATGTTTCTCAACGGTTTCAATCCATTTTGAATCATTTCATTCACATCATTCATCTTCTTCTCAGCATATTTCTGTGCGTATTCCGGGTCATCAATGCGTCGACCATGCATAATAGCATAATCTTTTTCCTGTTGAGGACGCTGAATCCACAAAGCCAATACCAGAGCTGCTGCAATACCTGAATAAGAGAATGTCCGGATCCAAAAACGCTTTACTTTATGTTGTTGCTGCAATACTTTTGGAAGTGAGATATCAAGAGTTTCCTGTTTTTCCTGATCGAAAGCAACAAACAGATCTCTATAAGCTTCGTGTTCTGCACTTACATTTTCATTGGAAACAAAATAGTGTTTCAATTCAGCTTCTTCAGTAAGCGACGTTTCGCCCCGAAAGTATTTCTCCAATAAATCATTCATCCTTTCCATACGGTTTCCTCCACACGTTTTTGTTCATATATTATTTTCTGTCGGATCTTTTGTCGGGCCCTCGACAAATTGACACTAACTGCATTTTCAGTAAGCGAAGTGACATAGGCAATTTCCGATAACTCCATTCCTTCTACATCGCGCATCCGGATAATGGTTCGTTGCAATTCAGGTAAATCATCTATCATGCTACGAATTCGGGTTACCAAATCTTTTTGTTCCACTTGCTGGTGCGGATTTGGTTCTGAGAATTCGAGTTCAACAGGTAATTCATCTTCTTCTCGCTTCTGCCTGATGTTATCCAGACATAAATTGCGCATTGACCGCAACATAAATGCCGGTATATTTTCGACGTCTTCGAGTACACTTCGCTTTTCCCACAATTTCATATTCAAATCCTGAACAGCATCCTGTGCAGCCGCAGCGTTCCGCAGAATCGATTTCGCTAAGCGGAAGAGCCTATCGGAGAGTGAAAGAATTTGAGTATTAAATTGCTTGGAATCCATACATTTTCCAATTGAAAGTTTTTGTCGACAATTGATAACTAATGAGTACTCGGAACAGAATAATGAATTTCGATTGCTCGGTCATCATCCCGTTTAATAGTAAGACGTAAATGCAGGAAAATTCTTACACGGAAGGTGCGAAAAAAATGAAATAATTGAATATGGTTTAAAGGACACGCTTTATTACGCGGAGTTTGTGAGTATATTCCCCTGTCTGGGCGGAAATGATACCTTGGGAGTCAATGGATTCAATCTTTACCCAACCGGAAGCATGAATAATTTGATGAGAGTTTAGCAAAATGCCGACATGTGTTATTTTTCCATCTTGATTTTCGAACAGAGCGAGATCGCCTGCTTTAGCTTCGGATAAAAAACCGATAAGTTGACCGCAATTGACCTGTTGTGAAGCATCACGCGGTAACTGAATGCCACACATCGAAAAAACGACTTGTACAAAACCGGAACAATCAATGCCTAAAAGAGATTTACCACCCCACAGATAGGGAGCATTAAGATATTGTCTGGCCAGTGAGATGAGACGTTCACCACTTTTTTCTGTGCCCTGATGTAATAGAATAGGATCAAAAAGAAAGTTATTGTTGTCTATTTTTAGCTCTATACCATTCAGTCCAACCAGTTTGCTACCCCCAGGTAAAGTCAGCTTGTCGCCTGAACTAAGATCCTTGCCCTCCAGCAACGGAATGCAAACGCAGGATGGGTTGGAACTTGTGAGCTGCAATGCATCGGCATCGGTCAGAACCCGAATCATCTTGCGATCAGCCCAGCCAATGTAATTATCAGACAAATTGCGCAACAAAAGCCATCGCTCACGTGTTTCAAGTATCTCTACAAGTTCGCCAAAAAGAAGTTGTGAAGTCATTTCGCTGCGTTCGCTATCGCTTTCGCGAAGTGGAACAAGGGGGAGAATTACGATTCCGGTCATGGATGCAATATTTAAATGCAAATTTCCTGATGTTATTGATATTTTTCCATACAAAAATAAGGAAAGTTTAATGATAATGTTTCCATTAGGATTTTTTTTAGTAATTTTCCGCGATTTTTGATTTCTACGATCTCATTCTTATTTCAACGTATCCAATATGAGCATAAAATTTACTCAACCCCAACTCAAACATGCCGGAAAAGCAGGACTATTTGCAATTTTAGTTGTGCTCATCGTACTTTTGTATCCGTCCGGCGATAAATTCAAATATCAATTTGAGATAGGGAAACCCTGGTCGTACCAATTGATTACTGCCTCATTCGATTTCCCTATTTACAAAAGCGATCAACAGATAGCCAAGGAAAAAGAAGAAATGCTGCAGGGATATACCCCGTTTTACAAACTGGATACTGCGGTAATGAATCGTCAACTTACTCGACTTTACACTGATTTACAAAAAAAAGGAGAAGGTTCAACCCGTATTCCGAACTACATTAAGAACAAATTTAAATCGATTTATTCTGTAGGGATCATTTCGGTAGAAGAATTTAATAAGTTGCAGAACGACAAGCGTGAAAATATCTCGTGCATACTTCCAAACCGCATTACTCACGTCAGACCTGTGGCGCATGTGTACACGCAACGAACAGCTTACGAAGAAATAATAAAGGATGCCCCCGCAACACTCAAATCATACGACATCAATCTATACCTTTCGGAAAATTTAAGATACGATAGTATTACATCGGAAATGGCAAAGAATGATTTACTGAAGACTCTTTCACTCACTTCGGGCATGATTCAAACGGGTGAGCGAATTATTGACCGGGGTGAAATTGTAACTCCGGGCATTTATCAGGTACTACATTCGCTTAAAATAGAATCTGAAAAACGCAACTCATCTCTGCAACAATCATCCATTGTAGTGATTGGTGAAATAGTGATGATATTGATTTTAATGACCTTGCTTTTCTTATACCTCTACCTGTTTCGACCGCGAATTTATGAGAGCAACAGTAATCTGGTTTTTATTCTGCTGCTTATCTTTATGATTGTGGGATTAACGACTGCCACCATTAGTTTTACGACATTAAATTACTATATGGTTCCGTTTGCATTGTTGCCTATAATCATTCGTGTTTTCTTCGATTCAAGAACGGCGCTATTTGCCCATATAATCACGGTGCTTATCATCTCCTTTATGGTTGATAATTCATTTCAATTCGTCGTTTTGCAGATTGCCATTGGTATGGCGGCCGTTTCAAGTCTGAAGGACATGTCGCAACGTTCGCAGTTGGCACAAACGGCACTGTATATCTTTTTGAGTTATCTGGTGATGTACCTGGCCTTCGAATTTATTGCCGAAGGCGACATACTGCGCATTAACTGGCAGCATATTTTCTACTTTGGCGTTAGTAGTGCTTTCCTGTTGTTTGCCTATGTATTGATTTATGTTTTCGAAAAGATATTCAATCTGGTTTCGAGTGTTACCTTGGTGGAACTAACCAATATCAACAGCGATTTGATGATGGAATTTTCTGAACGGGCACCCGGTACTTTTCAACATTCGTTACAGGTATCGAACCTGGCTACCGAAGCTGCAAAGAAAATTAATGCCAACAGTTTGCTGGTGCGTACGGGAGCACTATACCATGACATTGGTAAAATGAGACATCCCGAATATTTCATAGAAAACCAGATGGGTGGAAAAAATCCATTGACGGAATGCGACTTTGAAGAAGCTTCGAAAATTGTAATCAATCACGTTACCGACGGAGTGGAAATAGCCAAAAAGAGTCACCTGCCTGAACAGATCATCAACTTTATAGGCACACACCACGGATTTGGCAAAACGAAATATTTCTACAATTCCTACATCAATGCCAACCCGGATAAAAAACCGGATGAAGCCGTGTTTACCTATCCCGGTCCGCTGCCGAACAATAAGGAAACCGCCATATTAATGATGGCCGATGCGGTGGAAGCCCGATCGAGAAGTCTGACCGAATATACCGACGAGAGTATAGACGAAATGGTGGAAAGCATGATTGACGGACAGATAGCCGAAGGAGCATTTAAAGAAGCTCCCATTTCGTTCCGCGATGTGGAAACGGTAAAATCGGTATTCAAAGAAAAGATTAAAAACATTTACCACAACAGAATAAAATATCCCGAGATAAACAAAAAGTAATGCTGAACAGCAACGTCCAACCCTGTGAATAGAGTTGGACGTTTTTATTTTACTCCACAATACATAAGCCCATATTACATCTTTATAATAATACCAATAGTAGGTAAGACAGTTCCGCTCAGGTTATCGATAGTGCGCAACAAGTACTTGCCGGAATTATTGGGATCTGTTTGAGTTGTATACACTTTGTTGCCCGAAGCATTAATAGTGCCTGTATCAAGATTGGTATAAACGGGTACCCCACGGGTTTTGAAGTTATAAGCATTCTGAATATCGGTATAAAGATTGAGCACCCATTTTTTGAAATAGAACTCCTTGTCTATACGAATATCGAGTTGATGGGTGTCGGGCTTGCGCAAAGAATTGAAGCGGGAGTAATCCAAAACAGGTTTGTGATTGATATCCCAAACAGACTTAACAGCCGAGAGAGGATCGATAGGGGTATAAGGAGCACCGCCAACAAAACGCCAACGCATGGCGATATTCCAGTTACGAGGAAGTTTATAACTACCTATAAGATTAAACAAATGTCGGGTATCCCAGGCCGAAGGCAGATATACACCAGCGACATTGCTAAACTCACTCCGAAAATAAGTATAAGTAGCCGTCACGTTCAGTCTTTTCATTTCCATGATTTTATAAAGCACTTCCACTCCATAGGCACGTCCCTTGCCTGTGGAAACTATCTGTTCATCACCCACCTCCCCGTAATCGGTTCCTTTACTGGCAATACTTATCCCATCAGTTACCGAGAGCGGATAATCATTATACTCTTTGTAAAATGTCTCTACACTCAGGCGCATATTTTCCACAGGGCGGTATTCCAGTCCGGCAATGGCCTGGTTGGAAATGATGTAACGTAAATCTTCGGTTTTATTCACCAGAACGCCGGCTGCATCGCGGTAGCCGAGTGTGGTGTAAGCCGGTTGCTGAGCGTAACGCCCTACGTTGGCATTCAGATCCAAATCCGGCGAAAGGGCGTAAGACACCGAGAAGCGTGGCGAAAACTGATTAAGCGGATTGGTCAGATTCCGGTTATAGTCGAGCCCGGCCATATTGATGCCCAGCGATAGTTTCAGACGTTCGTCCAGCAGCTCTTTGGAAGCCTGTGCAAAAGCCTGATAGCCGAACACATTAATGTTGGTACCGTAAAGCAAATCAGTGGCTGTATTATTTAAAAGAATCTGTCGATTGGTGTAATTACTATAGTGCGCATACTTCATACCGCCACCGAAAGACAGTTTCACCGGCAGATCGGGATAGTTACGTTCAAAGCGGACTTTGTTTTCGGCTTCATCAGAACTATAATCGGACGTTTTAAGGCTGTCGGTATTATTATCCTTGTATTTAAAATTACTATTGTGCAGCATATTGCGACTCAGCACCCAAGTGTCGTAATGATTATCGGCAAAATGTTTGTAGACTATTCCCAACGCATAATCCCACTGCTTGTATGATGGCAGATAGGACAAAATATAAGCCTGATTCTCGGTCGGTTTTTTGATGCCGGTGTTCAGCTTACTGTTGTCAATAGCACCGATTCCGATAAAACTGATCTCATTTCGGCTATCAATTCGGGTTTTGAGTTTAAACTGAAAGTCATTATAGGTCGGCAAAAAGGGCAAGCCCAGTGCCGAAAACAGTAGTTGAAGATAAGATTGCCGGGCTGATACAATAAACGTGGATTTTTTTCCAATAGGTCCGTCGAGCGTCAGAGCAGCATCCGAAGCACCTACGGAAAGCTTGCTGTGGATGCGGTCTTTGCTACCGTCTTTCTGGCGAATATCCATCACCGAACTGAGCGCATTGCCTTTGTCGGCCGGAAAGGCACCGGTATAGAAATTAATTTCGCGTACAAAGTCGGGATTGATAATGCCCACCACACCACCCGAAGCACCTTGTGTGGTAAAGTGATTGATAAGGGGGATTTCTATGTCGTCAAGATAAAATACGTTTTCCGACGGGCCGCCTCCACGCACAATGAGGTCGTTGCGATTGGGATCGGTGGCTCCTACGCCGGGCAGTGTTTGGATAACTTTGGACACGTCGCGGTTGGCACCGGCAGCTTTCTCTATATCCTGTACACCGATGGATAATGCAGAGAGCGGACTCTCAATCTTTTTGACATTAAAGTTCTGACGAACGGTAACCTCACCCAACTGTACAGCAGATTCTTCTAGCGCCACATCGATAAAGGTAGTTTGATTGCCCTGGACCTGAAACTCGGACGAAACAGTGCCATGATAACCGATAAGGCTAACGACTAATCGTTTAAAACCGGGATCGACTGCCGTAAAGTTGTAATTACCTTCGGCATCGGATGTAGTGCCCACATCAGTACCCTGAATAAGAATAGAAGCATACGGAATAGACTGATTCGTTTTAGCGTCATAAATGCGTCCTTTGATATTGCCTTTTTGAGCAAAAGCTTGTGCTGAAAGCATGAAAATAAAAAGCAAAAGAGTATAGCTATACTTCATAGTACATTGGAGTTAGTATTTTGATTCTATCTAATAACGGCAATGGGATACGAAATGTTTATTTTGCTTTCTACAGCTAGTAGGCGATAAGAAAAAGATTGCTGATAGCTGTTTAATAAAAAAAAGTATCCCGTAGATTTGGTCGGTTGTCGTAGTAATGTTCTACGCCAATCAGCCTTTACCTGCGGGAGATTAATTGTTAGTTACGAGCTTAGACAAGTAGCTATCAGAAAATTTCTTTGTTGAAAAGTTTTACGCTGCAAAGTAAAGCTTTATTTATTACAAAAAGATGTCAGTGGTATTACAAATTTGTAAATGTACTTAGTGATCAACGATTAGTGATTAGTGATCAACGAATAGTGATCAATGAGCTATTTTAGAATCTATAAATTAATGATCAACGAGTGCTTGCTATTTTATTCACGGCATCGTACACCGGCACAAGATAACCATTTTCGAAGCGACACAGTACACAGATATTACCCACCGGTTTGGCACTTACCCACTCCAACGATAGTTCGGTACCATCATACAACACTTTCGACAGAAAAGAGTTTCCGATTTTAAACAACAAATCGTAGTCCTGCGTTTCGAAGCGTAATTTTGCTTTGTCAAAGTCCCCGGTTTGAAACGTACAACGATATATTGCCTGCTCGGCACATTCGGTACGCAAATACAGGGCATGCTGTTGCAAGGCCGGTGCTGTGCTTTTTTGCGGAAAGATATGAGTAGGCGATAACTGTCCACTGAATACCACCACATCATCCTGTTTGATTTCCACAGCCGAAATATGATCGGTAAGTAGCTGCGAAACATGGATCAGATCGTTATAATGAAAAAACTCTTCCCAGTTGTTGAAGATGGTGGCATCTTTAGGCATATAGCTGCCAAGTACCAGCTCGGCGGCTACGCCTGTAAATTGTATGGTAATGTCGGACATCGGAGGTAATTGATTAAATGGAGTGCAAATTTACGCAAAATATACACACACTACCGAAATTTAGCCCCATAATCGAAAATGAGTAGAAACGGATAGCACGTATATGCAAACAGATCTTAAAGGAATCGCATCGGACAGTTAAGGGAAAGGGTTGAACAGTTAAGGG
>DAIQOQ010000200.1:0-5633 GCA_036787795.1 Paludibacter sp. | reverse complement strand
GTTTCTTCTTTCGGAGTGCAAAGTTAATGAAAAAATCATTTTTATAATCGCTTTTATTGAAAAAAAACGATTAATTTTCTTTGTTGTTTGGTTTGCAAAGCACTACGGTGAGATGAAAGCATGATTGTTTGCGTTCGCGAACCGCAAGAAACTTACATTCCTGCCGCATTTCTATTAAAACCTTAGTCAGCGTTTGTACCGCTTCGTAGCTGCTTTCAATTGTATCGGTCTTGGTATTGTAGAAGTTTTTGTAAGATATATCTACTGTGGTACCATATAAATGTGCCGAGTGTTCGGTAGCATTGCCGTTGTGATGACTTAGTTTGCTTTGGTTTTCTTCGGATCGGAGCAAAGAGGTAATTCTGAACCGGTAGTTGTTGTATTTTTTTTCGGCCAATCGTTTTTGGAACCGGTATCCTATTTCGTTTAGCATATCCACTGCTTCGGGGATCAGATAGGGTAGGGAATGAGTTAATGATTTGAATTGGTAAAAACGGTTTTCAGTAACTTCAACCAGTACCTTGTGTTCTTTTAAACTGTCGATCTTCGAATAGAATTCATCGTTTGTTGCAAAGGTCTGTTGTAAGCCATTTGTTTTTGCATGAAGCAGGTGGATTTCATTCAGATCGTTCAATTTGTCGCTGGGAGAGATGGGTAGGTTGGCGTATTTTCGATGATTACATTCCGAGAAGTTAGTTAGCGTTGCTTTTTTATCATGATAATGAAGAAAAAGCAGGCTGCTTAAGCAGGCCATGACGATAATTCCGATCAGGCCGCAAAAGAGTTTAATAAGACGTTTTTTATTATATTGATATGACATATTCGGGCTTAATTTAGTGCAAAGGTAGTTTTTTTGAACTTTTCAACATTGCAAATATTTGAAGAAGTTTTCAACAATAACCGAAAATTTTGCTGCGGCAAAATCTTAACTTTGGTCACCTATAATTGTTCATAAAATGCGAAATGAATTGTTCCTCAATTCAAAACTATTGGTTAACTTTGCGCCTCTAAATCAAAAAAAAATAATATGAAACCAACTTTATTTGTACTGGCAGCAGGAATGGGTAGCCGTTATGGCGGTTTAAAACAATTAGATGGTCTGGGTCCTAATGGCGAAACCATTATGGATTATTCTATTTATGACGCAATCAAAGCCGGATTCGGAAAAATTGTTTTTGTGATTCGTGGAAGTTTTGAGAAAGACTTTAAAACTGTTGTTATTGACAAATTCAAAGACTTAATTGATACGGATATTGTATTTCAGGAAATCAGTAATGTGCCCGAAGGCTGTACTTACATTGCCGAACGTGAAAAACCCTGGGGAACAAATCACGCCGTATTGATGGGTAAAGACGCTATTCATGAGCCTTTTGCCGTAATTAATGCCGATGACTTTTATGGTCAGGAATCTTTTGCTATCCTGGCTGATTTTTTACGCTCTGTAGAAGGTAAAAAGAATGAATATTGCATGGTAGGTTACCGTGTAGGAAACACTTTGTCGGAAAGTGGAGCTGTGAGCCGCGGAGTTTGTGTGGTTGATGAAAATCAGCTTTTGCAAAACGTGGTTGAACGTACGCACATTGAAGAAAAGGGTGGAGCTATCATTTATCTTGATGATAAAGGTGAAGAAGTGGCTTTACAGGCTAACACGCCCGTGTCGATGAATATGTGGGGCTTTACGCCGGATTACTTTGATTATTCAGTAGAATACTTCAAGGAATTTTTAGCTGAAAACGGTCAGAAGCTGAAATCGGAATTTTATATTCCATTGGCAGTAAACAACCTGATAGTTGAAAAGAAGGCCACTTGTAAAGTGTTAGATACTCCATCAAAATGGTTTGGGGTAACGTATGCCGAAGATCGTCCTCAGGTAGTGTTGAAAATCAATGAACTGATACGTAAAGGCATTTACCCTGAAAAACTATTCAAATAATATCTAAATAATTATATGGCAAAAATTTTAGTAACCGGTGGAACAGGTTATATAGGTTCACACACGGTTGTAGAATTGCAGAAAGTTGGTTTTGATGTTATAATCGTTGACAATCTTTCCAATTCAAGTATCGATGTACTTAACGGCATTGAGAAAATAACGGGCATTCGTCCTGCATTTGAAAACATCGATTGTGTGGATTATGTAAGTATGGATCGGATGTTCGAAAAGTACAAAGGCATTGATGCGATCATTCATTTTGCAGCAAGTAAAGCGGTTGGCGAATCGGTTGAAAAACCTTTGTTGTATTATCGCAATAACCTGGTTTCGTTGATCAATTTGTTGCAACTGATGCCAACGCATAAGGTAAAGAACTTTGTGTTCTCGTCTTCTTGTACCGTGTATGGTCAACCGGATGTATTGCCTGTAACCGAAAGCGCACCGATTAAACCGGCTTTGTCGCCTTACGGAAACACCAAGCAAATCAGCGAAGAAATTATTCGTGATACCATTCATGCAAATCCATGTTACCAGAGTACCATTCTTCGTTATTTCAACCCGATAGGTGCACATCCGTCGGGTGAAATAGGTGAATTGCCCAGTGGCGTGCCTAACAATCTGTTGCCTTTTGTGACACAGACTGCCAGAGGGTTGCGCAAACAATTATTGGTTTTTGGTGACGATTATAATACGCCTGACGGATCATGCGTTCGTGATTACATCAATGTAGTGGATTTGGCTAAAGCACACGTTATTGCTGTGCAACGTATGTTGAACAAACGTGCCAAGTCGCATGTTGAAACATTCAACCTTGGAACCGGTCGCGGTTTATCGGTATTGGAAATCATCAAAACATTCGAAAAAGTGAATGGAGTATCGATTCCGTACAAAATTGTTGATCGTCGCGAGGGTGATATTGAAAAGGTATGGGCCGACCCATCGTACGCTAACAACGAACTGGGCTGGACTGCTACAGAAACTGTGGAAGATACCTTACGCAGCGCCTGGGTGTGGGAACAAAAACTTGTCGACAGAGCAAAAGCTGAATAAAATACCATTTTATAGCTAATAATAAACAACTAATAATTTTCAGATGCTGTAATTATTAGTTGTTTATTTGTTTTATAGAACTTAATAAACACTCAATTACTATGCTTTATCCATTAAAATTCAGTCCGATACTCAAAGATAAGATCTGGGGCGGAACTAAACTAAAAAGTTTATTTGACAAAGCGGCTCAAACCGATAAGCTGGGCGAAAGCTGGGAACTATCGGGATACGAAGGAGACGAGTCGGTGGTGACTAACGGTTTGCTGGCGGGTAATAACCTGGCGGAACTGATCGAAATTTATATGGGTGAGTTGATTGGCGATACTATTTACGATCAATTCGGTTTGTCGTTTCCACTTTTGTTTAAACTTATTGATGCTAACGAAAACCTGTCAATTCAGGTGCATCCGGGCGACAAAGTAGCCGCCGAACGTCATAATTCTTACGGTAAAACGGAGATGTGGTACGTGCTGCAGGCCGATCCGGATGGAAAACTGATTATCGGTTTCAAAGAAGATTGCAGTAAAGACGACTATCTGGATGCATTGGACAATGATAAAGTGGAAGACTTGCTGCAAAATGTGCCAGTGAAAAAAGGCGATGTGTTCTTTATCCCTGCCGGACTGGTTCATGCCATTGGCAAAGGGGTAGTGGTGGCCGAAATTCAGCAAAGCAGCGATATTACTTACCGTATTTACGATTATAAGCGTACCGACGATCAGGGTAATGAGCGTGAATTGCATACCGAGCAGGCCTTGGATGTGATTAACTTCAGTGCTTCGAAGCAGCCGAGAACCAATTACCAACCGCTGTTGAACGAAATTACGCCTTTGGTGACCTGCGATTATTTCACCACCAATATGCTGAAGTTCGATCATGCTGTGACACGTAACTATGCTACTCTCGATTCGTTTGTGGCTTATATGTGTCTCGAAGGTGATTTTGTAATTGACTTTGCGGGCGAAAAAACCATTGTAAACAAAGGTGATACGGTACTTATTCCGGCTAGTATTGATGAACTGGGTTTGATTCCGGACGGAAATGTAACCCTGTTGGAAGTATATGTGAATGCCTGATTTATTCGTCAGCATTTAAAATAAAAGCAGCAAGTCGAAACCGGCTTGCTGCTTTTGTTTTTCGAAAAATAGTTTTCAGACAAAGAGCACGGTGAGCAGCGCAATGATGGCCGGTAGGGCTTGTACGAAGAATATCTTTTTGCTGGAAGTAAGCGCACCGTAAATACCGGCCACTGCCACGCAGCTGAGAAAGAATACCGATATGTTTGTCTGCCAACGAGCGTCGGAGATAAAAAACGTCCAGATCAGTCCGGCCGACAGGAAGCCGTTGTATAAACCCTGATTGGCTGCCAGGCCCTTGGTGGCTTTAAAAAGGTCGGCAGGTAATGCGTTTTTGAATGTTTTTTTGCCGGCAGTTTCCCAGGCAAACATTTCCATCCACAGAATATAGGCATGTTCCAATGCCACCAAACCAACCAATATACGTGCTAAAATTTCCATCTTGTTTTTGCTTTATTTTTTAGGATTAATGCTTGTCTCTTTTTGCTGCCGTAAGCCGTGAAATTAAGTTACAGCAAATATACAACAGAAAATGGAGATACAGGTTCAATGCGGGTACTGAAAAGTTTTTAAGTTTATTGCTTTGGAGGGTATAATGTCGGTTTGTTTTTATTGTCAAAACCTTTTGGGTGCTTTTATGCCGACAATAAAACAGACAGACCGATTCTCACGAATCAGTCTGTCTTTGACTAAATAATTTCTAGTATAAACCTCAATCTGTAAAAACCCAACCATGGCAGTTGTTTCATTTATGCTTTTGGAGTTTCGGGCTCAGGCTCATCTTTGCCCTTTGCTCCGAGATTTTGATATTTTTTTCTGAGTTCTTCCAACTGGTTGAACAGTTTGATGCTGTCTTCGTTGGGTGCAAAGTTAACCTGTTGCTCCATGGCGTTGGAGAACTCGGCATACGAGCTGCATACCGTGGCTTTTTGTGCCGAAGCCGACGACTCACGACTGGCTTCGTCGGCCAGCCTTTGGTTGTAGAGTGCATTAAATTTAATGTTGGCAGTTTCTATTTCCAGCATTATAGCGTCTACACCTAATTCTTTGGCTTCAGCCAGTAATTCCGGGTCACTTTTATATTTTTCGATCATTTCGTGCAAAATACCGGTTAAGGTATTCATCGGATCGGTGAGTTTATTCCAATAAGGTGTGATGAAAAAGTTGAAACTTTGCGCCGCTACCTTCTTTGTGTTGTCGCGCCCCTTCATGTGTAAAGTCACCATGCGTTTAGTTTCCGAAAATAGACTTTTTCTGGCTGCATGGGCATCATTTACTTCGTCGGTCAACTCGCTTTTGCGTGGCGTGCTTACCAGAGGTTCAAATTTTTCTTTGTCGGCAATAAGCTGGGTCAGTATGGCTTTAGTCATATCGCTTAATGCTGCTTTGGCGGCAATTGCCAGATCGGTGGTTGATTTAACCAGTCCTAAAACGTTGTCGATTGATAAACGCAGGACATACACTGTTGTAAATGAGAATTTTTTCATTTTGTTCATAAGATTAAATTGTTATCTAAGGTTGTAAATATATTTTGTCTAATCTATCATTTTTATTCATCCGGCAGTTTTGACTTT
>DAIQOQ010000199.1:0-5646 GCA_036787795.1 Paludibacter sp. | reverse complement strand
TTTAATAAATGAAGATGTTGTAGCTCTGGGCGAAGTAGTCGCAATCGGCTATGCCACCGTAAAGAAAAACGATGCTACAGGTTCAATCACTGCTATTAAACCGGACAAACTAAACAAAGGACTTACCACCAATGCACAGGACATGATTACCGGTAAGATTGCCGGTGTTGTTGTTACCAATGATGGTGGAGCTCCCGGTGGTAAATCAACAATCCGTATTCGTGGAGGTTCTTCGTTGAATGCCAGCAATGATCCATTAATCGTTATTGATGGTTTGGCTATGGATAACGAGGGTATTAAAGGAGTTGCAAACTTTTTAAGTACTATCAACCCGAACGATATCGAATCATTTACGATTTTAAAAGATGCCTCCGCCACAGCCATTTATGGCTCTCGCGCCTCGAACGGAGTAATTTTGATTACGACAAAAAAAGGAGTGAAAGGGTCTAAGCCGCAGATTTCCTATGATGGAAACATGTCTGTAGGTGTAGTTGGAAAAACATTAGATGTACTGACCGGTGATCAATTCCGCACTTATGCAAATCAGTTGTACGCAGGTCAAACAGATGTTCTTTCCAAACTTGGAACTGCAAATACTGACTGGCAAAAGCAGATCTTTCAGACTGCAATTAGCCACGATCACAATATTAGCATTACCGGCGGACTAAAAAATATGCCATATCGTGCATCCTTCGGATACACCAACCAAAATGGTGTCATTAAAACATCAAATTTCGAACGTTATACGGGAGGTCTAAACCTGAATCCATCATTCTTTGACGACCATTTAAAAGTTTCATTGAATGCTAAAGGAATGTATGTCAAGAATCGATATGCCGATACCGGGGTGATTGGTGCAGCCGCTTCAATGGATCCGACACAGCCTGTAACTTCAAGTCAAGATATTTACACAAACCATTTTGGAGGTTACTGGCAGTCATACTCCACTAATACAGATGGCTCCTATAAAGGAATGAATTCACTAGCTATTGCCAATCCGATTGCCACATTAAACCTAAAAAGAGATATTGCCCATTCAAAGGATTTTATTGGCAATGCTGAATTCGATTATAAAGTGCATTTTTTACCTGAACTTCGGGCACATTTAGCATTGGGAACTGAAATGTCTAATGGAAAGCAAGATTTGTATATTCCAACAACAAACGCCAGCGATAACTTACAAGGACGCACAGGTAGCGAAGAAATTACAAAATACAACAAGTCGCTGACTTATTATATGGACTATGCTAAAGAAATCGGGATTCATAAATTTGATATTATGGCTGGTTACGAATGGCAACATTTCTATCGGAGTAAGAGCAACAAATATACTGCTTTGGATCTTACCAGCAACACTACCTCTGATGTGTTTAAAACCGAAAGCTATTTAGTTTCATTCTTTGGTCGTGCAAACTATACTTTATTAGATAGATATTTATTGACTGCCACATTGCGTGACGATGGTTCTTCTCGTTTTGCTTCCGGAAATCGCTGGGGATTATTTCCTTCAGCTGCTCTCGCATGGAAAATAAATGAAGAGGGCTTTATGAAAGACAATACTATCTTTTCTGATTTAAAACTTCGTCTGGGGTATGGTATCACTGGTCAACAAAACATCAATAGTGGAGACTATCAGTATATCACATCATATATAACTAACATTGAAGGAGCTCTTTATCCCATTGATGGTACTTATACCCAAACTTACAGACCAAGCCCTTTCAACACAAAATTAAAATGGGAAACCACCACCACTTATAATGCCGGTCTGGACTGGGGGTTCTTGAATAATAGAATAACAGGGGCTGTCGATGCCTATTATCGCAAAACAGACAATCTGATTAGTCAGGTAAATGTTGCCGCCGGTACCAACTTTAGCAACATTGTAACCCAGAATATCGGATCTCTTGAAAACAAAGGCATCGAATTCTCTATAACCGGGAAAGCAATAAACACAAAAGATTTAACCTGGGATGTCAGCTACAATGCAACTTACAACAGTAATAAAATAACTAAATTAACTGGATCAGGAAGTATTGCTTATGTTACAGACAGGGGTATTTCTTCTGGAACAGGAAACTACATTCAGGCTCAATCAGTAGGTTTTCCTGCATATTCTTACTACGTATACGAACAGGTATACGATGCAAATCATAAACCAATTGAAGGACTTTTTGTAGATAGAAATGGAGATGGAAAAATAAACGATGCTGATCGCTATTATTATCATAATCCCTCTCCTGACGTAACCATGGGGCTTTCTTCTAAAATAGTTTACAAAAACTTTGATTTTGGAATCTCGTTGAGAGCAAGCCTAGGCAATTACGTATATAACGATGTAGATGCTAATAAGGCTAATGTTGGCACCAACGGTGTGTATGCAGCCTCAGGATTTTTCGTCAACAAGCCTTTATCTGCTATGCAAACAAATTTTGTAGGAAAAACCAATTGGTATTTTTCTGATTATTATGTGCAAAATGCATCATTTCTCCGCTGCGACAATATTACCCTAGGTTATTCTTTCAAAAAGTTATTCAATGTAATATCTAGTGGTCGTTTATCGGCAACTGTACAAAACCCATTTGTAATTACGAAATACAAGGGATTAGATCCTGAAGTATTTACTGGAATTGATAACAACATCTATCCTCGACCAATTATGACAGTGATTGGATTAAGCCTTAATTTCTAATTAACCTATTAAAAATTACAAATTATGAACGTAAGACACAATAAAATAATGATCACGTTTCTGTCGGTTATACTTGCTATCAGCCTGACATCGTGTGTGAATGATTTGAACGTAACACCTATTGATCCAAGTTCAATTCAGACTTTTAATCAAGATGCAGTATTTGCAAAGGTGTATGCTTCTTTGGCTTTATCTGGTCAACAAGGACCTGCAGGTAAAGGAGACTTAGCCGGAGTAGACGAAGGAACTTCATCCTTTATCCGCTTAATCTTTAATTTGAATGAACTTTCTACTGATGAAGCTATCTGCTCATGGGGTGATGTTGGTGTACCTGAATTAAATTTCAATAAATGGACAGCATCTCATGATCAGGTAAATGGTATCTACGCCCGTTTTTACTTTGGAGTTTCACTGAGTAATCTGTTCTTACAACAAACAACTACTCTAACAGATGCTAAATCGGTTAAGCAACGCGCAGAAGTCCGCTTTCTTCGGGCATTGAATTACTATTACTTAATGGACTTATTTGGAAATATACCTTTCACAGATGTAGTATCACTGGACCCTCCAAAACAAATGAAACGTGCAGATTTATTTGCATGGATTGAAACTGAATTGAAAGCTATCGAACCCGATATGGCTACCCCTCTTACAAATTCTTACTATCGGGTAGATCAAGCAGCTGATTGGTTACTTTTGGCACGACTTTACCTGAATGCCGAAGTTTACACAGGAACAGCTCGCTGGGCTGATGCTAAAACGTATGCAGATAAAGTAATGAAGTCCGGTTATAAATTGAACCCTAGCTATGCACAACTATTTATGGGTGATAATGCAGGAACTTTTGACAATTCTACAAACACAGCTCCACAAGAAATCATTTTTCCTATAGCATGCGATGGTGTGAAAACACAGAGTTATGGAAATTCGCTCTTCCTTATTGCATCCACACATAATTCCGGAATGCCTACATGGGGCACTTCTGAAGGATGGGCAGGTAACCGGGCACGTGCTGCTTTAGCAAAAAAATTCTTTCCAAATGGGATAGCTAGTGGCACAGATTTGTCAAAGTTAACTGCAGCAGATGGCGATAAAAGAGCCATGTTCTTTGGATGGGATATTGCCGATAGTAAATCTACTGATCCTATAACGATCTTAAATACTACGATGTTTAAACAAGGATTATCTGTAGCTAAATTTACCAATGTTCGTTCTGACGGAGCTCCATCGAATGATCTGAAATTTACCGACACTGATGTACCTTTCTTTCGCGTTGCAGAAGCCTATCTTACTTATGCAGAAGCATCATTACGCTTAAACGAGAGCCCTACTATTGCCCTTGGTATTGTAAACCAACTACGTGACAGAACAAGTGGAAGCGCCCCTGCATTAACAAGTATTACTTTAGATAAGCTTCTTGATGAATGGTCACGCGAATTCTACTTCGAAGGTCGCCGCCGTATGGATTTAATCCGCTTTGGAGATTACGGTGGAAGCGATTACACTTGGGACTGGAAAGGTGGCACTGCTAATGGAACCAAGTTTAGTTCAATTTATAACTTGTACCCAATCCCTACAACGGATTTAAATGTAAATCCAAATTTAGTTCAAAATCCAGGTTACTAATCATCATACAATTTACAACTTCTAAAATAGTAACAATATGAAAAGATTTAATATATTATTTATTGTTTTACTCGGCATACTTGGATTTACATCTTGTGAAGCGAGTAAAGATCCTGTGATTAACTCTGCAGCTCTTGACGGGAGTATTAGCTTTAAACTCAATCAGCCTCGTTATGCAAATTATGTACTGGAAGATGCCATTTCCACAAAAGATTTAGATTCTCTTACTTGTGTACAGCCTAATTACGGGTTTACTGCCGCTGTAACTTATACCACTCAGATTTGCTTTGATAGCAATTTTTCGGATGGTACTTACCAAAGCTTACCAACGTCTGTAAACGGCGAAAAAGTAGGTGTAAACGTAAAGGAAATGAACAAAGCAATCATTTCACTGTATGGAAAATTACCAAATCCAATAGTGGAAAAAATAGTTTATGTAAGACTTAAAGCTGTCGTTAGTGATGCAAGTTACTCCGCGATAAAAGACAGTTTAATTGTAAAACCACTATATTCAAATGCCGTAAAACTAAGAATTACTCCATATGAATTTCCATTATTTCCATATACCGATTCGTCTATTTCTCTAAGACCTTGGTATATTGTAGGCCTAGGAAACAATTGGGATAATAGCAATGCAGGTTTAGGAGCTTCATTGATTCCATTAAGCCCGGTTGCAGGTAAGAAATATGATTTAAATGGAGACGGAGAATATACCTATACTGGATATTTCTCGGCTACTACTAGTTTCAAACTCATTCGCGACATTGGAGCTTGGTCACCATCATGGGCTATGACAGGTGGTGTTCTAAAACTTAGTGGAGCTGATAATATCACTGTACCAACTAGCGGATACTATACTATTACCTTAAATTCAATAGATAATACGTTGACTATGGTCGCCACAACAACAAAAGATAGTTATACTACAATTGGGCTAATTGGAGGATTTAATAGTTGGGGTGGTGACCTTGCAATGACTCCAAATACAAACACAGGAAGTCACATTTGGTACACGACTTACACATTTAGTTCCGCAGATGGTTGCAAGTTCCGTGCTCCATTAGCAGATACGGATCCATGGCATATAAACTGGGGCGCAGGAACATTCCCTTATGGAATAGGAACAAATAATGGTAGCAATATTCCTTACAAAGAAGGAAAGTATACTATCATATTAAATGATATAGATGGTTGCTATTATTTCATCAAGCTATAGAAATATCTGAGTACTGCCATTAAAGCAGTACTCATTGAAAACAATTAATTAGTCATTATAAAATAATTGAAAATGAAAAAGACAATTAAATATATAGTTGCACTGGTCATCG
>DAIQOQ010000198.1:4039-5648 GCA_036787795.1 Paludibacter sp. | reverse complement strand
TTTATATCGCATACAAAAGCACAACTAAAAGCCCGAACAACCCGCAGTAAAAAAAGAAGAAATACACAACCCGAAGAACCAACAACAGAGGAATAGAATAAATGCGGGGAGTGGAGAAAACCGGTCTTTTCTTTCAGCCAAAATCGCTGTTTCAGCAATAAACTATAAATTATTCGTATTCAAAGTGATAAAAACCGTACCTTTGTGCCCGATTTAGAAAAGCTGCGAAGCAATTTACAACCAAAACATTTAGAAACCATTCATTTATGAAGCGTATTAACGAATACCGGAAATTATTTAATGCTGAACCCGACACTGAACTGAAAGAACTAAAAACCACCTATCGCAACCTGGTGAAAGAGTGGCACCCCGATAAATTTACAGCCAACGATGAGCTGGCCAAAGAAGCCGAACACAAAAGCCGTCAGATTATTGACGGTTATCACTTTCTGGTAAGCATTGCCCCCGAAACCATTGCTGCTACCGAAGAAGAACACCTGATTTCGACCGACTCCGGCATAGCCGATTTTAAACTCAAAGGACAATTGCTCGAAGTGTCGTTTATAGACGGTTCCACCTATGAGTATTTTGGCGTTTCGAAAAACATTTATGCCCGCTTGATCAATGCCGATAAACAATTGCGCTTTGCGAAACGGAATATTTTCGGATGTTACCTGCACCGAAAAGCAAAAAGAAGTGCTGAAGTGGCTTAATGCTGCTTCTATCTGATTTTAAGTACAAATCTCCCCTACCCCGGCTGAACTTTTGCAAAAGTTCAGCCTTTTTTTTTGCTCTAATATCCCTGAAAAAACATTTATAAAACAGAACCATAAGAACCATATTAATATTTTGTTGTTATAAGTTACAAAAGTGATACTATTTAAAACCATTCTACTTAGCATCAATTACTTTTAATGATGAAACAATAAAACTATTATATGATCTTTAACGATTTCAATCCACAAGAAGATAAAATACTCAGAATCATCGATAATGATGGAAACGTTTTAAACAAAGAACTTTTACCCGATCTGGACGAAGAAATGCTGATCAAAGCTTATAAAGCAATGCTTTATACACGAACAGCCGACCAGATGGCAGTGTCGTATCAACGTCAGGGACGGATGTACACCTTTCCACCCAACCTTGGGCAAGAAGCCATTCACACAGCGGCAGGAATGATTATCCGCGAAGAAGACTGGCTGGTACCGGCATTCAGAGAGTTGGGTGTGATGCTGGCCAAAGGCGTAACGATGAAAGAAATTTTTCTGTATTACAGTGGAAGCGAACACGGAAGTAACTTCAAACAAGCCAATCATGTTTTACCCATCTGTGTACCCATCGGGTCGCAGTTTTTGCATGCCACGGGCATTGGCTATTCCATCAAATATCAGAAAAAAGATGAAGTGGTTTTTCCTTTTATAGGCGATGGAGGAACATCGGAAGGCGACTTCAGCGAGGCCCTCAACTTTGCCGGAGTGTGGAAAGTGCCGGTTATTTACACCATACAAAATAATCAGTATGCCATTTCGGTACCGGTTAAGAGCCAGACAAATTCAATTAATCTGGCCATAAAAGCACTGGCATTCGGAATACCCGGAATCAAGGT
>DAIQOQ010000198.1:0-3939 GCA_036787795.1 Paludibacter sp. | reverse complement strand
TAATTGAAGAATATAAACTTGAAATAGACAAACAGTTTAGCGAAGCTGAAAACTTTCCGCCTTACGAGCTCGATGATGTTTTCGGGTATATGTATACCGATATGCCGGAAATATTAGAGAAACAGAAGGCCGATTATAAACTATTTCAACGTTGGAAGGAGAACAGAAAATGAGCGTAATGACTATCGTACAGGCAATCAATAATGCATTAGACATTAAGCTTGAAGAAGATAAAAGTATTGTGGTTTACGGCGAAGACACCGGCCTAGAAGGCGGTGTTTTCAGAGTAACCGAAGGATTGCAAAAGAAATATGGAGTAGAGCGGGTTTTCGATTCTCCGCTGGCCGAATCGGCTATAGTGGGCGCAGGACTTGGCATGGCCATGTCGGGTTTACGACCCATCGTTGAGTTACAATTTGATGGATTTACCTATCCGGCCTTTAACCAGATTATTTCCAATGTTTCGCGCATGCATAACCGCTCGCGGGGGAAATATAAGGTGCCTATGGTCATCCGGTTTCCGTATGGAGGCGGCATAAATGCGTTGGAGCATCACTCCGAGAGTCCCGAAGCATTGTATGCGCATATTCCCGGCATAAAAGTTGTGATACCTTCTACGCCCCACGATGCCAAAGGGCTGTTGATATCGGCCATCGAAAGCGACGATCCGGTTATCTTTATGGAACCTAAACGTATTTACAGGGCTATAAAACAAGAAGTATCCGATGAGAAATTCAGTATTCCGCTGGGCAAAGCCAAAGTGCTTACCGAAGGAACAGATGTCACCGTCGTGGCATTTGGCGCTATGATTCGCGAATGTCAGAAAGCCTTGCAAATGGCTAAAGAGGTTGGCATCTCGGTGGAACTGATTGATCTGCGAACCATTTACCCCATCGACAAAGCAACAATAGCCGAATCGATAAAAAAAACGGGAAAGTTTATCATTGTGGCTGAAGCCCCCGAATCGTTCGGAGTGGGTGCCGAACTGATGGCCATTGCCAACGAAGAAGCATTTTTGTATCTGGAAGCACCGCCCAAGCGGGTGATGGGCTTTGATACCATTGTTCCCATGGCAAAAGGTGAACCTTTTTATCTGATTACTCCCGATCGCATTTTTTATGAAATAGAACGCACCGTCAAATTTTAAAATTCAACAGCATGAGATATATTTTTAATTTTCCCGATATTGGCGAAGGACTTGAAGAAGGTACTATTCTGGAATGGTACGTCAGCAAAGGTCAGCTTATAAAAGCCGGACAGCCATTGGTCAATATGGAAACAGATAAAGTGGTCACAGATATTCCATCGCCCAGAGCAGGAATCATCGTTGAAATGTTTGGCGAAGTAGGCGAAATCGTTCATGTCGGAAAACCGTTGGTAGAGATAGAAACAGAAGCGGAAGGGGCTGTTGAAACAACAACGGAAACACCTAAAACGATGCTTATTGAAGAAGGTGCTGCTGTGATGGGGACTATGGAACTGGCAGGTAACAATGCAGCCCTTCCGGCCAGCGACGAAGGCGCTACAAAAGGTACGGAGCAGGAAGAATCGGTTACAAGAAAGGCACTAGCCACTCCGCTGGCACGCGCTATGGCCAGAGAAATGAAAGTGGATATCAACAAAGTGACCGGAACAGGTCCGTCGGGCAGAGTAACCAAAGAAGATATTCAGAGCTATAGTCCGGCAAGTCACCCAAGTGAAATAGTGGAACATCCGGAATCGCCACTCCCGACAGTTACCGGCGACTTAACCACCTACGAACCGCTTTCGCAAATAAGAAAAGCGATAGCTAAGAATATGCTGAACTCTAAACAGAGCACAGCCCACATGACTCTTTTTGAGGAAGTGGAAATATCGGAACTGATGCGTATCAGAGAAAAGCTCAAAAAGACCTTTGCCGATAAAAATGTGAAGCTAACCTATCTGCCTTTTGTGGTGAAAGCTACTGTGCAGGCATTAAAGCAACACCGCCCGTTGAATTCGCAGATGGATCTTGAGCACGACCGGATGGTTTATAAGAATCGCTACAACATTGCTATAGCAGTAGATACGCCCGAAGGATTGGTAGTCCCGGTTATCAAAGATGCCGACAAACTTTCTATCCTTCAAATAGCACAAAAGATAGCCGAATTGTCCGACAAAGCCCGCGACCGGAAACTAACCATGGACGATATGAAAGACGGAACATTTACCATTACCAATTATGGTTCTATCGGTGGCATTTTTGCCACTCCGGTAATAAACTATCCACAGGCAGGTATTTTGGGCATTGGCAGACTGTTGAAAACACCCATAGTAAAAGATGATCAGATTGTGATAGGCAATATATTGCCCTTATCGCTTTCGCTCGATCATCGTATTGTCGATGGTGGTGATGCATCCCGATTCATTAACCGACTGAGAGAATATCTTTCCGATCCGGCTATTATGTTGATAGAATAATGCCTTCATTTTTTCATAGACTAACATTTAATCTATAGAATTATGGTTAACGCAAAAGATTATTATCTACCGGATATTCAATTGCTCGACAAGAGCACAAATCAATATCTGACATGGATACCTGATAAAACTTACATTGTGCTCGGGGCTTCAAACAATGCAGAAGAATCCTTACACATGGAAAATGTTATTGAAGATAAAGTCTGCATCCTGAAACGTCCTTCGGGAGGTCAAACGGTTATACTTACTTCGAACAATATCATGATTTCGGCTGTGTTTTTCGATCAGGAGAAGTTACATCCTAAAGACATATTTCAGCACATTAATAAGCTGATAATATCCGCCATCGAAAAAACAGGTATCCGCAATTTGTCAGCAATGGGAATATCGGATATAGCCATTGGCGGTAAAAAAATTCTCGGATCAGCCATCTACCGGAACAAACGAGCCTTGCTATATCATGCTGTTCTCAATTTAGGAGAGCCGGCATCTACCTTCGAGCGATACCTGAAACATCCGTCCAAAGAACCTGATTACCGGAGGGGACGGTCACACTCGGACTTTGTGACATCGCTCAAAGAAAAAGGATATGCCAATAGTGCCCATCACATGGAAAATATGTTGTCATTATCATTCGAAGGTATGTTTTATTTATAATAATTATGAGCGACTCAAACACTAAATTAATCAGGGATACGCCTACACGTATTCCTGATTCTGATATAAAATATCTGCTCGATTCGCGTGTGGCAGAATACAACCGGTTGGATTTTATTCACTCCGATCCCATTCAGATTCCGCACCGTTTTGTTCGCAAAGAAGATATTGAAATTGCGGGCTTCCTTACGGCTACCATCTCCTGGGGACAGCGCAAAAGCATTATCAACAATGCCAACAAATTGATGGATCTTATGGATAACTCACCATATGATTTTCTGATGTATACAGGCAGTAAATCTTCGTCCGACGAATACCCCGAATGGGAAGATATCCGGAAGTTTGTACACCGGACCTTTAATGGCAACGACTGCTTGTTTTTTCTTAAATCATTGCAGAATATATATACCCGACATGGTGGGCTGGAGGCGGTTTTTACAAAAGGCTACCGAGCATCTGGTACCGCATTTGGAGCATTACAACATTTTCGCGAAACATTTCTGTCTGTTCCGCACGAAAACAGGGTGCGCAAACATATATCCGACGTAACTGCAAATTCATCAGCCAAACGCCTGAATATGTTTCTGCGCTGGATGGTTCGAAACGACGAGCAGGAAGTAGACTTTGGCTTATGGGAAAATATACCCGCTTCGGCTCTTATGCTCCCACTCGATGTGCATACCGGCGACGTGGCGCGGGCCTACGGACTGCTAAACCGGAAACAAAATGACTGGAAAGCTGTGGAAGAAATTACAGCCATCCTCCGCACCTTCGATTCTTCCGACCCAATTAAATACGACTTTGCTCTTTTCGGGATTGGTGTCTTTGAAGGAAAAAACA
>DAIQOQ010000036.1:0-16890 GCA_036787795.1 Paludibacter sp. | reverse complement strand
TTGAGAATCGTCCCGAAGGTATAACCCGTGGTCAGGTTATCGATCAGGATGTATTTACCGATCCGAAAACCGGCAAAAGCTATCTTTACTGGGGAAATGGATTTATGGTTGGTGCCGAACTGAATGATGGTATGACTTCAATAAAGCAGGAAACATTGACCGTACTGAAACCCGATAATACTTTCCGTGAAGGAACTTATGTGTTTTACCGCAATGGTGTGTATTACTTTATGTGGTCGGAAGACGATACACGCAGCCCAAATTACTGCGTACGTTATGCTACTTCTACGTCGCCTTTGGGTACATTTACCATCTCAAAGGATAATTTGGTAATTGCTAAAGACCCTAAAGCCGACATTTACGGTACAGGACATAACTCTGTGCTTCAGATTTCCGGAAAAGACGAATGGTATCTTGTTTACCATCGTCTTAATTACCCGAAGGGAATTACTCAGGGCGATGCAGCCGGGTATAATCGCGAAGTGTGTATCGATAAAATGGAGTTCAATGTCGACGGAAGTATCAAACAAGTTATTCCTACACACAAAGGAATTGACTCGGTAAGACTAAAATAGAGTTTTTTGATCTCATTCAAAATAATGTAAATCAATTATTCACTGATGAAATTATGGAATCGGAGCAGGCACTTCTTTCTGAAAATAGTGCCTGAATTGATGAGCTAAATGCACTTCTAATGCACCTGTTTTATATTCCTGAAAATGCTGATATAGTAATATGTCTGTCAGATAAAAATATCCATATCCTAAAAAAGATATGGATATTTTTATTTATATTACTTTCATATCAGATACTTATCGAATTACGATCAATGATGATTTGAAAAATAACAATGGCTGGTTTAGAGTCATTTATTTTTCATTGTGTCCTCTTTTTCCATCCTTTACGTTTTGCATGTATTCTCTGGGTATAACACCAAACTCCTCCTTGAAACAATGCCTAAAATAGGCCGGTGAACTTATACCTACTTTGTAACTGATTTCTGCAATACTGTATTTGCAGCTAAGTAATAGTTTTTCAGCTTTTTGCATGCGAACTTTACGAATAAATTCATTTGGAGATAAGCCGGTCAAGGTCTTTATTTTTCTGAAAAAAGTTGAATAACTCATGTTTACTTGTTCGGCTATTTGGGCAATATTGAGCTGTTCGATTTCAATATTTGCTTCTATAATGTCGGTGATCTTTTGAACAAACTCATTATCTAACCTGCTGATAGAGTCTTGCACTAAAGACTGTTTGCTGACAATGGACGTAGAAAATAGTTGTGCGATTTTTTTTCTGGTTTCCAATAAATTGGTTACACGACTTCGTAACAAATTGCCGCTGAATGGTTTTGTTAAGTACGAATCAGCTCCCACATTGTAGCCTTCAGCCTTATCTTGCATCGAATCTTTAGCGGTAAGCAGAATAATCGGGATATGGCAAGTTCTCATATCTTCTTTCAACTGCTTACATAGTTCTATACCATCCATTAAAGGCATCATAATGTCACTTATAATAATATCTGGTATTCTATCAAGTGCAATATCAAGCCCTGTTTTACCATTTTGAGCTGTCAGCGTTTCAAAGGATTCACTAAAACAGTCACAGATATAATTGTTTATCTCTTGGTTATCTTCCACTATTAACATCAACAGACGAGTTTCAGCATCTGTTGATTCTTCGATTTCTTCAGTTTCCATTGCTCTTTGAGGTGCCTGAATGGCTCCCGGATAAGTATTATTTGTTTGCAGGCGAATAGTAAATGTGGTGCCTTTATCTGGTGTGCTCTTTACAAAAATTTCTCCCTGATGTAAATCTACCAAATTTTTCACCAATGATAGTCCAATGCCGGTTCCTGACATTTGATGTTTGCCTTTCACTTGATAATATCTATCAAAAATGCGTGGTAATGCTTCTGATGGAATACCGAAACCAGTGTCCTCTACCTGAATCTCTAAATAAGGATTGCGACTGTCGGCTTTCACATTTAGCCGGAGTGTGATAGTGCCACTTGCGGTATATTTTATAGCATTTGAAAGTAGGTTGTCGATAATAATGGTAATAACTTCCGTATCGAAATATATTTCTACCGGATCTTTGGGCTTGTCAATGCAGAGCCCAATTTCTTGGTTTTGGTTCAATTCTTTGTATTTAAGTCCTATCTCATTTACCAAAACTGCTATGTCCCCTTTGTGCATGCTGAGGCGGCGATTTTGAGTTTCCGTTTTGCGAAATTCCAGAATCTGGTTAATCAAGTAGAGCAGACGTCTGGCACTGCGCTGAATTGACATAACCTTCTTTTGTTGCAGTGGTTGAAGGGTTGAATCGGTTGCAAGATCCTCAAGCGGACCGATAATCAACGTAAGGGGAGTTCGTAGTTCATGTGTGATGTTCGTGAAGAATCGCATACGCTCATCATTCAATTCCTGTTCCTGTAAGTGATTTTTCTTTTCGAGGTACAGTGAGTTCTCCAGATCGAGCCTTCTTTTATAAAAGCGTGTTAGGTAAAATGCAACGATTAGTAGTCCAATGACATAAATGATTTTTGCCCACCAAGAGAACCAGAATGGCGGATTGATAATGATTGTCATACTGCGATAGTTGTCCGACCATTCTTGGTTGCGTAATCGACATTTAATGTTGAGTACATACGTTCCTGGGCGTAAATCGCGGAAAGTAAGTTCCTTGTTGTTTAAAATATTAAACCAGCTATCGTCCAAACCTTTCAATTGATAAGAAAATTCAACTTTTTCGTTTAGTGAATAATCGGGAATATTGAACGAGATGCTGAATGTATTCTGGTTGTAGTT
The DNA here is from genome assembly GCA_036787795.1 of Paludibacter sp. Lineage (GTDB taxonomy): Bacteria > Bacteroidota > Bacteroidia > Bacteroidales > Paludibacteraceae > Paludibacter. The sequence continues at coordinate 14,080 of DAIQOQ010000036.1, read as the reverse complement.
CAGTTCTTCTGTGTCTTTTACAGGAATATCAGTCAAATCGCCTATGTAGGCATATTTTTTTTCGGCTATAGAAAAATTACTAATGACAACATTAGGGAGTTTAAACGCGGGGAGAGGAGTATGTGAGTTAAACCAACAAACTCCGTTCTGGGAGCCAAAATAGATGGTTCCGTCAACCGATTTGACCACTGCAGCATTTATATAATCTCCCAATGGAATGCCATCAAGGTTATTGAAATTGCGCACTTTTTTATGCAATAAGTCTAAATAGCTAATTCCGTTAGTGGTGCTAACCCAAATATCATTGGCAGTTGTACCTTCGGCAATGGCATGAAAATAACAATCGGCGAAACCTTCTTTTAAACCGAATTTCTCGTAAATAGTGTCATTGCATGATTTGAAAAGAAGAAGGTTATAACGTGTTGCTATCCATATTCTGTTTCTAGAGTCTTTGTATATATGATTAATCCCATATATTTCATCACTAGGAGGATAAAAGTGAATGTATTTTAATGCAGGATTAAAAACACTGATTCCTCCACAGAGCGTTCCTATCCATAAATTTCCCTTAGAGTCTTCCACGACGCTCCTCACCACATTATCTGAGAGTCCATTGATAAATTTAATTTCGTGATTTATCAAATTATAGCGGAATAAACCATTGTCAGAACAAATCCATATATTCTTCTTTGAATCTTCGTAAAAATACCTGATAAGGGATCCGGTAGGCTTAAATCCGGGGAGAGGGGCGAATTTGTTTGATTTCGTATTGTAAATCATTATACCTCCATCTACATTACTGAACCATAGGTTGTGCTCAGAGTCTTTAAAAGCACAAGCCGTATTGTTAGATACAATACTGTTTCTCTTGTTGAAATTATTAATTTTGATATTGTTTTTAAATACATCTATCCCTTTTTCTTCTGTACTGACCCACAGATTACCAGTATAATCCAGACAAACCCCCGAAACCAGTTTATTACTCAGACTTGCCGAACTCTCATCGTTTGGTAGATAGGAAATTTTATTAAAGAAATCTGGTTTATTCTGGATAAAATTCAAGCCACCACCGGCAGTACCAATCCATATATTACCATATAAGTCTTGTTTGATGGTTTCGATATATGCATTTGATAGTCCGTTTGGATTGTCTTGAATGGGTAGGTGTTTAAACGATACTTTTTTAGGACTATCAAATACTTCATCATTACAATTCAGGATACTTATGCCGCCCGTACTCGTCCCAATCCAGATGCTGTTATTGTTGATTTCAGTGATACAACGAATTACGTTTCCAGAAAGAGAATTTGGATTGGTCGGATCTTTTCTGAACACCTTAAACTTTCCTGACTTGGGATTAAATATGGCTAGTCCCATATTAGTTCCCACCCATATTCTGCTCCTATGATCAATAAGAATGCAGTTTACACTGTTATTGGGAATGGAATTAGGGTCTTTGTTGTCGTTTGAAAAATTAATAGATGTGCGATCTTTAAGGGAAATAATACTCATGCCGGAGTTAACATGCCCAACGTAAAGATGCCCCTTACGGTCGTCCACGGTACACCATGCAAAATCACTCTTAAATCCTTTCACATTTGACCGATTATAGTAGGTAAACAACCCTGTTTTTTTATTCAGATAATTAATTCCTCCACTGTATGTGCTAAACCAAATGTTACCAAATTTATCATCTGAAATATTGGTTACGCCATTGTTACTGATGCTTGTTTTACTTTCATTGGAAGTGTAATACGTGAATGTATTATCATTGTAATTGTACGCATTCACTCCATTTCGTTCGGTGGCAATCCATATAATATTATCATGTCTGTCAGCAAAAATAGGGTTTAATTCGTTGCTATTAATAGTGTTTCCTACAAGTGCAGAATGCTTGAATATTCTGAATCTGTGGCCATCAAAGTGATTGAGCCCGGCGCGGGTACCAATCCACATAAATCCATTCCTATCCTGTACAATCCCGTTGATATTATTATTAGATAATCCTTGTTCAACTCCAAGTTTTTTGATTATCTGTGCATTGGACATAAACCAAAATGAATTTAAAAAAAAAGTAATAAAGAGTAGCTTTCTCATATACGAATAATTTGTTTTTTAAGGTTACAAGAAACTTGCATGATTTTCTATTCCGCTAGCGAATCTTAGCTCATAAGAGTTTCTTGTTGATTTTTATTTCTTTTTCAAAAGTACACATAGAATTGAATGTAAAGGCTTTTGAAAACTATTTTGATTAATTTGTGTCCTATTTATGGCAGGTTTGTATCTTATTTGAAAAATAAAATAGCTCTACTTTTGGCAACATAAAATAGTCGGAAGTTTAATTAAAAAATAATATGCCTATGCAGTAATTCATTTATTATATCAAAAAGATAGTTTATAAAATACACTTTTCTGTTTTCCTTATCAAACTAAAAACACACAAATCTTAAATTAAAAATCAATGAAAAAAACTAATAAAAATTAGAGACATTACGAGAATCATTTCCTCAAAAACAATTTAACAATTGTTTTCTCTTGTACTAATCAGTACGGCTGTAATCTATTAGAATACAGTATACTCGCAAAAAAAATAAATTGAACAGTTAGCGATGCCAATACCGACGCAAGTATGGTTGATGTTAGTTTTATTAAAGGAATTTCGAAAGGAATTGCTACGTACTTAAAATGGTAATTTTAGTATTAATGTGGATAAACCCATGAATTTGGTATTTAATTATTGTGTTGAGGACAATGCGGCATTCTGTCCAGCGTCAGACATTCTATTAATGTAAGCTAATATCAATGTAAATTAATACGAACATCGATAAAAAATTACAAAACAGTAACTTATTCTAAATTAGCTTATGTGTGCATTTAATTCGTTCATCTTTTGCGATAAACAATCTTTTTTATTTACTATTTAAAATCAATTCATGTATGAAAAAACACTTTTGGCTATTCTTTTTAGCTATTTTTTTAATTTTCTTGGCAAGCTGTTCTGACAATAGTTCAGAAAAAGGTAAGCCTTACGATCCAAATCTCCCTGTTGAAGCAACGACATTTTTGCCAGACTCAGGTGGTATCCGGTCAAAATTTGTAGTGAAAGGATCTAATTTTGGTACTGATATATCTAAAATACAAGTACTTTTCAACGGAAAAAATAAAGCAACAGTTATATCTTCAACTGGCGATATGATATATTGCCTTGTTCCAAGGCAAGTTGGTGGACATAATAAAGTCTCTGTTTTAATAGATGGACGAGACACTGTTAAAGTGGCAAACAAAACATTTGCTTATACAGTTGCTCAGTCTTTATCTTTAATTTCTGGGCATGACCATGATGGTAGATTGCTAGATGGGAACTTAATTAATGCAAGGTTCAATCATATCACTGGCATTGGTGCACTACCATCTAATAATATTATTGTTTTTAGTCAGACGAATAGCGAAGTCCGTTTGGTTAGTATCAACGATAATAAAGTTGTAACTCTATCCACTTCAATCGCTGCTGGCAAACCAGCTATAACAAAAGATGGAACAATTGTTTATGCTATAACAAAAGGGCTTCCTCATAAAATATACAGCTTTGAACAGAAAAATCTTTGGGCTCCAAAACGGATGGCTACTCAAATGCCAGGTGTAACTGGTGATATTTGGGCTACAGCCTTAGATAATGAAGAGAAGTGGTTGTATTTTAGAGATTCTTCTGGAAAATTTGGTCGTGTTGAGATTGCAAATCCTTCAAATATTCAAATATTAAATTCTAATTGCGGCAGTACAGGCAATGATGGAATTTCCTATTTAGCCTATAATAAAGCAGACGACCACTTCTATTTATCAGTTTTGTTTTACAATGGGATATATCGAGTAAGTAAAGATGGAAATACAGTAGAACAGTATGCCGGATTTAATGGCTTTGGCGGTGCCAACGGTACCCGGCAAACTGCTACTTTTAGTCAACCGGTTGGATTAACTTTTGACAGTCAAGGTAACTTATACATTGCAGATAGTGCAGGGGCAACAATTAGGGAAATTACATTAGCTGAAGGTATAGTAACTACCGTTGCTGGCATATACAATCAAACATCAAATCAAATAGGCTTTTTATCAGGTGATCCCTTGAAATCAACATTTGATTACCCCTATGATATTTCATGTGACTCTTATGATAATTTTTATATAGGAGAATATTGGAATTATTGTGTTAGATATCTTGCTATTGAATAATCACTAAGTTAAATTTACAAAAGATGAAGAATATTTTAATTGCAATGTTTTTGATGAGCCTAGCATGTCATTTGTCTGCTCAAAAAAAGGATAATATCACGGTTGCAGGAACAGTAATGGATAAAAATGGAGAAACATTGATTGGAGTATCCGTAGTTCCTAAAGGTCAACCAGGAAAGGGAGCCATAACTGATATAGACGGGAAATTCAGACTTCGAAATTTATCTAAGAATACAACGCTTGTTTTTTCGTTTATAGGATACACCCCATTGGAAGAAGTGATTGTAGGATCAAAAGAAGGAATGAAAATTACGCTAGAAGAAAAGGTGAGTAATCTTGACGAAGTAGTTGTGGTCGGACAAGGAACTCAAAGGAAAATATCTGTCGTAGGAGCTATTACCAGCGTCAGTCCAGCATCTTTACAAGTACCAGCTACGTCTGTTTCAAATATGTTAGGGGGGCGCGTTCCCGGTATTATATCAGTAACCAGGAGCGGTGAGCCGGGAAAAGATTTTTCTGCATTTTGGATACGGGGCATAAGTACGTTTGGTGCAAATTCAAGCGCCTTAGTTTTAATCGATGGCGTTGAAGGAAATTTGAACAATTTAGATCCGTCAGATATAGAAAGCTTTTCTGTGTTGAAAGATGCTTCTGCTACAGCTGTTTATGGTGTAAGAGGCGCAAATGGTGTTGTTGTAGTTACCACTAATAGAGGTCGAGCAGGAAAACTAGTAGTAAATTTTAAAACAAGTAAAACACTTTCTTATTCTGCACGTCAACCAAATTATGTAGATGCTGCAACCTATGGTGCTTTAGCTAATGAAGCTCGTGTAGTCCGCGGCTTAACTCCAAAGTATACAGATCTTGACTTGGCTTTATTTGGGAGTGGACTCGATTCAGATCTCTATCCAAATGTAAACTGGAGAGATGTCATACTAAAAGACCATACATGGGATACCCAGCACTATTTAAGTGCTTCGGGAGGTGGAACTAATGCCCGTTTTTTTATGAGTTTAGGATATTTAAATAAGGAAGCCGTTTTTAAACAAGATCAGTCGGCTCATACCTACAATACAAATGTTGATTATTCTAAATATTCATTTCGTGCAAATATCGATATGGATTTAACTAAAACGACGCTATTGTCATTAGGATTAGATCAAACTATTGTTAATCAAAATGCACCGGGTTATGGTGACGACAATGATGCATTATGGAGTGCACAAGCAAATCTGACTCCTGTTCTCGTTCCTGTTAAATACTCAAATGGGCAATTACCAGCGTATGGATCAAATGCAGATCAAATGTCTCCATATGTTTTGCTGAATTATACCGGATATAAACAGACTAATATAAATTCAGGGAAAGTAAATATTTCGTTAACTCAAAGTCTAGGTTTTATAACGAAAGGGCTGTCTGTTAACGGTTTGTTTTCTTGTGTTAACAATGGCGGGCAAAATATAAAACGTTATAAATTACCTGACTTGTATTATGCAACTGGAAGATTAAACGATGGTAGCCTGGATACCCGACGGACCATGAGCAAAGCGGATATTTCATATTCTTCAACTGCTTATGTTGATCGCCAGAGTTACTTTGAGCTCAGAACAAATTATGAGCGCATTTTTGGAGATCATCGTGTTTCTGGATTATTGCACTATTATGTGCAGAATTACAGTACTTCAACCGCTACTACAGCTATTGCTGCAATACCAAAGAAATATCAGGCTTTATCTGGAAGAGCAACGTATTCGTTTAAAGATACATATTTCATTGAGGGAAATGTTGGATACACAGGATCGGAAAATTTTAAACCAGGGTCTCAGTATGGTTGGTTTCCTGCAGTTGCTGCTGGTTGGGTTCCAACACAATACAACTGGACTAAGGAGAATATTCCATTTTTCAATTATTTTAAATTTAGATATTCTATAGGGAAGGTTGGAAATGATCGAATTACAGATACAAGATTTCCATATTTAACTACAGTGAAAGGTTCTAATAATAGTACTTGGGGAAGTTCTGGTACAACTGAAGATCAAGTAGGATCAGATAATCTAAGATGGGAAACTGCAAAAAAATATGATTTTGGTATTGATACTCATTTTTGGCATGACAAGTTCGATTTAACCGTTGATTTTTTTAAAGATGTTAGAACTGGCATTTTTCAACAACGTGTATTACCTTCCGAAGTTGGTGTAGTTACAGCTCCTTGGGCTAATGTTGGGGCAATGAAGAGTACTGGTGTTGACGGAAATTTATCTTATACCCAGCAAATAGGAAAAGATTTTTCAATGACATTCAGAGGAAACTTCACTTTCGCTCAAAATGAGGTAACAAACTGGGAACAGGCTGATATCCGTTACCCTTATCAATCGTATACCGGAGTTCCCTATGGTGTATTGCGTGGGTTAGTAGCTTTAGGATTATTTAAAGACAAGGCAGATGTTGCAAGTAGTCCAAGACAAACATTTAGATCAGAAGTTCTTCCTGGCGATATAAAGTATAAAGATGTAAATGGAGATGGTATAATTAACGCTGACGATGAGGTGCCTCTTTCTTATTCCAATACTCCGCAAATTCAATATGGATTTGCCTCCGAATTTAGATGGAAGAACTGGAGCCTAAGCATATTCTTTGAAGGAACCGGTAAAGCCAATTTCTTTTATGGAGGGAGTGGATATTATCCTTTTGCATGGGAGTCTACAGGTAATGTGTTAGATATTGTAGCAGATCAAAATAACCGTTGGACTCCAGCGTCTTATTCGGGAACAACTGCTACAGAAAATCCAAATGCAAGATTCCCCAGATTGACATATGGAAATAATGAAAATAATAACCGTGCTTCGACTTTCTGGTTGGCTGATGCAAGCTATTTACGTTTAAAAAACGTGGAAGTATCCTATAGATTAGTAAAGCCATGGTTGAAAAAATGTGGAGTTTCCTGTGTAACGTTTAGCTTATACGGAGACAACCTGGCTTGTTGGGATAAAGTTAAGATATGGGACCCCGGACAGGCTTCCTCTAACGGAGCTGTTTATCCCCTGCAGAGAACCTTCACATTTCAGTTAAATGCACAATTTTAAAATTTGAGAAATGAAAAAGTTAAGAATAAAACAAACACTCTTATTAGCAGCAATTAGTTGTTTCGTAGGACTCGGTTTCAGCTCCTGTAATAATTATTTAAATATCGACTCATATCTTTATGATATGACTAGCCTAGACTCAATATTTTCGCGTAAACAAACTGTCGAGCAATATGTTTTTGGTGCTGCAGCATTGCTTCCAGATGAGAGTCATTTATGGACAACTTCTTTTGCCCCGTATCAAGTGGCATCAGATGAAAATATTATTTCATGGAATGATGATCGCCATGCCGGGATGAAGTTGTTGAGAAATGAAATTACAGCTTATTCAGGTTATTTCGATAACTGGGAAAATTATTACAGAGGAATACGAAAGGCTAATATTGTAATGGGTCGAATCAATGAATGTAAAGATGCGTCCGAAATGGACAAACGCCTTTTGGTAGGTAAAGTGCTATTTTTAAGAGGGTATTTTTACTATTTGTTGTTACAGCAATACGGTCCAGTCCCTATAGTCTCCGATAATGCTTATGCTGTTTCTGACGATATTTCTAATTTATCTGTTGAACGTAGCACGTATGATGAGTGTATTGATTATATATCTAATGATATGGAAAAGGCGTATGACTATTTGTTGCCAAATGCTAACTCATCTGCTGAATTTTATCAACCCACTAAGGGTGCAGCATTAGCTGTAATGTCTCGTGTCAGACTTTATGCTGCCAGTCCATGGTATAATGGCAATTCGTTTTATAGTGACTGGAAAAATTCTGCGGGTAAAAACTTTATTAATCAGGCATACGATAATAGTAAATGGGGAAAGGCTGCTGTTGCAGCAAAACGAGTTATTGATCTAAAATTGTATGAACTTCATACTATTCCGCGAGATGCAGAAACTCCGATTTTACCTTCTACTGTATCTTCATTGGCATACCCTGATGGCGCCGGTAATATCGATCCGTATAGGTCATATTCGGAAATGTTTAACGGAGAAACTCCAGCTCTAAATAATCCGGAAATTATTTATTCGTGTAATGCAATTGTAAGTGGAGATTCACCAGCCTGGATTGCTTTTCCAGCACAAATGGGTGGTGGAAATGGGTTGGGTCTCACTCAAGGTTTGGTTGATGCGTACAAAATGAGAGATGGCAATGATATTAATAGCTCCAGTGCAGCATTCCCTTATCCATCTTCATCCGAGGCATATAAACCCATTGGTGCTGGATTCAGTTTCTCCGGTTTTCAGCTAACAGCTAATACAGCAAAAATGTATTATAACAGAGAAGCCCGTTTTTATGCAACAATTGCATTTTGTCATAGTTTTTGGCCAGGGACTTCATATACAGGGACAGAAGTGGGTTATAAAAATGTTGAATTGACTTATTATAAAGATGGGAATGGAGCGCCTAATATAAATTTTCCAAATGATTATAATTTGACAGGTTATACTTGTAAAAAATATATTCATCCTGAAGATAATTTAAGAGCCACAATGCGAGCTAAGGCGTTTCCTATTTTTCGCTATGCTGAAATTTTATTAAACTATGCGGAAGCCTTAAATGAATTAGATGCTCCATATACCGATGCGGTAACCGGTATCACAGTATCCCGCGATGTAAATGAAATAAAATCTGCTTTTAATAGAGTTCGATACAGAGCAGGATTACCAGGGCTGACAGATGCAGAGGTTGCTGATAAAGCTACTCTTAGAGATATTATCAAAAAAGAACGTCAGGTCGAATTTGCATGCGAAGGAAAACGTTATCATGATGTTAGAAGATGGGGAGATGCAATGACGGTGTTTAACCAACCAGTTGTTGGGATGAATGTTGCTGCTAAAACAAGTCAAAGGGAGTTATTTTACACCAGAACAACTTTGACAAATGATTTGGCACTAAGAGCTTTTAGTTATAAAATGTATTTTTATCCCGTCAAAAGATCTATACTTGACAGAAACGCAAAATTAGTACAAAACCCTGGTTGGTAATAAATTTATAAAAAATATGAATATGAAAAGTCTAAATATTTTAGTTCTATTTATCTCGCTCATAATTTTGACGGGATGCTATGAAAATCCAATCGATACAGAGCAGTATTTCAAACAAGTTTATATGGTTGGTGCTGCAGATAAGATTTTCTTTTCAGATATTTATTATGATGACAATCTAGATACTGCTTTTGTTTCTGTTGCAACAGGAGGTAGCAAGAATATTGATAAAAACATCCAAGTTACTTTAGTCAATGGCACTGCTGATGATATTGCGGCTTACAATAAAAAATTTGTAACAAGTGGATCAGTTCGCTATCAAGGGTTGCCGTCTTCATTCTATGAAATACCATCAATGACTGTACTTATAAAGGGCGGCGATGTTTACGGCCGAATACCAATTAAAATTAATACAATAGGAATGAAATGCGATTCTCTATACGCTATTCCTTTTAAAATATCCAGTAGCACAGATTATTCTATTAATTCAAAAGATACAGTTCTCTTGTTATCTTTTAATATGAAAAATATGTTTTCAGGCACATATCAGGCAGCGGGAGCTAAAGTAGGATGGCTAAATGGTGCCGCATCCGGGTTGCCTACAACTCTTTCGGCAACAAGAGTGCTTACGGCTGTTAATAAGAATACTGTTAGATTTTTTAATTGGTCGACAGCAGAAACTACTGCTAATATTCCCTCTCAGTGCTTGACATTAACGATTAATTCAGACAACTCTGTATCAATAAACGGGTGGAATCAATTGATTATAAATAAGGGTGGTGGAACTTATAATCCAATGAAGAAATTGTTTACAATTTGGTATCTGTATATGGATGGAACAACTCAGTACCGTGTAGATGAAACACTAGCAATGTAATATATGAGCTGAATCAATATTGAGAATTATTCAAATCTAATTTACATTAATGTGAATTTAATAAACACACAACACATTTGTTGAGTAACTATTTATACTTAAATCATCAAAGGGGATGCTCAAGCGGGCATCCCTTTCTTTATCGATATAAATGCTGAAAAAGATCGTTAATATACACTTTTCATTTATATAAAGTAGCATAAGAATTTATTAGAGAATCGTTATACTCAATAGTTAGTTGTGACAATATTATTCGGCTATAGTGCCATACTATAGTAGTTTTTTGATTGTATTGTTCGTCTTTTTTATGTGCTGACTACGTATTAAATAACTCAAAAATTGGCTTGGCAAAAAACATTGCGACATAAAGTTCTGGCATTGATTATTGAAAAAAGGCCTATCTCTGTTTTTGTCGCTACTCTAGTGTACGACCTTAGCTATATTTACGGCTGTGAGTGATTCAAGTGAGAATGAAACTTGTTAATGTTTTGGCTTAACAATGTCGGTAGAAGAAATTAATCATTTGATAGTTTTACTTGAGTGAGGGAGTCTTGATATCGTTAGCATTTATTTGCAAGGATGTTATAACTCCTCTACCAATAATCTATTGTGAATAAGTGCAATATGTGAAAAGTGAGACGAAATAGAAATTCCATACGGCTGTATATAAAATCTTTGCGACCAATGAATGTTTGTGTTCGCTCGAACCCCAAAAGATTATAAAAAACTAAGAAACTGTTTAAAAAAATCTTAAAGTCTATTTAGCATAAGTTTAATCATGGCTAAATGTATCATAGTCTCGCGTGCTTCCAAACTGAAAAATAGTAATACTGTTTGCTACGGAGGAAAACAGAATGGAAGCGTACGTCATTGGTAGCCCGTTTTAAGCAAATAGAAGATGCCATTAAATATATGTCGAATTTCATATTTTCGTGGACGTTTATCATTCTAAATGCCATCTATTAAGTTTCACCGGCTGTCGGAATGGTTGGTTGAATACGATTCCATTATTTTATGTGTTTGGTGTACAAAAGCTACGAAATTGTACTCAATTAAACGGCTGATAACCAGTCAATGTTGAACTGTGTTTTTAAACACCTCCTACTCCTAAATATTCTTTTCATACTTAGCCAAATTTTTTCAGGAATGCACACGAAAGTAAATATAAACAGCTTTCAAATACGGTTTTGATTGGTTTATGACTTATAAATGACAAGTTTGTGCCTGATCCGAGAAAAATAATTACTCTACTTTTGATGCATAAAAAAAACTTATAAGTTCAGAGAGAAACTGACCAGCCTATTTAGTGATTCTTTTGTCTTATGAGGTTGGCTGGACTTTTTGAAATGGCTTTAACAATGCGCATCATTCAGAGTGTATGCTCGAAACTAGTTTGTATTATTTTGATCCGTTCATTAATCTATAGGGATGGGACAGTTAAGAATGAGTTTTTAAATATAAACTAATTCATGGCACATACTTATCATTTTTTTTATTTAAAACAACATCGCTGTATAAAACCAGTTGACAACCGAACTCCTTCTAAAGGCAGGTTGTCGGGTAATGGCAAAAAATAGGTAGGGTATATCTGGTACCCCACCATGATATAAATTCTTACAATTATTAATTTCAAAATTTATTCATTATGAGTACAATTAATTTTTTTTGGAAGGTATGGCTTCGCTTGAACTTATTGACAAATGATGTAGACAATGATTACATTGCCGAAGTATCCACCAGTAACAACACCCGTAGAAACGAAGACATTGTGCAACGTATTGTCGATTTAGGGTCGGAAATTAAGTATGATACGCTATTGAGTGTATTGAATCAACGGGACCGTATTGTACGCGAAATGCTTCAGCAGGGATCGAGTGTATTAACTGGTACCTGTCAGTACACACCTCGTGTAATGGGAACATGGCTGGGCAGTAGCGCAAAGTTTGATCCTGAAATACATAAAATTACCCTGGATATTGTTCCCAGTGGCGAGATGCGCGATGCATTGACTCAAGTGGGAGTGGAAGTATTGGGTGTAAAAGATAGTGGGGCGTTTATTGGTCTTGTAACCGATACTGCTACCGGAGCTACTGATGGTCGCATTACACTTGGTGATGATATTAGAATAGAAGGTGATAAACTAAAGATAGCTCCCGAAGGCGAGTCCGGTGTGGGTATCTTTTTTGTAAATGAAACCGGTGCAGCCATCCCGGTTACCCGCAGATTGACACAAAACGACCCAAAGACTATTATTGCCCGGGTGCCTGCTCTGCCTGCCGGGAAATACAAACTACGGATAGTTACTAAGTTCTCGACCAGTAGCACTACATTAAAAGAAGTTCGTCAGATTGAATATGAAAAACAATTGATAGTTTCATAGCTTGCACCGCGATGCAGAGTAACGTTGCTCTGCATCGCAGAGACGGGCTACTCTGTGCCGCAGAGCAACGTTACTCTGTGATTCAGAGCAAATCGTTTTCTCATAGTGTTGAAATACACAGCAAATTGAATTTTATTCCATTCTTCTTGTTTTGACAAAAAGGGATAGACTATTTTTAGCAAATTGTCGCAATTTAGCCTATCCATTTTTTTATCTGCATAGAAAATATTCGGTTACCCATATAGTTGTTGTTTAACCTCCATGTAATAATCAAATGATATTGAATAATGTATATAACTCTCCGAAAAATATCAGATTAATAATAAATCTGGACTTCAAACCTATCAAGGAAAGTCAGGAGAATAATAAAATGGTTTTGTTGGAATTAGCTGATGTAATTAATTGTAAACGGATTGTTTCTAATCGTAAATATGAAGAAACTGATTTTATTGATCGAATAAATAGTATCATACAGAAGAGAATAGATGATAGTACTTTTGATATTAAACAGCTTGCAATGGAAATGAACATTTCCAAATCTTCTTTATACAAGAAGATTAATAAACATATTAAATTAACGCCGCGTAGACTAATTCATTCTTTAAAAATTAAAACTGCACAACAACTGCTATTGAGTAACTATCTGAATATCTCGGAGGTGGCTTTTAGGGTAGGCTTCAATGATCCCAAATATTTCAGTAAATGTTTTAAACGTGAAGTCGGGTGCTCACCTAAGAAATATAGAAAATTAATGAGACAGCAGTTTGCTTTCGCAAATAATCAGGGCTCTGACGATATTTTTGTAAAGAAAGCTATTGTAAAGTTGGAAATGAAGATTTCGGACGTAAGTCTATCAGTTGATCAGTTTGCCAGCGAGATGAATGTTTCAAGAGCGTCATTATACCGCCGATTCAAAGCAGTCTTGGGGCTTTCTCCTTGTAAGTTTATTCGTTCTGTCCGGATAAAACGTTCTACTCAATTGCTCACTAAACATAGTAATATCTGTGAAGTTGCATTTGCCGTTGGATTTAATGATTCTAAATATTTTAGTCGATGTTTTAAAAATGAACTAGGTATTACCCCAAAGAAATTCCGGTTGTTGTCAAAAATTGTCTGAAACTTTATTGAGTCTTTTGCAAGTCAGAAGGATAATTTAATATTAAAGCGAGTAAATTGGCCGATATGCAGTCATATTTAACGATGATATCCCGACGACTTGCAGCAAATTTAAAATGGTGAAGGTTCAAATCTGAATCTTGATACTGCTTTGTTCTTGTTTTTTTTCTTTGGACAGCGTGAGGTGCTGTCCAGATTTTTCCACTTTTATAAAAATAATAGTTTTTTAAGCTGCTAGATACCCAGTTTTAAAATCATGTAGTTAGATTCTTTAGAAGCGGTTAATATCAATGTGAAAGATGCAGATTCTGACCAACCGACTTATGTAAAAGCAAGGTTCTTCTTTTCCGGATCCTTTTTCTGGTCTGTTTTCACTCCATATTGACTGAATTCTACACTTACAGAGTTTA
>DAIQOQ010000197.1:1888-5657 GCA_036787795.1 Paludibacter sp. | reverse complement strand
GATTAAATACTGTTATATTTCAGCTTGTTGTTAGTCAAAAGTCTTCATTCCTTTCTCAGAACAAACTATTTTTTCTATTTTTACGGACTTTAAGTTTAATACTAAGCTTATACTTCTGCTTTGGTACTATTATTGTTACCAAACTACCTATCGTAATTATATAATAAGTTACACATTTTTACTCTACGCATATGAAGAAAACTTTTACTCTATTTTTACTTTTTATTTCACTTCTCGCTTCTGCACAAGCACCAACTGGAGGCCCGGCAGACGGTAAAAATTCAAAAATCGTTGGAGAAGTATCTCAAAACAATGACGATCAGAAATTCAATTTAATTTCGTGGTCTGTAGTGCCAGAAGGAATCCGTGTTCGGAATGTGCCACTCAACTCAAGAATAAAAGTATTGGATCTGATTGGAAAGCAAATTCTGGATATTCAGAACAGTTCTTCCGAGGTTGTGTTAAACCTTCCTCACAAAGGAATCTACTTATTACAAATAAGACAAAGTCAAGAACTTAAAACCTTCAAGGTACTATTCTAACCTCAGTCGTTAGCATTGAAGTTTAGTTGAAATTTCTACTATTTAATCGACCCGATTCTAATGAATCGGGTCGATTTGCATTTAAAGAATCAACATTTGGATAAAGAAACTGTTATATTTCAGTTCGTTGTTATTCAAAAGTCTTGATTTTATTCTTTGAATAAACTATTTTCTTTAATTTTACGGACTTTAAATTCAAAACAAAAATAGTATGAGCACTAAATCATCACTCTCAATTGGCAGATTCTTGTCAGTTTGTTCTTTTGCTTTGCTCCTATTTCTGCTTCCAAATCATGCTGCAGCAATAAATACTTATGAATCCACGCAAAAAGATGACTCGGAAACTTATACAGAATATAGAGGAAAAATCATCGACAAAAAAAATGGAAGTCCTCTAGCTTTTGCCGGACTTATCGTTGTTGGAACAAATATTTCTACAATATCTAATTCCGAAGGGGAATTTTCTCTCAAAATTTCAAAAGACATTTCGGAGCCGAAAATTAAAGTCAGTTTTATCGGGTATAAAAATAAACAGATGGCGCTGGCAGATTTAAAAAGTCAGAAATCACGTATCGAAATGGAGCCCTCCGCTGTGGAATTGCCGGAACTTAATGTAATTTCAAAAAATGCTGACGTTCTGATTCAATCTGTATTGCAGAAAAGAGGTGAGAACTATTTCAATAAGCCAACCCTTATGACGGCTTTTTATCGCGAAACAATAAAAAAAGGAAGATCTTATGTTTCACTGGCAGAAGCGGTAGTTGAAATTGATAAACAAGCATACATTTCAACTAAGTCGGATGCTGTAAAACTTTATAAAGCCCGAAAAAAAGCAGACTATTCGAAGCTGGATACACTGGCGTTTAAACTTCAGGGAGGTCCGTTCAACTCCTTGTATCTTGATATTATGAAGTATCCGGAATATATTTTCACCGAAGACATGCTTGCTAACTATCAATTTTCTTTTGATCATTCAACGCATATCGATAATAGACTAATTTATATTGTCGATTTCAAACAGCGCCCCAATAAAACCGATCCTCTTTACGCAGGTAAACTTTACATTGATGCTGGTAATTTCGCATTAAAAAGTGCGGTTTTTACGCTTAACCTATCCAATAAAGAAGAAGCATCTCTGATGTTTATTAAAAAGAAACCGTTCAATGCTAAGGTCTATCCTACTGAAGCAAAATACAGAATAGACTATCTTGAAAAAGACGGCAGATGGTATTATTCGTATAGCCGCATTGAACTTGGATTAAAAATAAACTGGAAGAAAAAGTTGTTTAATACCAATTATTTCTCAACGGTTGAGATGGCTGTAACCAATTGGGGAAAAGGAGCAGAAGAGAAGTCAACAGATTTCAAGGAAAAGCTCAGACCATCGGTCATTATCAGCGACGAGGCATCCGGTTTTACTGACCATCAGTTTTGGGGCGAATTTAATGTAATAGAACCGGAGAAATCAATCGAGTCGGCAATAAAAAAGATTCAGAAGAAGCTGGAAAATAATAAATAGATCTGGTTATAAATCAGACATCTTCAAAATAACAAAAGGAAATAGAGACAACTTTATTTCCTTTTGTTTTTTAGTCCAACCATGCTTCTTCTTTTACCTAAATAATGCCAATATACCTGTATCCTGAAACAAATACCGGACAATTTACGTTATGGTTGTCTAATCTATTAAGTCAAAGAAGTATGTTCTAAAACACATTTTTTGTATCTTTGTAGCATTAATTCTGTTTGCAATTCATATTTAAATAGATAGCATTTAAATATTGAACTGCTAAGAAAGAATAAGAAACCAACGGTCAACGTAGTTAATAAAAAAACATCATGTCAACAGATATATTAGACCAAGTCACCCAGGGAGACTACAAATACGGCTTCACCACCGATATTGAGACGGATATTATTCCTATTGGTCTCAGTGAAGAAGTGGTTCGTCTTATTTCGGCAAAGAAAAACGAGCCGGAATGGATGTTAGAGTTTCGCTTAAAAGCTTATCGCCACTGGCTCACCATGGAGATGCCAACCTGGGCGCATCTTACAGTTCCGGAAATTGATTATCAAAGCATATCTTATTACGCAGCCCCGCGCAAAAACGCTCCAAAAAGTCTGGACGAAGTGGATCCTGAGTTACTGAAAACATTTGAGAAATTGGGCATTCCGCTTCATGAGCGGATGGCTTTATCGGGAATAGCGGTGGATGCAGTTATGGATAGCGTCTCGGTAAAAACGACTTTTAAAGAAAGTCTGTCGGAGCTGGGCATCATCTTCTGCTCATTCAGCGAAGCAGTGGAACATCACCCCGATTTAGTTCAGAAATACATGAGCTCGGTGGTACCTTATACCGATAACTTTTTTGCCACATTAAACTGTGCCGTATTTTCGGATGGTTCATTTGTGTACATCCCCAAGGGCGTTCGTTGCCCGATGGAGCTTTCCACCTATTTCCGCATAAACGCGATGAATACCGGTCAATTTGAACGGACTCTCATTGTAGCTGACGAAGATAGTTATGTTTCGTATCTCGAAGGTTGTACGGCACCGATGCGAGACGAGAATCAACTCCATGCAGCCATTGTGGAAATTGTGGCCATGAAGAATGCCGAAGTGAAGTACTCTACGGTACAAAACTGGTATCCGGGCGATAAAGAAGGCAAAGGCGGAATCTATAACTTTGTAACGAAACGGGGTATTTGCAAGGGTGATAATTCGAAGATTTCGTGGACTCAGGTAGAAACCGGTTCGGCCATAACATGGAAATACCCAAGTTGTATCTTGTTAGGCGATAATTCATCAGCTGAATTTTATTCGGTGGCTGTAACCAATCACCACCAACAAGCCGACACCGGAACAAAGATGCTCCACATTGGTAAAAACACCAGTAGTCACATTCTTTCCAAAGGAATTTCGGCAGGAAAGAGCCAAAACAGTTATCGTGGATTAGTGAAAGTGAATCCGGCAGCAGAAAATGCCCGGAACTTTTCGCAATGCGACAGCTTATTGCTCGGCGACAAGTGTGGTGCGCATACCTTTCCATACATGGAGGTAAATAATGATACAGCCATTGTGGAACACGAAGCTACCACATCAAAAATAAACGAAGATCAGATATTTTATTGCAATCAGCGTGGTATTTCTACTGAAGATGCCGTGGGCTTGATTGTAAATGGTTATGCAAAAGAAGTATTGAACAAACTTCCCATGGAGTTTGCTGT
>DAIQOQ010000197.1:0-1788 GCA_036787795.1 Paludibacter sp. | reverse complement strand
TAGAAATAAAAAACTTACACGCCAACATCAATGGCAAAGAAATTATAAAAGGATTAAGTCTCACCGTTAATGCGGGCGAAATACATGCCATCATGGGACCAAACGGTGCCGGCAAGTCAACATTATCTTCGGTGCTCACCGGAAATCCTGCATTTACGGTTACCGAAGGTCAGGTTACTTTCAATGGCAAAAATCTGTTAGAACTAACCCCTGAGGATCGTTCACGCGAGGGAATTTTTCTGAGCTTTCAGTATCCCGTGGAAATTCCCGGTGTAAGCATGGTCAATTTTATGCGTACAGCAGTGAATGAACATCGTAAATATAAAAATCTGGATCCTATATCAGCTACCGATTTTCTTCGACTAATGCGCGAGAAAAAAGAGTTGGTGGAAATGGACAACAAACTGGCAAATCGTTCGGTAAACGAAGGTTTTTCGGGTGGTGAGAAAAAACGTAACGAGATTTTTCAAATGGCCATGCTGAATCCTCTTTTATCTATTTTGGACGAAACTGACTCTGGGCTCGACATTGACGCTTTACGCATTGTTGCCAATGGGGTAAACAAACTAAAAAGTCCTGATAACGCCAGCATCGTTATTACTCACTATCAACGTCTGCTGGATTATATTATCCCTGATTTTGTACACGTATTGTACGACGGACGTATTGTGAAGTCGGGCGGTAAAGAGCTGGCTTATGAGCTCGAAGAAAGAGGCTACGACTGGATTAAGAAAGAAGTTGAGGAAGCCGCCATCTAAGTTCCTCATAAGGAATGTAAAGAAAAATTGTACAAATGGAAAACAAAACTATAATAGCCGAAACTAACTCAAAAAGCCCCTCTTTGGGAGGGGTTGGGGAGGCTTCTTATATCGACTTATACAAGCAACATCACGAAAGCATAAAAAAACATTCGGCTGCGGTGATGAACGATTCCCGCGACGCATCTTTTGCGCTGTTCGAAGAATTACGATTTCCTACTACAGCGTTGGAAGACTATAAATACTCTGACCTTAAAGCGGCTCTTGCTATTGATTATGGCTTAAACATTAATCGAATTCCTATTCCGGTAAATCCGTATGATGTGTTTAAATGCGATGTGCCGGGCATTCAATCTTACCTTTTCTTTGTGGTGAACGATGCGTTTTATCCAACCATGGATGCAAAAGCATTAAAACTGCCCGAAGGAGTAATTATTGGTAGTCTGAAAGAGATTGCTGAAACGCGTCCGGAATTATTAAAAGAATATTATGGCAAGCTAAGCACTTCCAAAAAAGATGGACTGGTTGCTTTCAACGGTGCTTTTGCTCAGGATGGATTCTTTATGTACGTACCAAAAAATGTACAACTGACTAAACCTGTGCAGCTCGTAAACATTATGCGTTCAGATGTTGATTTTATGGCAAATAGTCATAACCTCATTATTTTGGAAGAAGGTGCCAAAGCGCAACTACTGGTATGCGACCACACGGTAGATGAAGTTCGTTTCTTATCCAATCGCGTTACCGAAGTGTTTGTGGGCGAACATGCCACTTACGAACATTACAAACTCGAAAATACACATACCAAAACCACCAATCTATCCACGCTGCTGATCGATCAACATGCATCGTCAAATGTGATAGCCAATGTAATTACCTTGCATAACGGCTTGACACGTAATACGGTTGAAATAGACCTGGATGGAGAACATTGCGAAACACAGCTTTGCGGCATGGTGATTGGGGATAAAAACCAGCAGGTAGATAACTTTACCTCCATTATTCATAACAAACCAAATTGCAATAGTCA
>DAIQOQ010000196.1:0-5706 GCA_036787795.1 Paludibacter sp. | reverse complement strand
GCATTTTTAGATAGTTCAACTCTGGCTGCAAATATTTGTACCTTGAATACCAGCTTTGCATTTGCTCCATTACCTCTTTGCATTGCAACCGGAGTCAATATCTTTGTCGTTTTTGATGTATCATCTGGTAATTTTGACGCATCAGCCATTTTTTGTCTTCGGACAATGTCTTTTGCAACAGGTTTCTGATTATCTTCCGACTGTATAGTCGCCTTATCCTGTGCGGATTCATCAGCAGGAACTGCCGATTCTATTTTTGCTGCAGTTGAAATACGATGGCCCGATCTTTTGTCATGAGACTTTTTATAGTCAACGAAAGCATTGTAAATTGCCGTAGCCATTTGTTTCTGTCCCTGATCCGACATCAAAAATCGTTCTTCAGCTGGGTTAGAGATGAAACCAACTTCAACCAAGACACTTGGGCAAGCCGAACGGTGTAAAACCCAAAAACCAGCCTGCCTTACTCCATGATTGGTACGACCAGAACTCACAAACTGTTTTTGAACTGCTGATGAAAATTCGACACTCTTGTCGATATATTTATCTTGCATAAATTCAAACATAATATAAGAGTCGACCGATTTTGGATCGAAACCTTTATATTTCGAACGATAGTCTTCTTCCAGCAAGATTACTGAGTTTTCTCGCATTGCAACATCAAGATTTGCTTTAGTCTTTGCCAATCCCAGCGTAAATGTTTCAGTTCCGAATGCAGCCGGACTAAGTGATGAGTTGGTATGAACACAAATAAATAAATCGGCATGGTGGTCATTCACCACATCTGCACGCTCCTGCAGAGTCAGATACTTATCCGTTTTACGCGTATAGACGACTTTTACATCTTTAAAATTTTGTTCAATCAGAGTTCCCAACTTCAATTCTATTGCCAAATTTATGTCTTTTTCGCGAGAGAAAGCACCCATCGCACCCGGATCATGCCCACCATGTCCTGCATCAAGTACAACTGTGAATCTAGCTTCCTGAGCCAAAATAAAAGTTGGTACAGAACTAAATATAAACAGAATAGCACATTGAAAAGCAATAAAATAGTTTTTAATTAATTTCATGAAAACTCCCGTAAAAAAACACAGAATTGATTGTATACTTTTGTGCAAAAGTAATGCTTTTATCCTGTTTCTGACACCATTTGAAGCAGTAAATTTTCAAATTAATCATAAAAAAAGGTTATATGTAAAAGGGACTCCTATTTTTTCGCTAATTTTGCAGCCTAATTTAGAAATCGATACCCCTACCGGATGCTAATCTGTAACCGATTATATTTCAACAAAGCAAGTTTAATCATGCTTCTTATTCTATGGTTAGCGTTTCCCTCATCGGGTTTCAGCCAAGGGAAGGCTACATCAAAAAAAAGTCAAACTAAAAGCCATGTCACTGATAGTATTAAAGCATCAACCGACTCTGTAAAAGCTTCCACCAAAATACAAAAACCTAACCAAATTGATGCCGAGATAGCTTATAGCGCTCAAGACTCTATTGTGCTTTTAGGAAATGGAACCGGTTTTCTTCATGGCAAAAGTGATGTCAAATATAAAAATATTGAATTAAAAGCTGATTTTGTCCGCGTAAAAATGGATAGCAGTCTAGTATTTGCCCATGGAAAACTGGATAGCATCGGAAGAAGAGTTGACGATCCGGTTTTTACAGAAAGCAAAGCTGAATACACATCAAAAGAGCTGACATACAACTTAAAAACAAAAAAAGGTTACATCCGCCAAGCTGTAACCAAACAAGGCGAAGGTTACGTGATCAGCGATAAAACAAAGAAAACCGACGATAACGTATTGTGTATAGCCAACGGTAAATATACCACTTGCGACAACCATGAACATCCGGATTTTTACCTCGATCTGACACGAGGGAAAGTAAGAACCGGAAAAAATATAGTCACAGGTCCGGCTTATCTGGTGGTGGAAGATGTACCCTTACCCATAGCTATCCCTTTCGGATTTTTTCCTTTCACTGACAAATACTCTTCGGGAATTATCATGCCTACATTCAGAGATGAGTCTACCCGAGGATTTGGGTTAGCAAATGGTGGGTATTACTTTGCTATAAGCGATTACATGGACTTAGACCTGAGTGGCGACATCTACACAAAAGGAACATGGGCACTGAATGCAACAAGTAAATACGTAAAACGCTATAAATACAGTGGGAACTTCAATATGAGTTACCGTATGGATGTTACAGGCGAAAAAGATCTTCCGAATTACAGCACTACTAAAAATATGAGTATTGTCTGGACACATTCGCAAGACGCAAAAGCCAATCCTTATTTTACTTTTTCATCAAGCGTAAATTATTCTACAAGCGGATATAACAGAAGCAATATAAACAGTTATTACAACTCAAGCTTAACATCTGAAAGCACAAAAAGTTCGAGTGTTTCCTTTACCAAACGGTTTCCTGATAGTAGTCCTTTCAGTATTACCGGAAGCATGAATATCGCTCAAAGCACTCGAGACTCTATGCTTGATTTATCTTTGCCAAATATCAGCATCTCGATGAGTCGTATATATCCTTTTAAGCGAAAAAATGCGGTTGGAAAAGAACGTTGGTACGAAAAAATAGCCATGTCATATTCCGGAACATTTCAGAATAGTATCAGAACAAAAGAAAACCAGTTGTTCAGTTCTTCACTTTCTAGAGACTGGAAAAACGGAATGAAACATAGTATCCCGATCAGTGCAACATTTAATATTTTCAAATACATAAATATTTCTCCATCGATTAATTACACAGAACGTTGGTATCTGCAATCCGTAAATGAATCGTGGGATAGCAAAAAACAAGCAGTAAAAATAGATACGGTTTCCGGTTTTAAACGTGTATACGACTTTAACATGGGTGTCTCGGCTTCCACTAAACTCTATGGATTTTATGAACCTATTCGAGCCATATTCGGAAATAAAATTGACAGAATACGCCACGTATTCACCCCGTCTATTGGATTTTCTTATGCACCAGACTTTGGAGCTGCAAACTGGGGTTATTACGGAACTTACGTTATACCATCAAATGCGGCGGTACAACATGATCAGATAGTTCAATATTCTCATTATGTAAACAGCTTATATGGAGCTCCCGGAGTTGGAAAATCTGGTAGTATCAATTTTTCGATGGCCAATAACGTCGAAATGAAAGTCAGAAATGATAAAGACACTACAGGGACAAATGCATTCAAAAAAATAAGTTTAATTGATAACTTCTCCGTAAGTGGTTCTTATAACATGGCTGCTGATTCTATGCAATGGTCCATATTGAGTGCCAGCTTGCGTTTTAAGATCGGAAGTCAAACTATAAGTCTGAACGGATCTTTTGATCCTTACATGTACGATTATAATTCCACAAACAAGACCCTTGTCAGAGTTAATAAACTACGTTGGGAGCATGGCCAGTTTCCCCGTTTTTTGGGGACAAGTGCTCAATACGGCTACACTCTAAACAACGATACTTTTAAGAAGAAAAAGAAAAAAGATCCCAATACAAACTCTACGAGTGCAGACCCGAAGCTTCCTACAAAATTGAATGATCCGAACGGTTATAAAAACGACTCGATCAAAACAGATGCCAACAAGAATAAATCTCTTGAAAAAGATGCGGACGGATATCAAAAAGTAAGTATTCCATGGAGTCTGAGCATTAATTATGGCGTAAACTATGCTAACACTTCAAAAATAGACACTATAAGGAAAGAATATAAAATGGGACTTACCCATACTTTAAGTTTTTCCGGAAATATTTCGTTGACTGCAAACTGGAAAATATCTGCAAGCAGTGGGTATGATTTTATAGCTAAACAATTTGTTACCACAAATATAAATATCACACGAAGCTTACATTGCTGGACTATGACTGCCGGCGTGGTTCCATTTGGACCTTATAAGACATACAACTTCAGAATAGGTGTAAACGCCAGCATGCTTCAGGATTTGAAATACACCAAACAAAGTGGCTACGGTGGCACAGCTATAACGTGGTACTAAAAACATTTCCTCAATTAACTCTCAGATATGAACAATTTAGGTTGAAAAACAATTATAGCTTGATCGGAATGAGGGATAACGATTTTTTTGAAATAGAAATTATTAAACAAAAACAATAGAAAATGAAAATTACAGCAAACAAAGCGGTATCGGCAGAATACGAATTATACGTTGATGGCGAAACGGAAGGAGAATTAGAATTGATGGAAAAAGCCACTTCGGAACAACCATTAAGCTTTGTCTACGGTCTGGGTATGATGCTCCCTAAGTTCGAAGAAAACTTATTCGGTCTTGAGGTTGGTGATAAATTCGACTTTGTGATCAATACTGAAGATGGTTATGGCGAATATGACGATGAAAGTGTATTAGACCTGGATCGTGCGATTTTTGAAATAGATGGCAAGCTTGACGAAGAAATGATTTACGAAGGTAATGTCGTTCCGTTAATGGATAACGAAGGTAACCGTATAAACGCACAAGTAGTAACAATAACCGACACCCATGTAAAAGTGGATTTGAATCACCCATTAGCTGGTGAAACTCTTCATTTCAAAGGTTCGGTACTTGAAGTTCGCGAAGCTTCTGAAAAAGAATTGGAAGCTCTTATGGGCGGTGGATGTGGTAGCGGATGTGGTTGCGGCGACGGTGGATGCGGAAGCGGAAGCTGCGGTTGTGGCGACGAAGAAGAAGCAAGCGTGAGCGGCGGAAGTTGCGGTAGCGGTTGTGGATGCCACTAATCACTATTCAAGAATATTTTTTTCAATGGATATTAAACAGCCCCGATGCTATTTAATATCCATTGTTGTATATGATTACTATTTCAGTTTATAGTTATTTCAAACTTTTGAATAACTTTGTACGTGCAATAACGGATTATGGCATAAATATTCATAGCCCATACTTTATAACTTATAATTGAAGACCACATGTCGAACACCATTGGTAAATTATTTACTTTCACATCATTTGGAGAATCTCACGGAAAAGGAATCGGTGGCATTGTTGACGGTTGCCCTCCGGGAATAGAAATAGATGAAACATTCATTCAAAATGAACTGAATCGCCGCCGCCCCGGGCAGTCGGCTATTTCTACGCCGAGGAAAGAAGGAGACAAAGTTGAATTTTTATCGGGAATTTTTGAAGGGAAAAGCACTGGAGCTCCGATTGCTTTTGTTATCTGGAACGAGAACCAACACAGTTCCGACTACGATCACCTGAAAGAAGTGTACCGACCATCGCATGCCGACTTTACTTACCAACAGAAATATGGAATCCGTGACCATCGCGGTGGAGGACGAAGCTCGGCCCGCGAGACGGCATCGCGTGTGGTAGCCGGAGCAATTGCCAAGTTGGCATTAAAAAATTATGGAATTGACATTACCGCTTTCACATCGCAGGTGGGACATATAGCTATGAATCAGAATTTCGAAACAGCTGATTTATCGCTGATAGAGTCGAACGTGGTTCGTTGTCCGCAACCGGAAGTGGCCGAACAAATGATCGAATACATCAAAGAACTCAAAAAAGAAGGCGACTCTATCGGAGGTATCATTTCGTGTGTCATCAAAGGTGTTCCGGTTGGACTGGGCGAACCGATCTTTGATAAACTACAGGCACGACTAGCTCAGGCTATGCTAAGTATCAATGCAACTCATGGATTTGATTACGGACGAGGGTTTGAAGGAGTCAGTATGAAGGG
>DAIQOQ010000195.1:0-5720 GCA_036787795.1 Paludibacter sp. | reverse complement strand
TCTACTGTAAGACGTCTACCTGTCCGCCGCAGATGAGTACCTGTCGACCGTAAGACGTCTACCTGTCCGCCGCAGACGAGTACCTGTCTACTGTAAGACGTCTACCTGTCCGCCGCAGATGAGTACCTGTCGACTGTAAGACATCTACCTGTCTCTTGCAGATGTGTACCTGTCCACTGTAAGACGTCTACCTGTCCTTTGCAGATGTGTACCTGTCCACTGTAAGACGTCTACTTGTCCGTTGCAGAAGAGTACTTGTCCACTGTAAGACATCTACTTGTCCACTGCAGAAGAGCACTTGTCCGTCGCAGATGAGCACTTGTCCACTGTAAGACGTCTACTTGTCCGCCGCAGATGAGTACTTGTCTACTGTAAGACGTCTACTTGTCCACTGCAGATGTGTACTTGTCCACTGTAAGACGTGTACTTGTCCGTCGCAGATGAGCACTTGTCCACTGTAAGACGTCTACTTGTCCGCCGCAGATGAGTACTTGTCTACTGTAAGACGTGTACTTGTCCGCCGCAGATGAGTACTTGTCTACTGTAAGACGTCTACTTGTTATACAGATATGCATATTTATTATCCATAGGACATTCACATTTCACCTTGTTTATCCCCTACGGGGAATTGGTTGTGTTGTTTTCCATTTTTCTATTGATATGTATTCCCTACGGGAAATACTAATTAGAAATAGAATATGTATGTTTGCAACTCCTGATTTGTCAAAAAGACGACATATAAATTAAGACTCAATGTTCTTAATACCTAAATGTTGAATTCAAAACTAAGGGCACATAAATAAGAGTAAATAATGCCAATCAGTAGTCAAATAAAATACTAATTATAATCGTGTTGTAGAAATAATAAATATAGGCGACTGCGGCCGGAACATTTCGGCATTACCCAACTTTTCAATCCGGTTGATGCTTACCTGAATTATTTCGGGTGTACTGAATTCCTCTTCGCTGAATACTTGTCGGCATTCGATCAGGGTATTCAGCGTTACCGCATTAATCACTACACGTGAGCCTGTCTGACAGTTACGCTCTACCCAATCAATTATTTCTTTCATATTACCCCCTGAACCGCCTATGAATATTTTATTTACACCGGATAGGTTCGCTAACGCATCGGGTGCTTTTCCTTCGATCATCTTTACGTTTGGCGTTTCGAACTTCAGCGCATTTAGCCGTATCAGTTCCAATGCCTTTGCTTTTTGCTCCACGGCATACACCGTGCTTTCAGGGAGTAAGCGCGCCATCTCAATACTTACCGAACCGGTACCGGCTCCCACATCAAGCAGACAATCGCCCACTGTGAGTTGGAGTTTCGATAAGGATAAAATGCGGATTTCCTCTTTGGTCATGGGCACATCGCCGCGGATAAATTCGCTATCGGGAATGCCCGCAGTAAGTTGTTTTGGCTGTTTATTCATTTTTATTATTTTGATAATTACATGTTGATAAATAATGTAGCATTCAATTTTTTCAAAGACGATACTATTTCACATCCCCTTTAGGGGCTTGGGGCGGAAAAATGCATTCTTAAAACTGCCCCTAAATCCCCTAAAGGGGACTTAAAATTACTACCGTATCGTATAACACTTCTCTTAAAACTACTACATCATTTAATTTCCACTACTTATTACTTTTTTATATTCCTAGTCTTTATCACTAGCGTTTTCGTTGATTATGATTACCGAGCAAAGTCCGAAATCATGCTGTTGTTCTTTCAATTCATTGGCGGTACCAAAAAGAATTTGTTCATCGGGATACGATAAGCGATTTCCAACATACATCTCGCATTCACCCAATCCGGTTTCGGATAAATGCATGGCTATTTGTTTCCACGAATTCAGGCTATCCGTCAGTAGAAAAGTTTTTCGGTTCGATTTTACTTTCACCACATAATCCACCTTCATGCCATGCAAACTACCTATCCATGCGTCGTGATAAGTCATGGCAAGCTTTGCAAAAAAGTATTGGTAGCTGCTAATGCCCGGAACAACATTCAATTCCGTTGGTATGAAATGGCGCAACAGCGTTGTGAGCAGACTATGAAAACCGGTATCGCCCGACACTAAAACGGTCATAGCAGTATGCTCTGAAGTTTTTAATGTTTTAATAATCTGTTCGATATTATTGCGCAGCACCCATATTTCTTTATCGCTCACATTGAATATCTCCAAATGACGACTTCCACCTACTACCAACGTGCTTTCAGCTACCAACCGAAATACTTCCGGCACAATGAGCTCCCGATTGCCCGGTCCGATTCCGCAGACATTTATTTTTCTGGTATTTTGTTGTTCTGCCATGCTTCTTTAGTTACAAGTTGATAGTTACATGTTACAAGGTATTTATCCGACAATCCCGTCAAAACGGGATGTTCGTTTTTCAATGTCTTTAGCTACACATTTTATTAAATGAATATTCTCTCGAAAACCACTCTTAAGTCCCCTTCAGGGGATTTAGGGGTGAATTTGTCAGCCACTCTTCTGCTCCTGCCGTTTTTCCTAACAGCCCTTTATCTTGCGAGAAGACTATGACTTCAATTGCGGCTTTATGGCGGATATGTTCCTCACAGCGCCGCTGAATGACTGTGCTCAGGTAATCAAAAAATCCCGGAGCAGTAATATAATCAATGGCTTCCTCCGAAGTATTACTTTGCATAATCTGCATAAATGCCGCAGCATCGCCACTGTACTGCATATAGTGCGCTGCCATTATTTCATTGCGGGCATCGGCCACGCTGCTGTGCGTATGAAATATCCCGCCGGCTACTTTTACCAGTTTCCCAATATGCCCTACCAGCAGCACTCTGGTCATTCCGTTGCGCACCGCTTCGTGCAACATATACCCGATAAAATTGCTGGTGGTCACGGTACAGTCCTGCGCCTGCGGAATGTGCGTGGCAATAAATGTTTGTCCGTAGTTACCCGGCGTAAGTACTATGCTGGTACAGCCTTTTTCTTTGAGCATGGATACTTCCAGTGCCAACGATTCTTTAAACGCCTCGTCGGACATGGGCACCACAATGCCCGAAGTACCCAGAATGGAAATGCCACCCACTATGCCCAGTCGTTCGTTGAATGTTTTTTTTGCTATTTCCACTCCCGCTGGAATGGATAACTGAATGCTTATTCCCCTTCCGTCCATCACCGACTGCACTGCTTCGGTAATCATGCGCATGGGTGTGGGATTGATGGCCCAACTGCCCACCGGCACCTGCAATCCTTTTTTGGTAACGCGTCCTATGCCTGTGCCCCCTTCGATAATCAAGCGGTTTTCGGCGTTGAACGAGGCCCGCGCATACACTTTGATGCCGTTGGTTACATCGGGATCGTCGCCCGAATCTTTGATCACCGCACAGGACACTGCCTCCTCACCGCGCTCCACATCGCAGATACTCAAGGTCAGCATTACACCCACCGGCGTAGAAAGCTGCACTTCGCTGAGTTCTTGTCCCGACACCAACATAGTAGCCGCAGCCCGGGCAGCCGCAGCCGCACATGAGCCGGTGGTGTAACCGTATCGGTAGGTTTTTCCATTTATGTAACGGGTAGCAGATAACATCTTTTTTATCGTTGGGTGTAAAGCAATGCATTCAGTATGGCTACAGCCACCGTACTTCCGCCTTTGCGTCCGTTGGTCACAATGTAGGGCACGCCGGTTTTTTTGATAAATTCTTTCGATTCACTGGCTCCCACAAAACCCACCGGCACACCAATAACCAGTGCGGGACGTACTTTGCCTTCCTGAATCAATTCGCCCAACCGTACCAGTGCAGTCGGTGCATTGCCGATAACGAAAATCCGTGTATCGGGATCTTCTACTGCTTTTTCAATGCCCAGAATAGATCGGGTGAGCCCTTTTTCTTTCGACTGAGCAGCCACTCCGGCATCGTCCACATAAGTATAAAGCTCGCAATTCAGTTTTTTCAACATCGGTTTGCTTACTCCGGCTATAATCATGCGTGTATCGCTGTATATCTTACAACCCGCAACGAGGGCAGCCACCGCCGAGGATACGGCATCGGACTGTATTTCGGTAATGCGTGCATAATCAAAATCGGCAGTAGTATGCACCACCCGCTTCACAATGGGAGCCAGCTCCGGCGACAGGTTTAAATGTCCCAGCTCTTCGGTAATGATCTCGAAACTTCGGGTTTCAATATCCGCCGGATTCAGTATTATATAGTTTTTTGCATCCATAAGTCAATTATTTGGT
Organism: Paludibacter sp.; assembly: GCA_036787795.1. Classification (GTDB taxonomy): domain Bacteria; phylum Bacteroidota; class Bacteroidia; order Bacteroidales; family Paludibacteraceae; genus Paludibacter. Next base: position 1,490 of record DAIQOQ010000195.1, on the reverse strand, counting down.
GATAAAACAAGGGTTCGGACCAGAAATGAAAATGCGCATAACCACCCAACACATTATTGTACTTTAAGCCACACGTCCAGGTTTTATTTTTTTCAGGTTTAGTGAGCTGATAACTCATTGTATAATTAGGTTCTTCCGCCGCCGGAATAATCCGTGAACGGTGAAACTCGTGCGCACGGGTCACGGATTCATTGTAGCTCACGTTGCAATATCCAAAGCGTTGTAAGCGTGCGGTCATCTGTACCTTGCAGTTGAATACTCCCACCATCGGATTAAAATGACCTTCCACATCTTCAATTCCGTCTGTCAGATACATTAATCCACCACATTCGGCAAAAATGGGTAATCCCCACACAGCAGCAGTTTTCATTTCCTGCAGCATGTTTTTATTTTCGGATAACTCTTTGGCAAACACTTCGGGATAACCACCACCTATATAAATTGCATCAATATCAGGCGGTAAATATGCATCATTCAACGGACTAAAACAAACCAGCTCAGCTCCGTTTTCTTCCAACAACTCCAGATTATCCTGATAATAGAACTGAAAAGCCTTATCGCGAGCCACAGCTATTCGTAGTGAACTCAAATCACGTTTCCAGGGCTGTGACACGGCTGCATCGATAGGCAAACGTTTGGCTTGCGAGGCTATTTGTTCCAAAAGCTCTACATCGATGGTTTCTTTCAGCAAGTCGGTGAGTTTCTGAATTCGGACATCGAGGTCCTGCACTTCTGCAGCCTGTATCAGTCCGAGATGACGGCTTTCGAGCGATATGTCGCTGTTGGTCGGCAGGTAGCCCACACAAGGCACTCCGGTATGTGTTTCGATATACTTTTTCAGAAAAGCATAACTATCGGCATTGGGCACATGATTCAGTATCACTCCCGCCACATTCACCTGCGGGTCAAAATGCTTAAAGCCGCTTACAATAGCCGCCACACTCTGGTACATACTTTTGCAACTCACCACCAGCAGCACAGGCAGCGCGAGCAACTTACTTAATTCGGCAGTGCTTCCGGTAGCTTCATCGCCCATGCCATCGTACAAACCCATCACCCCTTCCACCACTGCAAAATCTTTCTTTTCGGTATGTTTGGCATAAAGATGATTTATCACCTCAGGCCTCATTAAAAATGTGTCGAGGTTGTAAGACGGCGTTCCCGTTACCTTCCGGTGAAAAGCCGGATCGATAAAGTCGGGACCCGTTTTGAATGGAGCAATCTTGTGCCCCCGTTCAGCCAATAAGCTCATCAAGCCAATGGTGACGGTGGTTTTTCCGCATCCGCTGTTTGTTCCTGCAATGACTATTCCTCTCATGCCCGTGTTTTTATATGTTCTATCAGTTCAGCCATGGTTTCCGGATTCTTTGCATCGGTATTTAAGGCTTTAAACACCTGCAATATAAAGGGAAGCTCCAGCTGACTTTGTTTCAACAGTTCCTCGTTGGCAAACACTTCGTTGGGCGTTCCCTGCCCTACCACACAGCCCT
>DAIQOQ010000194.1:4325-5721 GCA_036787795.1 Paludibacter sp. | reverse complement strand
GGTAATTTCTTTGATGCTGGTAGTGATTTTCTTGATTGGTCCGGCAATATAATTCGGAAAATTAATCATAAAGGTGAAGGTAATCACAAAACACAGGGCGAGAACAATGGAAAGGTTCTTGTATATACGTCCGATTGCATCATTCAGATTGCTATTTTTCTGAACTATGGCCTGCATATTCAATGTAGAGACTGAGAATAATTTTGCTTTCAGTTCATTGAGCAGAGGTAACACATTGTTGCCATAGTAGCTCACCTTATCATCAACAGATTCTACATGTTGCTCTGCAATTAATGCCTTAAATTTGAAAAAATCCTGATGAATAGACTGAACGAGTTCCTTTTCTCCAAACTCGGTAATGTTCTTTTCTTCGAGATTCAGATTTTCTTCAAATTTGTTTAAAGAAGCAGTCAAAGAGTTCTTATCGTAAAGATGTTTTTTGTTGAGAAACAATGAGTTTACAGCTTCCGGAGTTTCGTCTATAGCCTGAATCATGTTTTCGGAATAATGTACCGACCAATAGTTGTTTTTGATCATAAGTTCAGAACTGTATTTTATAGACGAGATATAATATATGCTCAAACCGCCTATTAATGCAAATTCTACAAAGAGGAAGAGAATTCCAAGTAAGACCTTTGTTCTGATTTTTAGCTTCATGGAGTTGATTTTTATTTGTCGTATTAATTTATGAATAGTCTGAATGCAAAGATAAATGAAATTAATCAAATGTCAGATTTCGAATGCATTTTTACTGATAAAACAGCTCATGTTCGACTATTCTCTGTCGTTATGTAACAAGCCGGGACTAATTGCCCGATGATTATTTTGCGGCAAGCGCTGCTTCTACCCTATTGGTGAGATCGACAAAAGCCGCAACATCCAGTCGTTCCGGACGTAAATCGAATAACGGATCGGCATACATCGGATGACCGGCTTCAACCAATGGCTTTAAAGAATTTCGAAGAGTTTTCCGGCGTTGATTGAAAGACGTTTTCACTACCGATTTAAAGAGCTGTTCATCGCAATTGATCTTCGAAACATCATTTCGGGTAAACCGGATAACGGCTGATTTTACTTTCGGAGGTGGATCGAAAACATGCTCATGAACGGTGAAAAGATACTCAATTTTATAATAGGCTTGCATTAATACGCTCAGAATTCCATAGGTTTTACTCCCGGCTGGCGCTGCAATGCGTTCGGCCACTTCTTTTTGAATCATTCCGGCCAAACAGGGGATGGAATCTTTGTTATCGAGCATTTTGAAGAATATCTGACTCGAAATATTATACGGAAAATTACCAATGACACAGAATTTATCGGGGAAAATGGTTTTCAGATCCAGTTTCAGAAAATCAGCTTCAATTACATTTAAATCCGGATAATGCTGGTGCAGATA
>DAIQOQ010000194.1:0-4225 GCA_036787795.1 Paludibacter sp. | reverse complement strand
GTTTCAGAAAATCAGCTTCAATTACATTTAAATCCGGATAATGCTGGTGCAGATATTCAACAGATTCAGTGTCGAGTTCTACAGCCTTGAGATTAATTAATGGGTTTTGAAGTAGAAACTGAGTCAGCACACCCATTCCGGGTCCAATCTCGAGCACGGAAGTTTCTCCGTCGAGTACTAAACTGTCGGCTATGCGGGCTGCAATCCCCATATCCTTTAGAAAATGTTGTCCCAGGTATTTTTTAGCTCTTACTTGTGTCATTGGTTCTAATCGTGACTGTAATTTGTTTTAAAAACAAAATTGTGAATTCCGTTTTACAGATTGTCAGTTCATAAATTGTATCTTTGTACTGCGTATGAAAAGCAACTTGTTTTGAAGCGCACAAAAGTAATTAAAATTGTTTGTTATTTCTACATTTACAATAGAATAACGCAACCTGATACAACCAAAATTACCTGAATGAGAAAAAAATTCATATTTGTAGGTCGCCTTATTTCGCGGGTTATCGATTTTTTTTATCCTCCTTTCCGCAAATACATGACCTTGCAGTTCTTTAGGTATGGTTTTACCGGCGCAGCCAACGTCGGCTTTTCTTTGGTTTTGTATTTTGCTGTCTATAATTTTGTATTGCGCCAACAAATGCTTCCTTTGGGCTTTTTTACTTTCAGTTCGCATATTGGTACATTGATTCTTACTTTCCCGATTTCTACTTTTTTCGGATTTTTATTGCAGAAATATGTTACGTTTACCGATTCCGATTTGCGGGGAGGTGTTCAGTTATACAGGTACTTTATTGTGGCAGTTGCCAATTTAGGTATCAACGCTTTCTTCTTGAAAATTCTGGTTGACGGGTTTCATTTTTGGACCACCCCATCGCAAATGGCAGCTACTTTCTTCTGCATACTGATAAGCTATTTCTCTCAAAAAAAATACACATTTAAGATCCCAAAGGAACATCAGAGCCCTATTAAATAAGCTGCAAATGGATAATTCAAGAGCTTTTCGTTCTGATAAATATTTTTCTTTGAAAAGTCCTTTTGTCGGTTATCTATTGAAATGGGTGACCGTGCTTGTAGCTTTCGCGTTTCTATTTTACAAACTTCTCACGTTCGATCAATATCCTGAGCTTATCTCGCATTGGAAACAACTCCCGGTGTCGCACTTTTGGTGGTTGGCGGGTGTGATTTTATTGCTACCATTCAATTGGGTTCTCGAATCTCTGAAATGGAAGTGCCTGGTGTCTCATGTTCAGAAAATCAATACTAAAGAAGCGGTAAAGTCAGTGTTGGCGGGAATTTCTACCGGTTTCTTCACCCCAAATCGGGTAGGAGAATTGGTAGGACGCGTAACATTTCTGCACGCCGAGAATCGAAAAGCCGGAGTAACTCTGAGCGTTGTGAATAGTTTGACACAAAATCTGATTATGGCTTTATGCGGGGTGCCTGCCTGTATGTGTTTTTTTCAGATGAATCTGGCCGGAATTCAGTTTGATAAAACACTCTATCTGGCCGGACTGACTCTGGGTCTATTGATTGTTGGGCTATTTTATATATATCTTCCCGAATTAAGTAAGCGACTTCAGCGAAGTCGGTATGCAGAAAAAGTAAGAGCATTTACTACCTGTCTTGCAGGTTATAGTGGCTTAGACCTGACTTTGGTAATGCTTCTGTCACTTGGTCGTTACCTCATTTTCAGCGCGCAGTTTTTTTTGATGTTGCGTTTTTTCAATGTAGAGCTAACCGTATTACAGGCATTGATATCCATTCCTACTTCTTATTTATTTGTCACTTTCACTCCATCGTGGGCTTTTTCGGAAGCAGCGGTGCGCAGTTCGTGTGCCGTATTGGTTATCGGAGCTTTTTCCGGGCCGGTGGTTGACATTGCTTTAGCCAGCGTGCTTATATGGGCTGTGAATTTTATTATCCCAATGTTTTTCGGATCCTGGGTGTTGGTAAAACAAAAAGCCTGATTGGGCTTTCTTATTTTACAATACCCGTATACCCATGTTCTGTGCGGATGAGCTCAAATATTTTATTTGGTTGCAAATCCGGTTCATCCCGATGCGACACGTAAATAATAGCTACCTTCTTTTCGGCAGCTATAGCGTTCGCCATTTCGATAAACAATTTGCTATTCTCGTCGTCCAACTCAATAGTAGGTTCGTCGAGAATAAGCAGAGGCGGATACTTCACCATAGCTCTTGCTACCATCACCATGCGCTGCTGCCCGAGCGAAAGGCTCTGAAATGTTCTGTTTTTGTATGCGGAACCCAAACTTTCCATCCAGCTTTTTGCAATATCCTTTTGCATGTCGGACGGATTTACATATAATCCCACAGAGTCATTCAGCCCTGAAATAATCATATTCTCCACCGTGTCAGCCCGGGTAAACTGCTCAATCATGGCAGGTGTGAAGTAACCAATCTGGCGTTTTATATCCCATATTGATTCTCCTGATCCTTTTTTGCGTCCGAACAAAATCATATCTTGTCCGTAGGCACGGGGATTATCGCCGGTTATCATTGAAATCAAGGTGCTTTTACCGGCACCATTGGGACCTACAAGCTGCCAGAACTCTCCGCTTTTTATGGTCCATTGGACATTGTCCAATACATCTTTGGTGCCGTAGTGAACCGATACCGAATTTAATTGCACTAATGGATCTACATTTGTATGATCCCCATTATACATTTTCGGCAGACTAAACAGTGCCGGATTTATGGAGTTTGATTGGTTCGAAGCAAGAAAAAGGTTGGCCTGTTGTGAGGCGGTTATTTCGTTGTTTTCATTTACCGAATAAACAATGTCTATGCAAGGCAATAAATCCCGTTTTCTGAAAAATAACTGAACCAATAAGGTGGACTCACCTAATTGCGTTAGTTCATTGTCAATAAACTGTTGTGTCTGTTTGTCTACATTGCTATACACATCGTCGAGTACGATATATTGTGGTTTTTGATTTATCAGATATAGCAAGAGTGCCTTCTTTTGTTGTCCGCTAGACATAGATGCCAAGCTAGAGTTTTCATCGGTTTGAATCAGAAATCGATCGTGCCGGAGTTCATCTTCGATAAACTTGTCGATGGTTATTGACGAATATAAAGCACCTTTGAGTGGGCTAAGATCCAGATAAGGTTTCAGGAACTTATTGGCCATTATTTGTTGAAGAATATAATTCTTATTTGATTTGTTTGAGAGGTAAAGTCCAATATTGATATGCTTTTTCATTCGAGCTAAGTCACAAAATTAATGTTTATAGAATATGGGAAGAATGTATGGGGTGGTAACCCACTTTCTTGTAAATACGTCAAACTCCTGTTGAGCCCCCATTATCAGCCCCCATTTGTCGGTTACTTTAAATTCAAAAGAACCGCTGTAGTTGGTGCTTGGATACATGGTTGACAAAAACGGAGAAATCCCGTTTTTATTTCCTTGTGTGGAATATTGACCAGAGGCGTTGATGCTGATTCTGTCGGAAAGGACAAACTTGATGTTGCCATTGAAGCCCATGTCGTTCTGGAAATTATTGTAAATATTATACTTCGAGGCATACATCCCGGCACTTAAAATGGCAAAACCGCCAACCTTTACATTGTAATTGGCATTAATAGTATACACTCCACCTAATCCCTGATAGGCATTTGACGTGCGAGAAGTACTGATCCAGCTTTGGTTACTCACTTTGTATTGATTGTATAGATTATTTTCAATATTTAATGTCGGGGTAAGTGGATTATAAAATGAAGCAATGGTTATTGTTGGAGTTCGCAATGCCGTTTCTGTTAGTTTTTGTTTGTAAAAAGAATTCATGTCCAGTGTCAGGGGCATGCTTTGCATAGATTTATCAAAAATAGTTTGATTAAAATCAGAGCTTATATGCCTTGTAGGGAAAGTCTTTGTACTTATGGTATCGGACTGTGTTTGTGCAAAACTTGTGCTGACACTAAAAACAAATAATGTAAGTTGAAATCTTTTCATTGAGAATCAAGATAATTGTGGTTGTTCAACTGTTTTATTGTTAACAAAAACCTTGCCAAAAAAATCCTTTTTTACTTTTTTTCTAACTCCAAATCCACTCTTCCTAAATATAATCCACTTTTCGCCATTTGTGCAATCACAACAGGTTTTCCGGCAGCATTTTTTTCTGTAGTATTTGTAATCATGCTGTGCGAATGTCCACCTATTATAACATCAATATAGCGGGTTTTGTGAGCAAGTTCAAAAT
>DAIQOQ010000035.1:9088-17092 GCA_036787795.1 Paludibacter sp. | reverse complement strand
CTTCACCAACGAGCAAACAGCCCAGTACCATTCCTTTTTAGAATACAAGGCCTGTACAAATAAAGTTCTCCCATTTTTCTATCGAAAAATGGGAGAACTTATACCATAAAACACCTTTATGCCAAGGTATTGATTATTTTGCCAACAGAGTTTTTACTTTTTCAGAAATCAAACGTCCTTCGGTTTTTCCGGCAAGCTGTTTACTGGCTACCCCCATTACTTTTCCCATATCCTGAGGCCCAGTGGCACCAACTTGTGCTATAACGGCAACCACAGCAGCTTCAAGCTCGGCATCGGTCATCTGAGCGGGTAAATACTTTTCAATAACAGCCGCTTCGGCCAATTCATTTTCGGCTAATTCGGGGCGGCTCTGTTCAATATAAATCTGAGCCGATTCTTTGCGCTGTTTCACCATTTTCTGAAGAATTTTTACGGCTACATCTTCGGGCAAATGTCCGTCGCCACCTTTGGCTGTTTTAGCTTCCAAAAATTCTTTTTTCATACCGCGCAACGCTTCCAAAGCCACTTTGTCGCGGGCTAACATAGCAGTTTTAATATCGCCGCTTACTTTGTCAAATAGTTCGTCCATTTTTATTTATTTTTGGAGTTGAAGCAATTAACCGATCAGAGATTATCAAACCGACTATAAAGATTCAACACATTATCTCATTAATTTTCTTTTCCATGCCGGAATATTTTCCACATTTTTTAATGTAGATTCATCTTCCAAATCGTCGAGCGTAAAAACAGGCATTTCTGCTTCCTTAGGTAATTCGGGCTCTGCAGCCGGAGTCACGTTTCCATAATATTGTTCGAAGGCTTTATCTGTATTTAGCTTAGCAGGCTCAGGCTCTACCTTTTCGGGAGCAACAACCACTGGTTCCGGTTCCGGCTCTTTTTCCTTTTTCGGAGCTTCAAAAAATTTAGAAGCTTCGGCACTCATCGCAGGTTTTGTATGGGTATGCGCCTTAGCTATATTAGTTGGCATGCCGGGAATATCACTTACGTCGAATCCGGTAGCTATCAAGGTAATTTTCACCTTATCTTCCAACTCGTCATCGAAACTTGCTCCCCAAATAACCTGAACATTTTCGCCCACCTTCGACATAAATTCATGAATTTGTTCTACTTCTTCCATTCTGATCTGATCAGTGTTAGAACAGTACAAGCTCAACAGAATTTTGCTGGCTCCACTCACATCATTGGTATTCAACAACGGCGAATTCAGCGCATCTTCAATAGCTTTGGTAATACGACCCTCGCCCGACGCATAACCGGTATTCATAATAGCCACATTTCCGTCTTTCATGATGCTGTACACATCGGCAAAGTCAGTGTTTATATAACCGGGAACGGTTATAATTTCCGCAATAGCTTTCGCGGCATTTGTCAACACATCATCCGCTTTGGCAAAAGCGTTAGAAAGTTCCAGATCCGGATATATTTGTTTCAACTTCTCGTTGTTAATAACCAAAATGGCATCCACATGTTCACTCAGTGCAGCCACTCCCTCCAATGCCTGACGGATTTTCATTGTTCCTTCAAAAGCAAACGGAATAGTGACAATACCCACAGTCAGAATGCCCAAATCGTGCGCAGCTTTAGCCACCACCGGCGATGCACCCGTACCGGTTCCGCCACCCATCCCTGCAGTGATAAAAACCATCTTGGTATTATCTTTCAGCAAGTCCTGAATACGATCAATCGATTCTTCCGCAGCTCTTTTAGCCACTTCGGGTTTTCCACCGGCTCCCAGTCCTTCGGTGGTATCAATACCCAGTTGTATTTTTGTGGGTACCGGCGATTTCACCAAGGCCTGATTATCTGTATTACAAACCACAAACGAAACATCGGTAATTCCCTGACGATACATGTGATTAACCGCGTTTCCACCGCCACCACCAACGCCAATAACTTTAATAATCGAACTGTCAATCAGTGGCAATTCTAAGGGTAAACTGTCGTCTAAATATCCCATATCTTCTTAATTGAAAATTAAAAATTCACAAATCGTAATTATATTTACTGTCACTTGTAACTAATTCAGCTTATTGTCATCGTTGAAAAAACTAAGAAATCCATCAGCAATTTTATCCTTGAATTTCTTTCTCGGAATTTTCGGTTCTTTGCCCGGTGCATTTACAGTTACTTCAACCGGATGTTCTTTCCGATACTCATTTGTCAACAAAATAGTGCCAATTAATTGAGCATATTTTGGATCATGATATTTTTCGGGTGTATTGTCATCCAACCATTCTGAATGGTCACCAAAGCGGGCATAAATACCAGTCTTTTCGGCAATATACTCAATCAGATTATTCAATTTTGATCCGCCGCCTGTAATAACAATTCCTGCATCCAGCGTAAAAGACAAATCAGCTATCGTATCAAAAATAGGTTGCATCATTTCATCCAAACGCGCTTCTATAATCGTTGCCAGAAATTTGGTCGAAATTTTCACAGGAGGATTATCTACTTCCGCAGAGGCAATCTGAATATACATCGGTTCATCCACCATCGATTCCATGGCAAATCCTTTGAGGCACTTAAGTCGTTCGGCATTTGCTTCGTTGATCCCCAATTCCTGAATATCTTTGGTAATGTTTTTAGCTCCAAGCGGAACCACCAGCAAGTTTTGTAATACATCGTTACGATACACAGCCAGCGTAGTAGTGGTAGCCCCAAAGTTAATCAAAGCCGCTCCCACTTCACGTTCCTGCGTATCCAGCACTACCGTCGACAATGCCTCTACAGCCAATGGACTATATTCCAACACTATCCCTGTACGATCAAAACAACGCTCAAGCTCGGTTTTTATTATTGAATTTCCATAAACCACATGATAATTCGCTTTTATCTGAATGCCACTTTGACCTACAGGGTCCTCCATGCTTTTGCCATCCAACATATATGAAACAGGAATAACATCAAAAATAGTTATCTCCGGATGACGAAATTTAAGTTCACATTCCTCAACCATCTCTGCCAATAATTCATCGGTAACTACATTGTGCTTAGGTACAAATCTGTTGACAGATGAGACTATGTGTTTCATGCTTTTAGCCCCGACACTAACCGACACCTGCGATATTTCCGGCATCCTGGCACTATTTTTCAATAGCTTAAGCAACTCACTCACTTTAAAAGAGGCGCCCGATGGTTTTTCTACAATTCCCCACCGAACATCATCGGAGGCTTTTGATTCTTCAGATAGAATTTTTACAGCACCGTTTTCGAGCACTTCAGCTGCCATAGCCGAAATACATGTACTCCCAAAATCTATCGCTATAAGTTTTTTTGAAATCATAATTTCTTGGCAATAATACTATCTTTTTTTTCAGTTACGACTTTCTTCAGCTCCGTTTCCTGACCAACTTTACTACAAACAATCTGGTCTTTATATCGTAAATCAATAACTTTATATTTATTCCAACCAACAACATTGAATCCTTTCAGGTATAGCTTATGAAGTTTCTCCAGTTTAGCCTGATAATTATCCAATGTTCCCAACTTAATAATTGCATCGCCCACACGAGGCACCAATTCTATTTTCAGATCATCACAAACATATATTTGTTCAATCTGTGCATTCCAAAAAGGATTTTCTTCCAGAAAAGTCACAAAATCAAACATTTTACTTGTCATCATAGAAACCGTGGTGCGTCCCGAAACAACAGGCACGTAAGCTGCGTAATTCATCGAAACCGGCATTGGCTTTCTATCCGTATCCACATAATAACTACTGAAACCAACTACCCGAAACTTTGGACAGCGCTGCGAAACCCGAATGGTCACTACTCCTGCTGGTGTTTTGTAACATTGCACAACCTTTATCATCGGGTTTTTACGAAGTTGTTCTTCAATAGATTCGGTTCGAATACGTTTTATCGTTTTCCCAACCGGATTCAAATCATTATTGTCCAGAATTTGTGAAATCTCTTTTTCGGTAACCAATTGTTTACCATATTTTTCCATCATCACTATGTCAAGCTTCCGGCAGACATCATCTTTTTCTCTACCGGAAAAGTACCGCAATGAAAATGCCAGATACCCCAAAACCAATGCTGCAAAAAAGGCAATCAATATGTATTTCCAAACAGGTTTCATGATTCAGTGATAAATGATCAAATTGTACTTGCCGATTTTTTTAGTTGTTCTCTAATCAACGGTACCATTTTATCAATGTCACCGGCCCCAAATGTGACCAAAACATCCAAATCCTTTTCTTTCAGCAAAGGTAATAGATTTTCCTTGCTGCACAAAGTTTTGTTTTTTAGTTTAACATCACGTAAAATCAAGTCTGAATCAACGCCTTCAATCGGTAATTCCCGAGCCGGATAAATATCCAGTAATATCAATTCATCGAGTTGCGATAAGGCTTCGGCAAAGGCAGGAGCAAAATCGCGCGTACGGGTATAGAGATGCGGCTGAAAGATACCTGTTATTTTCCGGGTAGGATACAAGTTACGTATAGATGAAATACTTGCTTTCAGCTCACTGGGATGATGCGCATAATCATCCATATACACAATTTTATCCGATTTATAAACCACATTAAAACGACGATAGATTCCCGAAAAAGAAGAAATTCCGGTACGAAGTTCTTCATGCGAGACACCATTCAGCCATGCCAACGCCATAGCAGCAACGCTATTCTCTACATTTATCTGAACAGGTACCCCTAAACGGACATCTGATATCCGGTCGTTGGGAGTCACAAAGTCGAAATGGATTTCACCTTTTACAGTACGAATATTATCAGCACTAAAATCACCACCATCATTCATTGAGTAGGTATAAAGTTTCACTCCTTTTTGAAGTTGTGGAACAATATCGATTCCTTTGCGCATAATCAGCGCACCACCGGGACGAATAAGCGATGTAAAGTACTCAAAACTTTCGTAAAAAGCTTTTGGTGTTTCATAAATATCCAAATGATCGGGATCAACCGAAGTGATCACAGCCATATAAGGCGAAAGTTGATGAAACGAACGGTCATATTCATCGGCTTCAATCACCACCAGATTACTTTCGGCCGAAAGCAATAAGTTGGTATTATAATTATTGGCTATACCACCTAAAAATGCATTACAAGAAACCTGCGATTGGTACAACAAATGGGCAGCAATAGTTGATGTTGTAGTTTTGCCGTGTGTTCCGGCAATACAAATACCCTTGCTCTGACGTGTGATATCACCCAAAACCTGAGCGCGCTTTTGAATTGTAAAATTATTTTCCTGAAAATATCTAAGTTGCGGATGATCATTCGGAATAGCCGGTGTAATAATAATCAACGTATTCTCCGGTTTCGTAAAAACAAATGGAATTTCATCGACATCTTGATTGAAACTAACCATAATGCCTTCCGTTTGAAGCTCAGACGTAAGCTTTGTTTCAGTGCGATCGTAACCGGCAACCTGAAAACCCTTTGTATAAAAATAGCGAGCTAACGCGCTCATACCTATTCCACCAATTCCTAAAAAGTAATATTTTGTAAACTTATTCATACTTTGTTTTTCAAATAACTTTATTTATGCAAGAAAAAACACAGACAAGCTTGCTACTTACCTGCCAATAAGGTCAAAATTTCCTTTGCAATTCTATCTGCCGAATCTTTCTCGGCCAGTTTAAGTATATTCTCGCTCAATTTAGTCAAAGCCGTTTCATCGCCAATTAGTTCCAATGCTTTACTTACCAATTGTTCTTTTGCATCAACATCTTTTATCATCACTGCTGCATCTTTACGAACCAACGCCAATGCATTTTGGGTTTGATGATCTTCAGCCACATTCGGCGACGGAACTAAAATAACCGGTTTAGCCAACAAGCATAGTTCAGAAATAGAACTAGCACCGGCACGCGAAACCACTAAATCGGCAATTGAATAAGCCAGATCCATCCGCGATACGAAATCGGTTACCAGCAAGCTGGGCGATACAAATGCCTGCGCAGCTTTTCGTGCATCTTCGATATAAAATTTACCTGTTTGCCAGATAATCTGTACATTGGTTCTCGATAGTAGCTCAAGACCTGCTATAATACTTTGGTTGATAGTTCTGGCACCTAAACTTCCGCCAACAACCAAAATTGTTTTTTTATTCGGGTCAAAATTAAAAAACTGATAAGCCTCCATTGTCTTTGGAGCAACAGAAAACAAATCCTGACGAACCGGATTACCGGTAAGTACAATCTTATCTTTCGGGAAAAAGCGTTCCATACCTTCGTATGCCACACAAATTCGCTTTGCCCTTTTAGCGAGTAATTTATTAGTCACTCCGGCATATGAATTTTGTTCCTGAATCACGGTAGGAACTCCATGGGAAGCAGCTGCCCGCAATGTAGGTGCACTGGCATAACCTCCTACTCCAATAGCAACATCGGGTTTATACCGACGGATAATTCGACGTGCCTGCACTAAACTACGAAACAGATTCAGCAACACTTTTATATTGCGTAACATGTTTTTCCTATCAAAACCGCTCACCGGTAAACCTTCGATAGGATAACCTGCCGCGGGGACACGTTCCATTTCCATACGACCAAGTGCTCCCACAAATAAAATGTCAGCATCGGGGAGTTGTTTTTTCAGTGCATTGGCTATGCTGATTGCAGGAAAGATATGTCCACCGGTTCCACCACCACTGATAATGAATTTACGTTTCATAATAGTTCTTTTTGATTATCAACCTATGACTTCACGGTCGGTACATCTTACAAAATTACGCAAAAGAATAACGATTTACAAACTTTCCAATTCGACCACAGGCAACGTATCTTCCGGCATTTCTGATTCTTCTATCGGAAGCTGATCCTCTTCCTTTATCTGACGCGTTATTCCAAATATAATTCCAAAGTAGATGCAGGTAATTAAGATAGAAGTTCCACCTCTACTAATCAGAGGCAACGGTTGCCCGGTAACCGGAATTAAACTTGTGGCTACAGACATATTTATAAATGTCTGTATAACAATCATCAATGAAAGTCCAATAACTAAAATAGCGGCAAATACCGATGAACATTTCGTTGCGATTTGCCCCGCTCGAAAGAGTAAAATCAGGTACAGAATTATCACAACAACACCACCAATTGATCCCATTTCTTCCACTATAATAGAAAATATAAAATCGGAATATGCCTGTGGAAGATAATCCCGTTCTACACTATTTCCTGGTAAAACTCCGAAAACACCTCCACGAGCAATGGCTATCTGCCCATATTTTTCCTGACGGTTTTTATCATTAATAACATATTTATTTTCCTTTACCCCTTTATCCGAATGCCTTTCTATACGGGCAACCCAAGTGTATGCACGCTTAAACATATGTGGCATTGAGTTTTCCGGAATAGCCTTTACCGCCCCATACCCTATTAATAAAGTAACAATAAGAACAGTTGCCATTGACCCCAGATATTTTAATGATATCCGACCAATAAACATCATAATAAATACCACTGTAAACAAAATAAATGCTGTAGAAAAATTTTCCAACAAAATCAAACCACAAATTATAATCAACATGATCATTGTATTGCGGAAATAGATCCATTCATCCTTGGTATTGTCTCTGATCCTTGAAATTAAATCGGCTGCAACAATAATTACCGAAAGCTTAGCTAATTCGGATGGTTGAAACTGAACTCCTCCAATAACCAACCAACGTGCCGCATCATTTTCGCTATGCCCTTTGAATAACACGAAAACAAGTAAAGCAGCCGAAATTACGAGTCCAAAATAAGAAAAAATCCGAATGATTTTATACGGGACCAAATGAACTGCGAAGGCTATTAAAACCCCTCCAACCAAAAAGCCAAAGTGACGCAGCACCGGCATAAGATGACTGCTAGCTTTATAAGCTAATGTGCTTGATGCACTGTACATCTCAATAATGGACAGAATACAAAGAGCTATAAACACAACCCATAAAGTCGTGTCACCTTTCAAATATTTTTTGAATAATGTTTCCATATTGCTTAGTCAGAATTCAAATTTCAAAACGTTGATGT
>DAIQOQ010000035.1:7297-8988 GCA_036787795.1 Paludibacter sp. | reverse complement strand
TTGAATAATGTTTCCATATTGCTTAGTCAGAATTCAAATTTCAAAACGTTGATGTAAATCAGACCATCAACAGAGCCACCTCAAACCAGCCACGGTTTATTATTTCACAAACTTCTTACACAAGCTTTAAATTGTTTGCCCCTGTCTTCGTAGCTTTTAAACAAATCAAAACTTGCACAACAAGGCGAAAGCAAAACTGTATCACCACTCTCAGCCATTTCATAAGCAGTATTTACAGCATCTTCTATTGATACAACGTCGGTTATTTTCGAGACTTTTCCATCAAAGAATTTATGCAATGGTGAATTATCCAGTCCCATAAAAATCAAAGCTTTTACTTTATCATGAACCAACGCTTCAATCTCCGAATAATCGTTTCCTTTATCTGTTCCACCTAAAATCAGCACAACCGGTGTTTTCATGCTTTGAAGCGCATACCAGCATGAATTTACATTTGTGGCTTTGGAATCATTAACAAAGCGTATGTTTTTCACCGTTGCAACATATTCCAAACGATGTTCAACACCTTGAAAATCCTGCATAGACTGCCTGATACTCTCCTTTCGGACATTTACAATAGAAGCGGCCAATCCGGCAGCCATTGAATTGTAGGTATTGTGCATACCCTGCAAAGCTAATTCTGTTGTTGGCATAGTAAATAGAGATTTAATGGTTTTTATAATTAAGTCGTCATTTTCAATAAAAGCTTTAGTCTTCTCCGTACGTTCAATTGCAAACGGATACATAGCAGATTGAATATTTCGCTTAGCAAGTTCTGCTTTGATTACCGGATCATTTTCCCAAAAAATAAAAGCATCTTCGGCGGTTTGATTTTGAGTAATCCTAAATTTCGAATCTACATAATTCTGAAAATTATATTCGTACCGATCCAAATGATCAGGCGTAATATTTAATAAGATAGCAATATCAGCTTTAAACTCAGTCATTCCATCAAGTTGGAAACTACTCAACTCAACCACATAATAATCGAACGAATCAATTGCAACCTGCAGTGCCAAACTTTGTCCCACATTACCAGCCAACCCTACGTTTAGTCCGGCATTTTTCAGAATATGGTAAACCAACATGGTCGTGGTGGTTTTTCCGTTGCTACCCGTGATACAAATCATTTTCGCCTGTGTATAACGTCCGGCAAATTCAATTTCTGAGATTATCGGAATTTCAAGTGCATGAAGATTCTTTATCATCGGTGCCTTATCAGGAATTCCCGGGCTCTTTATCACTTCAGCAGCATTCAGAATCAACTCTTCAGTATGTTGTTTTTCTTCCCAAACAATTTCATACTTGTTCAACAATGCTTTATATTCGGGTTTTATTTCCGATAAGTCGGAAAGAAAAACATCAAAACCTTGTTTTTTTGCCAATACGGCAGCTCCGGCTCCACTTTCACCGCCACCAAGTACTACGATTCGTTTCATTTTCTATTATCTGATTTTCAATGTAATGATTGTTACTGCAGCCAAAATGATTCCAATAATCCAAAAGCGAATTACAATTCTCGATTCGGGCATAGCCTGTAGCGGGCGTTGAAAAATAGCCTGAATACCTGCATTGCCTTGTTTTTGGTAATGATGATGTAAGGGTGTCATCTTAAAGACGCGTTTTCCCTCACCATATCTCTTCTTCGTATACTTAAAGTAAGCAACCTGAATCATTACTGATAAATTTTC
>DAIQOQ010000035.1:0-7197 GCA_036787795.1 Paludibacter sp. | reverse complement strand
CCTGAGACATAAGCTAAAATACCCAGAATAACTCCAATAATAGCCGAAGACCCTGTTGCTAAGCCATCCAAACCATCGGTAAGATTGGCTCCGTTTGAAACGGCAGTTACAATAAAAATAGCCACCAAAACAAATAAAATCCAACCATATCGCTGAGCATTAACTCCGGCCCATCTAAATGCATCTGCATAATTAAGATTATTATTCTTTACAAACGGGATGGTTGTTTTGGTCGATTTAGTATTTTGCTTCGAGTAAAGCACATTTTCAACACGTTGAGTCGCACCTTTTATTTCTATATTCTCACGAATTACTACATCCGAACTCATATACATAGTCAGACCTACAATTAAACCAAGACCTACTTGCCCTACTATTTTAAACCGACCACTCAAGCCTTCTTTATTTTTGCGAAACACCTTAATATAATCGTCTAAGAAGCCAATCAAACCAAGCCAAATGGTGGTGATCAACATCAAAATAATATAGGTATTAGTCAGGTTTGCCAGCAGAATAGTCGGCACAAAAATGGCGATAATGATAATAACACCCCCCATGGTTGGCGTTCCTTTTTTGCTCATTTGCCCTTCCAATCCCAAATCACGAATTGTTTCACCAATTTGCTTTTTCTGTAAATAATCAATTATGCGTCGTCCAAACAAGGTGGAGAGCACAAGAGCCAGAATAAATGCCAGACCTGTTCTAAACGAGATATAATTAAACAAGTGAGCCCCTGGAAAAATAAATTTACTTTCTAAAAACAGAAATAAATGGTACAGCATATCTATTTACAATTTATCAATTTACTACTTACAATTACCGACAGATCAAAAACATTTCCTAACCTCTTCTCTATCATCAAAGTGATGCTTTACACCCTGTATAATCTGATAATCTTCATGCCCCTTCCCTGCAATCAGCACCACATCGCCGGCCTGAGCCAAAGAGCACGCAGTTTTAATGGCTTCCCTACGATCAACAATCGTAAGACTTTTAGCCTTTTGAACAGGATCAAGACCTGCTATCATATCATTCAAAATATCTTGTGGTTCTTCAAACCGTGGGTTATCCGATGTCAATATTGCTTTCCAACTATCGGCTACCGCTTCACGAGCCATCATCGGACGTTTTCCTTTATCACGGTTTCCACCACAACCAACTACCGTAATCAGCCTTCCGTTTCCTTGTAATATATTGTTAATGGTACTAATCACATTCACCAGAGCATCCGGTGTATGAGCATAATCTACAATGGCTGTGTATCCTGCCGGAGCATGCAAAGTTTCGAAACGTCCGGAAACAGAATGCAAAGAACTGATAATACGTAATACTTCCAGTTCGTCCTGACCGAGTAAAACCGCTGCACCAAATACAGCCGATAAATTACTTGCATTAAATTTACCGATAAAGGATACGTTCACTTCTTTATCATTCATATCAAGTAGCATGCCTTCAAACCCATGCTCCAGAATACGTGTTTTGAAATCGGCCATTCCCCGAAGAGAATAGGTATATTTTTTAGCTTTCGAATTCTGAAGCATCACCAGTCCGTTTTTATCATCAGCATTAGTCAATGCAAAAGCTTCCACCGACAGGTCATCAAAGAAACGTTTTTTTGCTTTCAGATAATTCTCAAAAGTAAGATGATAATCAATGTGGTCACGTGTAATATTGGTAAAGATCGCTCCGTCAAATTCCAATCCGGCAATGCGGCGTTGGTCTATAGCATGCGAACTAACCTCCATAAAAGCATATTCGCATCCGGCATCCACCATCTGAGCAAGCAATTCATTCAGTTCTATAGGATCGGGCGTGGTATGTGTTGCCTCTACAGCCACATCATTTACATAGTTACAGACTGTTGAAAGCAACCCGGACTTATGACCAAGCTGGAGGAAGAGTTGATATAATAAAGTAGCAATGGTTGTTTTTCCATTTGTGCCGGTCACTCCCACCAAAATCATTTTTGATGACGGAAAGCCGTACCAGGCAGAAGCCATTTTTCCAAGTGCATCCGAGCTGCTTTCGACCTTTACATAAGCAACAGCCGGATTAATCTCTTCAGGAATCTCTTCGCAAACAACGGCAACAGCACCTTTTTCGATAGCCATCGGAATAAATTGATGTCCATCTGAAGCGGTTCCCCGTGTAGCCACGAAGACATTTCCGGCTTCAACCTTACGGGAGTCAAACTGGATGTTGTTTACTTGTATTTCTGTGTTTCCTACTACTTTTTGCAAAATTACGTTTTGCAATATATCCGTTAATATCATATTCGTCGGTTTTTATATTTTAGACAAATTCATTTACTGAAGATTAATCACAGCAGTACTCCCCTTACGGGCAACAGTACCGGGTTTTATATTTTGTGTTACAACTTTACCTCGGCCCTGAACCTGAACGCGCAGACCTAAGTTTTCAAGTATAAAAACAGCATCCTTTGCTCCCATGCCAACAAGGTCAGGCACTGCATTTTTCGAAACCCTGATTGGTTCTACACGAGTTCTTTTTTGCTCGGCAAATGCCTTCACCCAATCTGTTGAATTCGGAGCCAATGGCAATTGAAGATTTGCCATAACTGTTTGCATTGCCTTATAATATCCAACTTTAGTCAGAGGAATTATATTTTCCGAATCAATAGAATCAGCATCTACATGAGATGGTTTACGGTTTGAATTTAGGGCAACAACCCGTTCGGCAATATTTTTAAACACAGAACCGGTCATGCTTCCTCCGGATGCGTAACCGATACCCGGCTCACGCATTACGACAATGCAAGAATACAACGGGTTTTCATACGGGAAATAACCGCAAAAGGATACCTGATGTTTTGTTCCTCCGTCCTTATATCCTTTTTTCCCCTGCGAAATCTGAGCTGTTCCCGATTTACCTGCAATACGTACATATTTTGAATGAACAACCTTTCCTGTACCAAACTTATCTTCAACAACCCCCAATAATGCAGAGCGAATTTCTCTCAACGTTGTTGGTTTACATATTGCAGGGTTAATTATTTCTGTTTTAAATTCTTTTATTATCAGCCCGTTTTTACTCACTGACTTAACGAAGAACGGACGGATTAATTTTCCGTCGTTAGCTATTGAGTTGTAGAATGCCAGGGTATAAATAGGAGGAATCTGTGTTTCATAACCTATCGACATCCATGGTAAAGTTGTATTCGACCATTCGTGCGACTTGTCATGCGGATGACGAATAAACGGAGCTGCAGCACCAGGTATTTCCAGATCCATCTTTTCATTCAACTTCATAGCATATAACTTATTGACAAAGGCAGACGGATTATGCCCATACGCCTTAACAATAGCTCGGGAAACTCCGATATTTGATGAAGCATAAATTGCCTGTGCAAGCGTAATTTTATGATAGCCACCATGATTTGCATTGTGATCTGTCATAGTCCTGTTGCCAAACCTGTACTCTCCATTATAAGTATCAATGGTGTCGGTAAGTCTCACCTTCCCTTCATCCAACGCTGCCATTACAGATGCAACTTTGAAAGTAGATCCGGGTTCAACCATATCAGAAACAGCGCCATTTCTATTCTCAGTATATGACCCGTCTTTGTTCCGTTGCATATTCACAATGGCTTTTACTTCACCGGAATGAACTTCCATTAAAACAACATAACCTACAGCAGCATCAAATTGTTTTACTCCATCCAGCAAGGCCTTTTCGGCAATATCCTGCAAATCAACATCTATTGTTGTCTTCACATCCATCCCGTCAACAGGCTCCACCTGAACCGTTTCCATATAGCTATTTGCAATCTTTTGCCGAATAGAAATGCCGGGAGTTCCCAATAAATCAGTATTAAAACTTTTTTCAATACCATTCTTTCCACCTTTGGAATCATCCGCAAAAATATCGCCAATGGTGCGGGAAGCTAATGAGCCAAATGGGCGGACACGTCGAAAAAGCTCCTTAGTAATAAGACCACTTTTATTTCTTCCCAAGCGGAAAAGCGGCAAGGTTTTAAGTTGCTTGAGTTGAGCATACGAAATACGGTTAGGAAACAGTTGCAATTCACCAACTCCGTTTCTGTATGCTTTGGTGAGAGCAGCTTTGTATTGGTAAGGACTTTTATCTTTAAAAAAACTTGACAAGTAGATAGATAAAGAGTCTATATTATCTTTAAACAGAACACCATCTTTCTCGTGCAAAGCCGGAACACGCAAGTCCATATATACATAATATGTAGGGATCGAGCTGGCCATTAACCGGCCATTGCAATCATAAATATTACCTCTGTTCGGCTTTACAACTATATTTGTTTTTACATTATGAGCAGCAAGAGCCATCCATTGATTTCGTTCGACAAATTGAATGACAATGATTCGGTATAGAACGAGAAAAAACGAAAGGCATATTACAGTATAAACTATGCCAAACCGAAGGACAATATTTTTTCGTTTATCAGTCATCTATTTTTCTGGAATACTATCTTCAATTACAGTAGGTGGGGTTGTTGATTCAATTAGTGGCAGTCCACTTTCGTTTACTTTTCTCAGCACATTCGACTGCCGGCTTATTTCCATTAATTCGGCTGAAATAGTTAATGATTCATACTTTACATCCTGAATTTTCTTTTTCAAATCTATTTCGTGTGCCTGTTGTGTTTCGCAATAATATCGGTTGTCGACATACAGAAATGTCAAAACAGCAATCATAATCAACAATCCGTATTGCTTTTGAAAGAACTTTTTAGTCAGAATATTCCCATTCAGGATATCGCGAAGGGTACTCGACTTTATATCCGAGAAATCCTCGCTACCCAAAATGGCATCCGCTATTTTCTTAAACCAAGACATTTAAATAATTTACAATTTATTTATTTTGTAGAGACAAGGCATGCCTTGTCTCTACCGTATGCATTGTATCTACTTTATTTCTGCAATTCTTAATTTGGCGCTTCGTGCGCGTGGGTTACGTTCCACTTCTGCTTCATCAGCAATAATCACTTTACTGTTTACGGCTTTCAACGGAGAAAGTATGTTTCCGTAAAAATCTTTTTCCAGCTTTCCTTCAAAGTTTCCACTCCGGAAGAAGTTTTTCACCAACCGGTCTTCCAGTGAATGATAGGTAAGCACCACCAACCGACCTTCGGGATTCAGCACTTGCAGGCTTTGTTCCAACAAGGATTTCAGCACATCCATCTCCTTATTCACCTCTATGCGCAAAGCCTGAAACACGCGTGCCATGTCTTTTTTCTCTTTCTCACGGCCAAAAAATGGTTTCAACACTTCAATAAACGGAAAAATCCGGTCGAAGGGTGCATTATTCCGGGCTATTGCAATAGTCCGTGCTATTTTGCGCGAGTTATGCAATTCGCCATACAAATAAAACACATCCGCCAGTTGTTCTTCGGAATAGGTATTCAGTAAAACAGCAGCCGTCAAAGGCGATTTCGTATTCATTCGCATATCCAGAGCTCCATCAAAGCGAAACGAGAATCCGCGCTCAGCTTCATCAAAATGATGTGACGACACACCCAGATCGGCCAGAATACCATCTACTTTGGTTATATTATGGTAGCGAAGAAAATTGGTCAGATACCGGAAATTACTTCTCACAAAAATAAATCGCGGATCATTGATCCCGTTTTTGATAGCATCCTCATCCTGATCAAACCCCAGCAGTTTTCCGGTTGGTCCCAGTTTCGATAAAATCTCACGGGAATGACCGCCTCCGCCAAAAGTAACATCTACATAAACCCCATCGGGCTTAATATGTAAGCCTTCAATGGTTTCGTTTAGTAAAGCCGGAGTATGATAAACGACAGCCTCCCCATCGCCAACTGTGGAGTTGGAGTTACTTTCGTCTTGTATTTGTCTCTTTTTTATTTTCATGTCGTTGAACGGAGAAAAGTTGCTATTCCAGTCCCCGTTTAGAGGGTAGGACTTGTTGGTTTAGGTTGCATCATTCGCTCCCTCAGCAATGCTGAAAAATCGGCCGAAGACATTTTTACTTGTTCATATCGTGTTTTGCTCCAAATGGCAAAACGATCTATCATGCCCACAAACAGTACCTCAGCATTTTCAATACCAATTGCTTGTAAGTTTTTCTTTGAAATCAACACACGCCCCTGCGAATCGACATCCAACCACTCGGCATCCGACACAAACTGCATCAATAAAAGCTGATCCTGTGGATTCCATTCATCCAGTTTCGATTTGAAATGCTCGACTTTCTCATTCCATACATGTTCCGGAAAAAGAATCATACAGTCATTTTCGGCATCCTTTCTTATTACAACCCGCTCTTTTTCGCCATCAGGTAGCAACTTGCGATAAGCGGAAGGAATAAATATTCTTCCTTTCACATCGGCTTTCACTTCGTATTTACCTATAAATGTTGACATAATTAATTGAGTCCAATAATTCAACTGTAAAAGTATAGAATAAATTCCAATCTCCCCACAATTCCCCACAAAAAATTTATCAACATTTATTTATTGCACAATTCACAACTTTTAAACGGGTTATGAACAGCTTATCAACAGATATCCTGAAGTCAAAACAACCATATAAAACATTAAAAACACGCCGTTTAAATATAAAACCAAACACATTTTCAACAGTTATCAACAAAGTGGGGAAAACAGATCATCCGATTCGCAATTTTTATTGTTATTTCAATCGTAAAACAGCATCGCAACGCAGCAAATTTGCAGCAGTAATATTAGTCCTGTAGTTCGTCCAAATCCCTCCCACCTTTCTCTATCAAATGCAAATAGCTACGAGTTAAGTAGCGCCATATAGTTTATATAAAAACATGTCTTAACTGCCCCCAACCCCCTAAAGGGGGCTACCGAAGTGTGATATGCATGAAAACAATCAACAGTTGCACACGACAAAGGTCCCCTTTAGAGGATATAGGGGCGGATTAAAATAATATAAACTTATTTCGAGCACTTACTTACAAGAATACAGTCTAAAAAAGAATGCAATTCAGCTAGGTAATAAGTACGAATACAATGCTCCATTTAAATTTCTCAAACACGACACTAATTATCACTCCTGCTATTTATCCCGCATGGCAAGAGTGGTTTAGGAAGGAAACAACCGGCAAACACATTACATTTAACTATTTCAACCTTATTACCCCCTCTCCCATTTACGCATTTTTCGTACATTTGCAAAAATCAGAAAATCCAAACGCTACCTACAGCCCCATGAT
>DAIQOQ010000193.1:4604-5761 GCA_036787795.1 Paludibacter sp. | reverse complement strand
GTAGGAGAAGCCGGAAAGCCGGAAAACAATATGCATGCCGACGATATTGACTTTCAGATAGAGTCGGACTTTATCGGGTTTATCAATCCCTGCATGCCGCAGTCTTCCAATAAGCTATGTCGCAGAGTTGGTTCCATTATGGCATACGGCGACGGCATGTACGGTGGTATGTATCTTTCGTCTATTCACGCTCTGGCATATAATAATGCGGATATTGAAAGTATAATAACGAATGCAGTGAAGTCTATTCCGCAGCAAAGCACCTATGCCTTGTCTATAAAAGATGTACTTGCCGCTTACCATCAGGATCCCACCGACTGGAAAAAAGCATGGGAGAAAATTCAACACAGATGGGGCGATATAGACATTTGTGCACCTTATCATACTTTCGACATTGATGCAAAACTGAATGGAGCCTTTGTTACCATTGGTCTGCTTTATGGAGGAGGCGATTTCCGGAAGACAATGGAAATCACCATCCGGTCCGGGCAGGATACCGATTGCAACACATCTAACGCCGCAGCGGTGTTGGGTTTGATTCACGGATACAAAGCCATTCCCGATGAGTTGAAATCCTATATTCCTCAAATTGCAGATAAAAACTTTTTGTACACCAGCTATTCGTACAATAAAGCGGTACAACAGACTTTGGTTTTTATAGCCGAAAACGTAAAGAATAACGGTGGCTCGGTTGGTAGCGATTCTTATTTTATAAAGTCGCAAAAACCGGTAGCACCCAGGCTTGAACAAGGATTCAGAAACATCCGAATGAACTATCAGGTACAGGTAAAAGACAAAGCCAACTGGAAATTTGATAGCAACTGGAAAGACTTTGTGTACGGCGATGGCGATAATGACTTATATGCCTTAGCCACCATGCCGGGAGCTACAGTAGAAATTAATTTCACAGGAACAGGCGTATCATTACTTGGAAGCTGGAACGTGGATGCCGGCAAAGCAAAAGTGTATATCGACAATCGGTTTATAAAAGAAATCGATACTTACTATCGGGAAGAAGCCGGGAAATACGATGTAAACAGAGCCTACCTCTTTCATCAGTTCGGATTGAAGAATGGCAAACACACCCTGAAAGTCATTGTTTCGGAAGATAAGAATGCACATTCATCGGGCAATAAACTCTATATCGAAAGAATAAT
>DAIQOQ010000193.1:0-4504 GCA_036787795.1 Paludibacter sp. | reverse complement strand
TGACATGCAACGGCAATGGTATTGCCAATGTAGTGGTGAGCGATGGCATCAGTTGTACCCGAACAGATGCGGCAGGTAATTATAAACTTTCTTCCAACAAGGCTGCTTTTATTTATATCTCCACGCCGGCAGGTTATCTGACCCGGGTAGAGAATTCCATTCCCATTTTTTACCAGAGTATTGGTACAAATACCGGAACATATAATTTCGAACTTACAAAGAATACAAAGGACGACACAAAACATGTATTTCTGGCGCAAGCCGACGTACAGTTGACCGACAACGATTGTCTGGAAACATACAAAAAAATGCTGCCCGATTGCGTTGAACTGATCAAACAAGAATCAAAAAGCAAGGACGTTTTCAGTGTCGACTGCGGCGATATAGTGGGCGATACACCCGCCTTATACCCCGGTTACATCAAAGCGGCAAGTGTTTTGAACATTCCGGTGTACCGGGCTATCGGTAATCATGATATGGACTATTACGGACGGACATTTGAAACATCGTACAAAACCTTTGAGAAGTATTTTGGCCCGACCTACTATTCCTTCAATAAAGGCAAGGCGCATTATATTATTTTGAACGACAACTTTTTTCTGGGTAGAGACTATTTCTATATGGGCTATATCGACGAGAAAACATTTCATTGGTTAGAGCAGGATCTTTCGTATGTTGCCAAAGGTTCACCGGTATTTGTGGTGATGCATATTCCTTCGCAACTACAGGAAAAGCAGGTTCCGTTTGAATATAACTACAGTGCCATTGCCGACCAGATGGTAAATGCCGGAGCTTTTCACGAAATATTGAAACCTTATCAGGCGCATATCATTTCCGGTCACATGCACTACAACCGGAACCTGGTTTACTCTTCCGGTTTGATGGAACATATCACCGGTGCAGTATGCGGAATCTGGTGGAGAGGCGATATTGGTTTAGACGGAACACCCCGTGGATATGGAGTCTACGAAGTAGATGGTACGCAGGTTAAATGGTATTATAAAAGTGCCGGATACGCTAAAGAATATCAGGTGCGCACCTATCCGGTGGGAGCTTCATCTCAATATCCGAACGACGTGATAGCCAATGTTTGGAACTGGGATAAAAACTGGAAAGTAGAATGGATAGAAGACGGCGTAAACAAAGGTGAGATGATTCACTATACAGGCAATGATCCCAAAGCCGAAGCATTGTGTGCCGACAGGGAAAAGGTGAAATACGATTGGATCACGATTAACCCTACCGATCATTTGTTCCGTGCCACTCCACAGAAAAAAGGAGCTAAAATAGAGATCAAAGTAACCGATCGGTTTGGTCAGGTGTATTTAAATAAAATCATTGATGTCCGGTAAAAAACAATAGATTCTTCACTTCGTTCAGAATGACAGATTATTATATCCTCTTTGTAGGGGATTGGGGTCGGTTGGCGGCTTCGCCGCCAACCGACCCCAATCCCTAAACATAAAACATTGATTGTCATTTCGAACGAAGTGAGAAATCTCTCACAAAGGTTCAGATATAAAGTTTACCGAACAACAATAAAATATAAGTTCAAAGAATGAATAACAGAAATAAAACAAGGCTAATCATTGCATGCTTACTTTGTGCAGGCATTGCGCAAGCCAAAGTAACGCTTCCATCTATATGGGGTGATAACATGGTGTTGCAGCAACAATCGGAAGTTCATTTTCACGGAAAGGCAACTGCCGGAAAAGCTGTTACGCTGAATGCATCATGGAGTAAAAGCAATATTAAAACAAAGAGCGATGCATCCGGACATTGGAGTGCAGCAATTCGTACACCGGCTGCCGGTGGTCCGTTTAGCATCTCTATTTCCGACGGTGAAACGCTTGAATTGAAAAACATTCTCATAGGCGAAGTATGGTTTTGCTCCGGACAGTCGAACATGGAAATGCCTGTCAAGGGATTTCGTGGTCAACCTGTCTTTGGTTCTCAACCCTATATTGCTTCGGCCGATCCCAATCGTCCGCTACGATTATTTACCGTAAAGAACGACTGGAGTACTACCCCAAAAGAAGATGTAGAGGGACATTGGAGCCTGAGCTCGCCTAAAGAAGTTTCCACCTTTAGTGCTACAGCCTATTTTTTCGGGAATATGTTACAGAAAATTCTGGGAGTGCCGGTCGGACTGGTACATTGCTCCTGGAGTGCTTCCAAGATTGAAGCCTGGATGGACAAAGAAACGCTGGCAGGCATTCCGGAAGTGGATCTTTCGGTATTGAAAAATAAAGAATTCGGTTATCCCAACGGAACTCCTACCCTACTCCATAATGCAATGGTGCAACCGCTCGAAGGCTTTCCCGTCAAAGGGGTACTGTGGTATCAGGGCGAAGCCAACAGCAACGAACCGGCATTGTACAAAAAGCTTTTCCCGGCACTGGTGGCACAATGGAGAAGGTTTTTCCGCTCACCCGATCTGCCTTTTTATTATGTACAAATAGCACCCTGGCAATCGGGCAACAAAGACGAGTTAGACTGGGCCTGGTTTCGTCAGGCACAACTGGAATTGATGAAAGAAGTGCCGAATGTGGGCATGGTTACCACCACCGATGCCGGAAGCGAGATCTTTATTCACCCACCTTACAAAATAAAAGTAGGCGAACGGTTGGCTTATTGGGCTTTGGCCAAAACTTATGGTGTGGAAGGAATTGCATACAGCGGACCTATTTACAATAGTTGTAAGCTAAACGATAAAACAGTAGAAGTTCAGTTCGACTATGGCGAAGATGGTATGACACCCGAGAATGAAGAGCTGAAAGGATTCGAAATTGCCGGAGCCGACGGGAAATTTATTCCCGCACATGCCGAAATCATTGGTGGTTCCTCCATAGTAAAAGTATGGAACGAAGCCATCGCAGCACCCAAAGAAGTTCGCTATTGTTTTCGCAATTACAAAGAAGGAAATCTATGCAATAATGCAGGTATTCCAGCATCCCCTTTTCGGGCAATATTAAAATGAAATGACAAAAACAAGTATAAATAAAAAAATAGAATGACAAATATGAAAAAACTAGTATTTTTAATGGCGATATTATTCACCATATCACTCAGCTCTCATGCAGCAAAGAAAAAAGGAGTAACGCAAAATAAAGAATCAATCATGTGGATTGACGGTGAAGCTAATTTTGCCCGGTTCAGTAGTCCGGATACCATCGATTTTTACCTGACCAAATTAAAATCACTTGGTTTTACACAGGTCATTGTTGATGTTCGTCCTATCACCGGCGAAGTGCTTTACGAAAGTGCTTATGCTCCCCGCATGGAAGAATGGCAGGGCGCAAAACGAAGTAATTTTGATTATCTGGGTCGCTTTATCAAGAAAGGTCATGAATTAGGAATGAAAGTTCAGGCAGAACTCAATGTGTTTGTAGCCGGTCATAACTATTTCGATCGTGGAATTATTTATTCAAAACATCCGGAATGGGCTTCTATGGTGTATACACCCGAAAAAGGAATTATTCCTATTACGCAGGAAAAACAAAAATACGGTGCCATGGTAAACCCTATCAACCCGGAGTTTCAAACATACATTCTGAACATCACGAAAGAGATTGTTACAAAATACCCAAAGCTGGATGGGATTGTATTGGATCGTGCTCGTTATGATGGAATCAGTGCCGATTTCTCCGATTTGTCGAGAAGTAAATTTGAAGAATATATTGGTGAGAAGGTGGCTAATTTTCCTGCCGACATCTTTACCTGGAAGAAAAATGATGCCGGTAAGTATGCTCCTGAACGCGGAAAGTATTTCCTGAAATGGGTGGAATGGCGCACCAAGAACATTTACGACTTTTTTGCATTGGCTCGTAAAGAAGTAAAATCGGTGAATAAAAACATTTTATTTGGAACTTATACCGGAGCCTGGTATCCTTCGTATTACGAAGTGGGTGTAAACTTTGCCAGTAACAAATACGATCCGAGCAAAGACTTTGACTGGGCTACACCTGAATATAAAAACTTTGCTTACGGCGATTTGCTCGACTTTTATATGACCGGAAGTTATTATACCGACATTACCATTGAAGAGTATCATAAAAACAACCACAGCATTTGGAATGAAACCGATAGTCAGGCTCAATCCGGAACCTGGTATTGTGTAGAAGGTTCATGCGCACATTTGAGAACCATTCTGAAAGACAATAAATTTATGGGTGGTATTCTTGTTGATCAGTTTTACTCAAATCCGGCCAAACTACCGAAAGCTATTGAAATGAATCTGAAAGCTTCCGATGGTCTGATGGTCTTTGATATCGTACACATTATCAACAAAAATTTGTGGAAAGAAATTGAAGAAGGCATGATTGCCGGAGGTGCTTTGAAGCCCGCTTCCAAAAGTAAGAGTAGCACAAAATAAATGTCAGAGCTTGTATCAAAAGCACGCAAATGACGCAAACAACACAAATTTTCGCAAATAAGATTTGTGCAGTTGAATATGATTTGCTGAATTTTAATTCAATAAGATTGCGTTAATTTGTGCATTTTG
>DAIQOQ010000192.1:3590-5764 GCA_036787795.1 Paludibacter sp. | reverse complement strand
TGAAAAGTCAATGCTTTATCTTTGATGATGGATTCCCATTCCTGCTCAAAGTTTGGAGTGAAAATATTGTTACCTAATTGTGTTTCTATATCAGCTATTTTCCAGAACTTCCCTTCAGAAATTTCAACGGGATCTGCATCAATCTCGTTATTAAAAATAGTGTAAAAGCTATGGACTAGTTCAGCTTCCTGATGTGATATAAATTTATAGCGAGTTATAAACGTTGGTACAAAATCACTAATTCCGAGTTCTTCACGTGCTTCACGTCTTAAAGCTGCTTCAATCTCTTCACCATAATCAACATGTCCACCTACCGAAGTGTCCCATTTTCCCGGCTGAATATCTTTATTTAAGGCCCTCTTTTGCAGGTATAATTCGCCCGCAGAATTGAATACGTGCAAATGTACCACCGGATGAAGTATAAATGTTCCCGAATGGCATTCGGTACGTGTTGCTTTGCCAATGATGTTGCCATCTTCATCTACGGCAGGAAAATATTCAATGTTGTCCATTCGTTTAAGCTTTTTATTTGTTTGCAAAGGACAGAATAAAAAATGAAATGGAACTTATTCATCTTTAGAATTTAACATGCTATATAGATAATTTGCTCACTTTTATATTCACTGATTGCGGCATTTCTAAAGAATTGTAGTATCTTTGCGTTTAGAATTGGAAATGCATATTCACATAATTTCGCTAACTACTGTTAGGTCTGTTTGTCTGTTTATTCTCTTGTCGAAATCAGTTGTGAATGGTGTGAAGTTGCGATGATTTAATATCTAAACTAATTATTTGGATGAAAGATTTTAAAATTGCTGTTATTGGATTGGGCTATGTTGGCTTGCCATTAGCAATAGAATTTGGTAAAAAGTATAAAGTCCTTGGATTTGATATAAATAAAGAACGTATTGAAGAATTACAACAGGGTGTTGATCATACGTTAGAAGCAGACTTGGAAGGTCTGCGCGAATCTACGGCTCTACGGAAACAAAAACCGGAGCTGGGTTTGTCATTCTCATCTGATGAAGCCGATCTTAAAGACTATAATACGTATATAGTAACTGTCCCCACTCCGATAAATAATTTCAATATGCCTGATTTGCGACCTCTTATCAAGGCATCGGAAATGCTTGGGCGGGTTATTTCCAAGGATGACATTGCTATTTATGAATCCACTACCTATCCGGGTTGCACCGAAGAAGACTGTGTGCCTGTAATCGAAAAGGTATCCGGACTGAAATTTAATCAAGACTTTTTTGCAGGTTATAGTCCCGAGCGGATTAATCCCGGCGACAAAATAAATACACTCACCAAAATTAAAAAAGTGACGTCAGGTTCCACACCTGAAATAGCCAACCGTGTAAACGATCTTTATGCATCCATTATCACGGTGGGTACTCACAAAGCTCCCAGTATTAAAGTCGCAGAAGCTTCTAAGATTATAGAAAATGCTCAGCGTGATGTCAATATTTCCTTTGTAAATGAGCTTGCTCTTATTTTTGACAAAATCGGTATTGATACGAATGATGTAATTGATGCTGCCGGTACGAAATGGAATTTTCTTAAGTATCGTCCCGGTTTAGTTGGCGGACATTGTATTAGTGTTGATCCGTATTATCTGGCCAGTAAAGCCGAATCGTTGGGTTATGTTCCGCAGGTTATTCTTTCAGGTCGCCATGTCAACAACAGTATTGCTCCTTTTATAGCCAATAAGGTATTGAAATTGATGATTCAGAAGATTCATTCCATTAAAGGTTCAAATGTGCTGATATTAGGTGTGACTTTTAAAGAAAATTGTCCGGATATTCGAAACACTAAAGTCGTTGATATTTACCGCGAGTTATGTGAGTTCGGATTAAATGTTGATATTTATGACCCCTGGGCCTCTAAAGAGGAAGTGAAGCGTGAATATGGCATTGATATACTGAATAAATTCGATCCATCCAAAAAATACGAAGCCATTTTACTAGCAGTAGCTCATACCGAATTTGAATCCATAAATTTTGAAGAATATTATAAAGCCGGTACTGTTGTATTTGATGCGAAAGCGGTGATCGACAGGCGCTGGGTTGATGGAAGACTTTAGGCAGTGAACAGTTATCAGTGAACAGTCGTCACTCATCAGTTATTAGCCATCAGTGAGTAGTTATTAGTTATAATATGTAAAGTTTAAA
>DAIQOQ010000192.1:0-3490 GCA_036787795.1 Paludibacter sp. | reverse complement strand
CATCAGTTATTAGCCATCAGTGAGTAGTTATTAGTTATAATATGTAAAGTTTAAATAGTCCGTGATCCTAAAATCGAATATTTTACGTTGGTATGCTGTATATACCGCTCCGAGGGCTGAGAAAAAAGTGAGTGAACGTTTTTCTGAGGCCAGTATTGAGCATTATCTGGCATTGCAAACGGTAAAACGTCGATGGAGTGATCGGGTAAAAGAAGTAATTGTACCGGTAGTAAACGGTTATATTTTTGTACATATATTACCTATAGATTTTGATCGGGTAACAAAAATTTATGGCGCTATCGCTTTTGTCAAAGAGGCTGGGCAACCGGCTCCGATTCCGGATAATCAAATGGATAATCTCCGGTTTATGGTTGAAAATTCGGATGAGCCCGTCGAGTTTAGCCAGGAGAATTTTGAACGTGGAGAATCGGTTTGTATTAGCAAAGGTCCGCTAGAGGGAATGTTGGGTGAACTGATAGAGGTGAAAGGAAAACATAAGGTATTGGTTCGGCTCGAACGATTTGGTTCGGCTATTACCACAGTGCCTGTTTCGTTTATCGAAAGAATTAAATAATAAGGACGACAGCGTGCAACGTTTATACAGCATGCAACGTCTGTAGTATGAAATAATATTTGAGGTTAATAAATTGATTGCGTTACTCCCTTCTGGGAGTGACGAACCTCTTTATGTCAATGCAAAAAAAGTTTTGAAATTTAGACACTAATTAGTCCGCATTTTTAACGAATATTTATGAAGAAAATTAATTTTGTTTTACTGGCATGTTTGTTTGTCGGTAGCCTGCTAGCTCAGAATGTTGATGTAAGTAAACTAAGTCCCGAACAACTGGCTGCTTATAAAAAATATAAAGGTGGAAGCAGTGGATCGGTAACTAATACTACGCCTGATAATGTGACTGAAAGATCGGTCAATGATGATGACGATAGCAATAGCGATGTGGATGGTGATGGAACAGATCAGACAAACCTAAAACAGAATGCTACAAACAGGAATCAGAAAAACAGAATTTCAAAACAAAATAAATACAAATCTAAATATAGGTATGACGAGCAAAACCCGGTCGTCAAGCCTAAAGCTATTTTCGGTTCGTATTTATTCAGCAAAAATAATCTGACTTTTGAACCGAAATTAAATATTCCTACACCTCCCAAATATATTCTGGGTACCTACGATGAACTGATTATCGATGTATCGGGAATGTACGAAGCTAATTATAAGCTGAAAGTAAGTCCCGAAGGTTTTGTCCGGGTACCGAATGTAAGTCCTATAAAGGTAAGTGGACAGACCATTGAAGCTGCTACGAGAAGCATTAAGAGCCGACTTTCTTCCATCTATCCCAGCTCACAAATAAATGTTACACTGGGTAGTATCCGTAGTATCCGTGTTACAGTGGTGGGTGAAGCTACCCGTCCGGGAACGTATACCTTACCTTCACTGGCTACCGCCTTTAATGCTCTTTATGCTTGTGGTGGACCGGATTCTATCGGTTCTATGCGTGATATTAAAGTGGTTCGACACGGTAGGGTGGTTGCCAATGTGGATGTATATAACTTTTTACTGGATGGTGCTTTTACAAATAATATCGGTCTGCAGGACGAAGATGTTATTAAAATAGAACCTTACAAAGTACGTGTAAGCATTGCCGGAGCTGTAAAGCGCGAAGGATTTTTTGAAGCCTTGCCGGGTGAAACAATGAAACATTTAGTGCGTTTTGCCGGAGGGTATAACGACAATGCTTATAAGGCACTTATAACAACTATCCGATTGACCGATAAAGGAAAAACAGTGGTTGATGTAGCCGAAAATCAGTTTGCAACCTTTAAATTACAATCGGGTGACTCTTGTTTTGTATCTACCACTTCTACAAAATTTGATAACCGGGTTGATATCAGTGGGTCGGTTTATCGTCCGGGGACGTATGCGCTGGATTCGGGAATGACCGTAAAACAATTGATTACCAAAGCGGAGGGTATCAAAGAAGATGCTTATCTGAATATGGCTTTTATTAATCGTAAGCAAGCTAACCAGATACCTGAAATCATCGGATTTAATCTGGGCGAGGTGCTGCATGGCGAAAGACCGGATGTTCCTCTTCAAAAAGATGACTCGGTGGTGATCCGCAGTTTATTTGATTATCGCGAGGGTCAGTTCGTATCCATTGAGGGGGCTGTTCAGGAACCGGGAGAATTTATGCTGGTGGAGAATATAACTTTGAAAGATCTGATATTTAAAGCCAAAGGATTTACCGAAATGGCGAATACCGATTCGGTGGAGTTGGTGCGTATTATTAAAGATCCTCAGCGCCTGCTTTCTAGTAATGAAAGAACCATTGTCTATAAATTTGCGCTGGATAAAGATCTCAACTTCAAAAGAGGAGGGGCCGATATGGTACTCGAAAATGGTGATCAGGTTATTGTCCGCACCATTTCGGGTTACGAACAAATCCGCATGGTGAAGGTGGAAGGCGAAGTGCTGCAACCCGGAAATTATAGCATAACCAATAAAGCCGAACGCATTTCGGATCTGATTAAGCGTGCCGGTGGATTTACACAATATGCTTATCCGCTGGGTGCCTATCTGATCCGGACAGAAAAAGTTACCGGCGTGCAAAAAAAGATGAATGAGCTCACCAAAGAAAATGCTAAAAAGCAACTGAAGGGTAAAAATGATAATAAAGTGGATGCCTCATTGGTAAAAGCCGGTGGAAATGCTACGGATGCATTAAGTGATGCAGACTCTATTCCGGGAAAAATGTCGAAAAGCTCTAAACTGGATAAGGTCTTTAAATCCGAAGGAATTGTGGGCATCAATCTGATGGAAATCATGAAACATCCGGGTGGTAAAGATGATTTTTATCTGGAAGAAGGAGATGATATTTTTGTGCCTCGTGAATTGCAAACCGTAAAGGTTATGGGCGAAGTACTTTTCCCCACCTATGTAGGCTACGAAAAGGGTAAAAGCCTGAGAAGTTATATCAGCGGCGCCGGTGGTTTTACCGAGCAGGCACAGGCTAAAAAAACCTTTGTACTTTATGCCAATGGAACAGCTAAAAGCACGACCAGCTTTTTGGGTATTCGTCATTACCCTAAACTGCAACCGGGAGCCCGCATTATTGTGCCGGAAAAACCAACCGAGATAAAGAATCCATTAACAGCCGGCGAAATGGTTGGAATCCTGACTTCCATCACCTCTGCTATGGTACTTATTTATTCTGTTGTAAAATAATAGTGATGATGAATACAGATCAAAAAGTAAATGCGGTGAATAACGACGAGATATCGTTGAAAGAATTAATAGAAAAAGGCAAAGAGGGATGGCGCTACCTGCTGAGTAAATGGCTTATTATTCTGATCTTTGGATTAGGGGGAGCAGCTATCGGTTTAGTTGTTTCGTTACGTACTCCAACTAAATATACGGCACATCTTTCGTTTGCTTTGGTAGAAAAAAGTGCGGGAGGCGGTGGACTGGCCG
>DAIQOQ010000368.1:0-1867 GCA_036787795.1 Paludibacter sp. | reverse complement strand
TTACCGCGATCATCTTTTACCTTTTCGTTAGCCTGAATGCGGCGAATAGGCATGGGTAATTTCAATTCTATCACATCACCCTTCTTCCAGCTTCTGCTTATATCGGCATATCCGTTTGATTCGGTAACCGATGTAAGCTTTCCGTTAACATAGATTTCGTATTTTTCGTCCTGTTTATTAGCAAAGGTATACAGGTCGGTAGGTACAGGTTCATTTTTTGCCCAACCTGGGATACGTAGTTTAATGCTAAAGTTACCGGTCTTTTCGGGTGTTACTTTAATCTTCACATCGCCATCCCAGGGATATTGTGTGGTTTGTGCCAACTGAACCGTATTATTACCGGTCTTTACTTTTCCGGTGCTTTGTACGTATAAATTTATGATGATGTCAGCACCTTGGGTGGCATACATATAACCCGGAGCCGAAGCCATAAAACGGGTAATATTTCCCGGACAACAAGCACAACCAAACCAGGCCTGACGCTCATGTTGCCCCATCGACTCGAGCGGATTATCATAGAAAAACTTATCACCACTGAGCGATACTCCCGAAATAACTCCGTTGTATAAAGCCCGTTCCAACACATCAATATACTTAGCATCGCCGGTAGCCAGAAACATTCGTTGATTCCAATATACATTGGCTATGGCAGCACAGGTTTCAGCGTAAGCAGTGTGATTGTTCAGTTCGTAGTTAGGTCCGAAACCTTCGCCTTGCGCTCTGGAGCCAACGCCACCGGTGATGTATAACTTTTTGCCAGCCATATTGTCCCAAATACGGGTTAGTGCTTTGAAATAAGCAGTATCGTGGGTCAATGCTGCTACATCGGCTACTCCTGAGTACAGATAACCGGCCCGAACCGCATGTCCTACAATTTCATCTTGCTTCAGAATGGGTTTATGATCCTGACTGTATTCGCTCAGGTGATGACCATCGGTACCACGACCGGTTTCTTCAACAAAATATTTTGCCAGGTCGAGGTATTTTTTCTTTCCGGTTACTTTATAAAGCTTGGCCAATGCCATCTCCACAATAGGGTGACCGGAAGGGCGATGAATCTGACCTTTGTCCGGGCCAAAAACCGTACAGATAAGGTCTGCATTTTTGAGTGCTACATCCAGCAAGGTTCTTTTTCCGGTGGCCTGAAAATGTGCAACGGCTGCTTCATATAAGTGACCGCAGTTATATAGTTCGTGACTATTTATCTTTTCCCAACGGGCATTTCCCCACCATCCCGAAAGGCGGGTACATTTATTGGTGACACAAGTTGTCAGATAACCATCGGGTTCTTGTGCTGCGCGGATAAGATTGATAACACTATCGAGATAGGTATCCAGTTTCTTGTCGTATTTCACAGCCAGGGAATAAGATGCTCCTTCAATAATTTTATACGGATCGGTGTCATCGAATGAGAAATCACCTTTCTGTTCTCCTTTTATCAGCCCTCCAGCCAAAGCAAAGTTGTCGAACCTTCCATTTTTCTCGCATTCTTTGAATGCCGACGGAATGGATACCGTACGATTTGTTTCTATACGTGGAGCCCAGAAATTATCGTTGAAATGCACATTGGTAAATGGCACTTGCTGGATTGGCTCCTGCACTTTGTTTGCCGACTGTCCGGAGAAAATCATTCCGGCGGCTAATCCCAGTAATAATGGTCGTAATAAAATCTTCATAAATTTGTAATGGTTAACTCATATTATCGAAATATTGATTTGCAAATGAATACATTTATTTCGACTCCGGATAAAAAAATACTCCATTTATCTGAAACAATAGTCTAACTATCGTTTTTTATGATAACTATATCTATCTTTTTACCAGTACTATAAGTTTGTTTGTAAAATAGTTTATATGATTATTTGCA
>DAIQOQ010000191.1:0-5819 GCA_036787795.1 Paludibacter sp. | reverse complement strand
CCTGATGCCTGAATAATAGCCGCTATTTCAATAGCATCTTTTTTATTCGTACTGTATGGGGTTCTGATTTTAAAGTAAGCAGCCTCCTCAACCACAGAAACGGAAACGGATAGGATCGATTGTACTTTATCAGCCAGCTGTTGTGACTTAGCTCTGGTCTTGAATGCTCCGAATTGAACACAATAGTTTCCATTATCATTTCGGATTATCATTTCTTTCGAATTCCCCTTATAAGATTGAATAAAACTATGTAACAACAGATTATCCAGGTTTACATTATTTACATGTAGTACTGCATTTCTTGAAGGGACTTCAGACTTACTTTTTTTATCTTGATTTACAGAACATCGATCCGGACTAACACCCTTATCGACTAAGTATTTTCGAATCGAATTAGCTCGCAGATTGCTCAACGTTTCAGTCTGATCATTATCATCACCCTGCGCTGTTATCTGGAGAATAATTGATGGATTATCATAAAGTACACGAGGCAGCGCATCCAATATATACTGATATTGCAGCTCAACGTTGGACTCACCAGCACGGAATTGAATTGCAAACCGGTGTTCTGAATTTAAATAGCTAGTCGGTTTATTCTCCAAAGAGGAGATACTATCTTCAGATTCGTTTAGTTTATCGCAATTATCGAAGAAATCTACAGGCAACATATTCTTATCTAATTGTTCGCCGGCCTTGAACTTATTTGGGTCTATATTGTCTTTCTGATATTTCTGAATATCCCAGTTACTAATCACCCTTACTTCTGTACGACGATTGACCTGATGGTCTTTTTCACTACAAGGCACCCCATCGGCACAGTGATTAAGTAAAGCACGTTCACCATATCCGGTTGCAGTTATTCTATTACGGCTAATGCCATGTCTTGCCAGATAATTAACGGCCGATTCGGCTCGCTTCTGCGACAACCAATCGTTATACTCAAACGTACCGCGACTGTCTGTATGCGAACCCAGTTCAACCCGGATCGAATATTTTTTTAGTAACATAATCAAGCTATCCAGAATTGGTTGTGCATCGGGTCGGATATCCCATTTATTAAAGCTATAATGTATGTTGTTGAGCTTCCAAGTATCATTAATCTTTAACAGATGTTTTTTCAGCATCAGGTTTTGCATCACTCCCGAAATTGTATCGGTAGACTGAATTCCTTCATGCAAATCCACACGAACATAACTATCATCCAGTTGCTTTTCCAACAACAGATCTTGTACATTTTTCAGAATCGTATCTTTTTGTTGCAATGTAATAGATCCCTTATCCACCAGACAATCATTGGTCAGTCCTTTTTTCACCGCTTTCAGAATAATTTTGTCATCAGAAGGTACAACGAAATAATACTTCCCGTTTTTATCGGTTTTGACTATGTCCACTTTGTTGGTTCTCTTATTCAAGATAAAAAGAGTAGCCCCTGCAATGGGTTTATTCGTTTTCGCATCTACAATTTCACCTGATATATAGCGTATTTTCTTTGAATCATGAGTTTTAAGACCAACCATGCTACCTGATATAGAATCTATTCTCTGACGATCTTTATACTGAAAACTGTATAAATTATCATCATTATTTAGTCTGTCGGATGAGAAAAACCCGGTCATTTTAGTACTATCCTGCGTCCAGCCGAAATCATCAGCCGAACTGTTTATCGGATAGCTCAAATGCTCTGGCTCTTCTTTGCCTTCGATAGCATCCTCAAGCGGTATACGATAAATATCCAATCCTCCTAAACCCGCTCTGGCATCACTGCTAAAATACAGATAACCATCAGATGTGATACTTGGAAAAACTTCGTTTCCCACCGTATTAACATTCCAATCAAATGCTTCCGGCTCGCTCCATTTATGTGTTTTGGTATCACGTAAAGTATAATATAAATCCATTTTTCCTCTTCCTCCAGCTTTATCGCTGCAGAAAACAAGTGTATTTCCATCTCTACTTACAGTTGGCAGCATAACAGAGTATGCTCCATCGTCTCCGAAAGGTAATGCATGTACATCTGTTATTTCATTTGAAGAATAAACACCTTCCATTAAACGGATGCGGTTTATTTTATCGCCACTTTGAGGGTAGTTGGCCGAGAAATAAACATGATGATTACGGTCAAAGGTAATACCCGTAACATTAAAATCTATCTTATCCAGCCCTTTGACCAGAGAACTTAGCGTATCTTTACTATTGTCGCGCATATAAACTTTATCTGTCATAAAGTATAGTTTGGTCTCCGCATCTTTAGCATCTGCACCTTCATACAGTCGGGCTAATGATTTACTCACTACTTTGGTTTCATTTTTAGACAGCATCTGACGTTCCTTTAATATATCGATCGATTCTGTCTTGATTTTGCGTAATGCTATTTTGTGTAAACGAGTATAACAGGATTCATCCCAGAGAGAAACTTCCTTTTGTACCGACAGCGGTTTATTACTACTAAAAAATAAAATGCTATCTACCAAAACCGGACAATATTCACGGAAAGACGTATTTACATTCAGAAAGCCGACTGTCCAATTAACCGAGTCTCTCTTTAATGATTTCAGCTTTAGCGAGCTATTGTAAACACCTACCTTTGCCTCATAACCAGATACATCCTGCAACCAACTGGCAGCCTCTTTATACATTCCCTGGCGCGCATACAATTCTCCCACCCGCACTTTTTGTTCTTCGGTTGCATCTTCTTTCCCGTTTTTAAACAATAGCTTATATACTCTCAAGGCATTGTCATTAGCCCTTATCTGACAGTAACAATCGGCCAGTTTTGCCAGCACAGACTTCGGGGGGGCATTATCTACAGTCAGATATTGCTCGTAATCACGTGCTGCGACCGAAAATCCTGCGGCTTTATATTCAACGTTTGCCCGTTGTAAAATAGCAAGTGCTTTAGAATGATTTATTCTGCGATCAGACTTTTGCGCATAAGTAATAGTATTGGCACCCAACATCAGCAGACCTAGAGTCAGTATGCATACTAGTTTTTTCTTTTTAGTTCTCATTCAAATTTGATTTTTTCACAATTCATTGTTTGTTATTATCGAGAGTCTGTTATCTATATTGCATAATTAGCAGTTAACCATTTACAATTCCCCATTTACCGTTATCAATAGTATCTTGGAGACAAAACCTTTCTATATCTGGGAACATTAAATTCGTACCGCAACATCAACTCGTGTGACCCTCCTACATTATATGTCTTAAGACTCGAAATAGTATAATCATATGCATAACCAAGACGAAGTGCTGGTGACAACTGAATTTCGAACATGCCTACTACTGCATCCTTGTACCGATAACTAAGCCCTCCCCCCAGCGAATTCTGATACCAGATATTCATATTCAGGTCGAATGACAAAGGCGAACCTTCTACTGCTTTTAATAAAGTTGAGGGCTTCAGCTTATAGTCATTCGATAAATTGAAGATATAGCCTGCCGTAAGGAAATAATGGTGATTAGCCGTAGTGGAAACCACCGTATTACTAATATCCACTTTTGTTTTCAGTAATGCCGGTATGGAGAAGCCCATATACATACGCTCGCTATTATACAACACTCCAAAGCCCACACTTGGAAGAATCACATTAACATCCTGTTCAAACAGCGGATCATTCGGATTCACGATGGTGGATCTGGAATAGGCTGCCCGATAGTTCAATGCTCCTGCACTGAGCCCAAAAACAAAATTCGAATTATCAAACGGGATTCGATACGAGTAAAATGCCTGCGCACCGGTAGTAGTTTCTATTCCCAACCGATCATTGTATATCTGGACACCGTAGCCAACATTACTATCCGGAAGGCGCTTGTCCCACGAGAGAGTCCCGGTTTTTGGAGCACCATCTACCCCCACCCATTGCATGCGGTATAAGAGAGTAACATTATCGCCACCCAGATTACCCGCATAAGCGGGGTTCAGATTTAGCATATTAAACATGTATTGCGAATACATAGGCTCTTGTTGTGCTTTGAGCGTATTACACCAAAACATCAAACAAAAGCCGAGTACCGGCATTAGCTTCGAAACCTTTAGCTTTATACACAAGCCCAAAGTATATTTATAGTTTATAATTGGCAATTCATAATTTGGCATTGATCATTTATAATTATCCTCTCATACTTTACACATTTAGTAAGTACTTCGCCGGTGGTTATTTTTATTTTCTTGTATACACAATAGTAGGTACCGGATACCGGTAAGGAGCTCCTATCCCTGAAATGCTCCCATTTCCTTGTCATCCTAATCATCTTGAGAATCGCTGCCCCGTATCCCATCTCAGCAATTATAAACTTCCAACTCTATTTTTGTTGAAGCCAGCTGGCTTATCACAAACTTGTCATTTACACCATCGGCAAAAGTATTTTGGAGACAAGACCTTTCTATATTTTGGCACATTAAATTCATACCGCAACATCAGCTCGTGTGACCCTCCTACATTATAGGTCTTAAGGCTCGAAAGAGTATAATCGTAAGCATAACCAAGACGAATTACTGGTGACAACTGAACTTCAAACATGGCTACCACTGCATCCTTATACCGATAGCTAAGTCCTCCTCCCAGCGAATTCTGATACCATAAATTCATATTTAGATCGAATGACAAAGGTGAACCTTTTACCGCTTTTAGGAGAGTTGAAGGTTCCAGCTTAAAATCATTCGATAAGTCGACCATACACCCCCCAGTAAGAAAATAATGATGATTAGCCGTAGAAACCAGCGAACTATTCATATCTATTTTAGTCTTCAGCAATGCCGGTATGGAGAAACCCACATACATACGTTCGGTGTTATACAACATTCCAAAGCCTATGCTAGGAAGAACCACATTAACGTCCTGTTCAAACAGCGGATCATTCGGGTTGATGGTATTGGCTTTCGAATAAGCTGCCCTATAATTCAAAACCCCTCCACTGAGTCCAAAAACAAGATTCGAATTAGGAAACTGAATACGGTACGAGTAAAACGCTTGCATACCGGTGGTACTTTCTATCCCTAAACGGTCGTTGTATATCTGGAGCCCATAGCCTACATCACTATCCGGAGCACGCGTATCCCACGAAAGAGTCCCGGTCTTGGGGGCACCATCAACACCTACCCACTGCATACGATACAAGAGGGTAACATTATCGCCCCACAAACTACCCGCGAAAGCAGGGTTCAGGTTTATCATATTAAACATATATTGCGAATACATCGGTTCCTGTTGTGCTTTAAGCGGACTACCCGCAAACAACATACAAAAACCGAGTATCAATATTAGCTTCGAAACCTTTGGCTTAATAGGAAAGCCCAAACTATATATATAATTCATAATTCATAATTAATCATTGATCATTAACCGTTAATCATTAATCGTTGATCATTGATTAGGAGTGACGTAAACTGATATATTTTACGTTTTTATTTACGACTTCGCCGGTAGCTATTTTTATTTGTTTATAGACACAGTAATATGTACCCGTTATCAGTTCTTTACCCAAAAATGTTCCCATGCCTCTACCATCCCAGTCATTTTTATAATCACTACTCTTGTACACCAATA
Source organism: Paludibacter sp. (assembly GCA_036787795.1). Lineage (GTDB taxonomy): Bacteria > Bacteroidota > Bacteroidia > Bacteroidales > Paludibacteraceae > Paludibacter. The sequence continues at coordinate 270 of DAIQOQ010000191.1, read as the reverse complement.
CTCCCCAGCGGTTATAGACTTCCAGATCTATTCTGGTTGACGCAGTATGCGTAATGACAAGCTTGTCGTTTATACCATCCCCATTCGGCGAAAAACCATCCGGGATAAATATGGTTATTTTAGGCAGAACAGTTATAGTTGGTTCTGCTATGCTTGTGCCCCTATTTTCGTCGGTACCAATGCCGGTAAAATAGACAGTCTTCCCATTATTAGCCAAGATCTGACCCGAGAAAAATGCCTGATTGGATACAATCAAGGTATCCGATTGAT
>DAIQOQ010000190.1:0-5833 GCA_036787795.1 Paludibacter sp. | reverse complement strand
GTTCCCAATAGCTTTGTATATGAACTATCATACCAGTTATACTCTTCATATCCACTTGGAGCATTCAGTGTAACAGAAGGAGCGTTTTGACAGTATGCAACACTGTTAGTCAAAGAAGTACAGGTTGAATTTACATCAACATAAGCATATCCAAAATGGCCTCCCAAAGTACAATCTTCAGCTGTAAATTCCAGAATTACGGTATGCCCGGCATATCCAGACAAATTGATTGTTACAGCCGACCATGGTTTATACAAAACAGAAGTGTCCATAGCTGATTCCTTAAAGCCGGGCAAACCGGAAGCAGATGTAAAATCATAACTTGCACAACTGATAATATTTGAACTATTATTGGCATCATACACCTTAGCCTGAAAACGTGGTTGTTGATCATAAGGATGTTTAGGATCTTGAAATACAACAGCATAAAAATATTCAATCACAAAGTTATTTTGATCTGCCGGTATGGTAAAACTGCAACTCACCTTCTCTGCTAGTTTATTAATTGCACTACTGCCTAATTGTAATGAATAGTTGCCACCCCACGGACATAAACGAGGAAAATTGCCATACGGATCATTAACAGGAAACGTTGAAGCAGAGATCAGTTTATGTCTGTTTGCAACGGGACTTACAGGTGTTGAAGGAAACCAGGTCACAGAGTTATTTGCGCCATTTGTATTAGCAGTACCAACATAACATTTCCAGTTCGTAAAATCGCCCCTTTCAAAATCCAGGTTATCAATACATTTTGAAGAAGCTACCGATTGAGCCTTTGCCCGTTGAGGGGAAGTCGCAACCTTATTAGTATTCGTAGATGATGAAGTTGTATCATTAAAATTCACTGCTGGTCCATAGATAGGCACTGCCGGTCTTGATTTAAAAGACCAGTATGACTGTCCTAAAATAGTATTAGTAACCAGTAGAAATAATATCAACTTAAATAATTTCATTTAGCTATGTCACCTGCAGACTCGTATATTTGAACACTATTCATTATTATTTCCAACATGAGAAAATTTAATTATAAAATTTAAGATAAAAACATGTATGATAAAGAATCAAGTTCTATCATTAATATAAGTGCATTATACATTATCAAATCGACTCTCATCCTTGCTCAGATAACGGTATCTGAGCAGGAAACACTACAACCAGATATTGAATTTCTCATATTATACCGCAACTCAAGTCTTATTTAATTTAACATCCTATAATTGTAGCAAATATTCATATAGCACTAAACTTAGCAAGATAATATTTAATATACTATCGATAAAAATTTCAGATAATTAAACTTATTTATAATACTTAGCTTTACAAATAGTATTCTGATTGTCCATTACAAATAACACAATGAAAAGAAAAGGACAAGCAACTATTAAAACTTTTAAAGACATTAGTTATCGCGAGAAATCAAAAAAAAGGAATTCTATTACGTCACTAAGTTAGGTAGAGTAATGTTTTCAGGCAAATTTTCGAACAAAATAATTCGAGACATCTCAATTTCTATTGCCCTGTTTTTTAAAACTTTAAAGAAGAGACAACAAAAAAAAGTAGGACAAAGAAAAAATAAGTGAAAAAAATAGCTAAAACAGACATTTTCCAAGCACTAAAAAAACACAAAATTGGAAATCACGTATTCTGGAAGGATTGCAAAACGATATAGCTTTTTCCAAACTAGATTGTAAGTTTTACAGAGAAAAAGAGCAAAAAAAAACCGCCTGGAAAAATTACCAGGCGGGATCATAAATATTACAAATCCGAACTACTATTCAACATTAATGCTGGACGCTCCTTTATCTGTTTTTGTAACTTTTTTGGGACTTCCTTTACAATCAATTTCACTGGCCCCATAAGCTTCTGCATTGAGCGATTCAGTTGCATATAACCTCGCATGACTAGCACCCGATACATAAACTTCAGCCCTTTTAGCAATAAGATCTATTGCATTTACCTCACTGGCACCAAGCCCCGAAATCTTCAATGCGTCGGAAGTTCCTTTCAAATCAACCTTTGATGCTCCTTTTAAATCCAGTTTAAATAAGCCAGCCACTTTCACATTCAAATCAGCTTCACTGGCACCAAGAAGTTCAAGGGTAAACTCTGATACAACAAGCTGTGATTTGCTTTTTATATTACAAGCACCCTTTGCTATAATACTATTAATTGAATCGGATGGAACTACTACTTTTATTGTTCTGTTGAAAAACGACTCTTCAGAATAAATGTGTAAAACACCATTTTCAACTTTAGTGATTACTTTTGGCATAAAATCTCTCGGACATGAAATTATAATTCCCTGCGTAGAATCTTTTAATGTCAACTCTACATTTCCAGACACTTCAACTGCATGGAAAGGCTCACTCTTACGAATTTCATCAACAAAAGGTTTATTATCATCACTCCAGTTAGTAGAAAAAAGGTTTCCGCCATGATTATGCAAGCGAATAAACGTGCCCGCTCCCACGCTATAAAACATAAACATACCTGCTAACCATAGAATAAGAACGACCCAAGATGCGGTACGTGGAGTATCATGACGTCCTGACACCAAACGAATCGCCCAATAAATCAGTAAAAAGATAGGACACCCTACAACTAAAATCAACGAAATAATAAGCAGAACCAGTTTGTCGGGAGAGAAAGCAGACCAGTTTGAAATAACATCCGGAGCAAATCCATTAATCACAGAGGGCTCAAAAATAAGGAAGAAAAGCAATAAAATTAACGATCCAACTAAAACAATACCAACAAGGCCAATAACTGCACCGATGAAGCCAAATAAAATTTTAGCACACCACCGCAATACTTCAAGAATTCTTTCGCCCACACTAGAAGCTGATTGTTTAAACTTATCACTTTCCACATAATTCTTTACATTATTTATTTCCGTCTTTATATTTTCCACTGTAACATCTTCTCCCTGCATCTCAAGCCTTTGAGATGCTGTCAATGCAGCAGGTGCAACGAACCATACAACCAAATAAATCGGAATAACAGCCCCTACACCTAAAAACACAAGAACAGCCAGAATAATACGTACTAAAGTGACATCCAGATTAAAATACGCAGCCAACCCACCAGCTATTCCACCTAAAATTGCATTTTCGGGATCACGGTAAAACCGACGAGATTTGGATTGTTTTTTCTCGTTTTTTGGTGGATTCTGTTCCTCCTCTTCCTCATCGGCATATTGATTCGGATTGCCCATAATTTCAATTATATCATGAACATCAGTCACATTAACTACATTTTTATTTTTTTGTAACCGTTCGCTAAAAAGCTCGGCAATGCGAGCCTCAACATCGGTCATTATTTCCCGTCTCTCATCTTCCGCCTGAAAATGGTCGGCTATTTCATGAAGATAAGTCTGAAGCATTTCATATGCGTCATCGTCTATATGAAAAACAATATTATTCAAATTTACAGTTAACGTTTTCTTCATAATCTATATATATTTATTTGAAAGTTTGATGATTCTCAAAAGAGATATCCAAAGATACTATATTATTTACATTTATACACAACAGATTAAAGCAATCATTATGCCTCTTTAATCTTTCTGACCACATCATTAATTTCCTCCCAGGCTTTTTCCAGCTCATCTAAAAACAACGACCCTTTATCTGTCATTTCATAATATTTTCGGGGTGGTCCTTGCGTGGATTCCTCCCAACGATAATCCAGTAATTCGCTATTTTTCAATCTGGTTAGTAGTGGATACAAAGTTCCTTCAACAACAATTAGTTTTGCGTCTTTCAATTCGGCAATAATATCCGAAGTGTAGGCAGACTTTTTCTTCAGAATAAGCAGAATGCAATATTCTAAGTATCCCTTTCGCATTTGCGACTTAATATTATCTGCATTCATGTTTTTTAGTTTATTATTTGGTATCACATTAACTTCCCATCGGGCGTTATACGATCAACAGTAATCCGGATTCATATCCGAGTTTCAACTCTCTCTCGCCTCAATACTCCTTTTAAATCTATTTCAATAATTCCAGCAGTTTAATCCGGAAAAAATACTCATATTTAGCTTGAGCTTGTTCTCCCAACACTTGCGTTAAATTACTTTTTGCCTGATACAATTCGTACAAGGTAGCTCTTCCTGCTTCATATTTCTGATTGGCAAACCGATAAGCTTCGCGACTGGCAATTTCGGATTTATTAGCCGCATCCCAGCGACTTTTTGCTCCCAATGCATTGTAGTAAGCCTGCTGAATGGATTTTTTAAGCTCCAGTTTTGCATTGTTCACTGCAATCACACTGCTTTGAACTCCCAGCTGAGCAGTACGGACATTATTACGTGTTGCAAATTTATTGAAAATTGGAATTTGAAGATTGAATCCGAGAGAAGTACTCATATTATCATTAAATTGCTGTCCAAAACTTTTATTGTCAACGTGAGCTACATTATAATAGTTTGTACCATAATTTACTCCAAAAGATAGAGTTGGATAATAGGCACTCTTAGCTATCAACACAGTGTACTTGCTGCTTTCTAAACGAAACTCAGCTCCTTTTATTTCCGCACGGTGCGTCAATGCACTTTTAAGCACTTCGTCAGCCGAAAGAAAATGCAAATCGGATTCTGACAAATTCTCAGGAGCCACAATATCAAGATTTTCAAAATGATCAAGTTCCAAAAACTGAGCCAAATCAAGTAATGACAGATTCAATGTGTTTTTTGCTTGCAACTGACTTAATTCTTCCTTTGATTGTTGTGCCACCAGATCGTACATTTCGCCCTCTGCCATTTTTCCTGAAGCAACCAATGCCTTACGTTGTTCTATCTTGGTTTTTGTCAACTCTAATTGATCAGTCGCGATTTGTAACAACTCTTTATTCAATAATATTTGCAAGAACTCAGCTGCAACATTAGTCGTAATATCTTGCTTTATTTTTTCTAAATCAGCTTCCGAAGCATGCATATCAGCTTTAGCAGCATTAATATTATACTTCATTTTAAGCCCATCGAACAAAGTCACACCAGTTGACAGTCCAAATGATGCTTGGACAGAATTTGTACTCTGATAAGTATTATTGACTGTCAACGAACGCCCAAAATTCCAGTTTTGGCTTGCTGAACCTGTCAAATTCGGCAACAAATCCTTACGTGCCTGATCATAGGCAATCTCCTTTGTTTTTTTTGTTAATGCTTGTTGTTTTACATTCCGGTTGTTTGCCAATGCTGTATCAACACATTGTTGAAGTGTCCAGGGCTTTTGAGCGCTTGCCAGCAAAGATACCAACAATGCCCCCATTATCATATATATTTTTGTTTTCATTCTTGTAGATAAAGTTGATTACTTAATTAGCATATCAGTCGATTACTTCTTATCATCCGGTTTCTTTTCTTCTTTCTTTTCCAGAATTTCAGTTCCACGAATCTTATCTTTAAGTGTCAAACCACTCTTGACTTCTATCCTGACACCATCCGACAAACCAATCTGAATCCGCTTTTTCGTGAAAGTCTGAGGTTCTTTAGTCTTCAACACGTATACAAAAGCCGTATCTCCACCAAACTCAATGCAACTTTCAGGAATGGTAATAACAGATTCCGATTTAGAAAAAACGATTTCGGCATTAGCACTATAACCGGCACGAATAAAAACTCCTTTAGGCACTTTCACCGCCGCTTTCATTTCGAACATAATCGCCCCGTTTTCTTCTTTTCCTTTGGGTGAAACATACTCCAGTTTAGCTGTAAGCTTCTGATCCTGCATAGCTCCTACTGTGATGTCCATAGGCATACCTACTTTAATCTTACCCACTTCCGTTTCATCCAGTTTTCCAACAAAAAGCATATCACTCATATTGGCAACCGA
>DAIQOQ010000034.1:1443-17372 GCA_036787795.1 Paludibacter sp. | reverse complement strand
ACGCAATTATTAATTGATGTTTTGTCCTGTAAATGCTTCTGCTGGTATAGCTGAAACGTATATTGTTGCGGACAAAATAATCTTTATGCTTTATTTCTTTGTCTCATATCTAGCTTAATATAAAATGAATCTATTAAGCTGTTAGACTACGTTTTCACAATCAATACAAACATGAAAAGACAATATTATTTTTTTCTAATAACTTTACTTTTACCTTCATCTTTATGGGCTATCGAGGGTGAAAGTTATATTTCAACTTCTAAAGGAACGGACAACTTTACGTTATCTGCTGCTGGAAAATCAACCACATTGTTCATAAGTTCAAAAGATTATACAGGAGTTATTCGGGCATTAAAAGATTTTAAAGCCGATATTGGCAAGGTTACTAACATAGAACCATCTATTCTTTATGATAAAGTGCCATCTCAAAAAGAGCTTGTAATTGTGGGAACATTAGGAAAAAGTCCTGTTATAGATCAACTGGTAAAAAGTGGCAAGCTTGATGTAACGGAAATTCGTGGCAAGTGGGAGAGTTTTCTGATTCAGGTTGTTAATAATCCATTACCTGGCATTGATAAAGCTCTTGTTATAGCTGGAGGTGACAAACGAGGTACGATATTCGGCATTTACGATGTTTCAGAGCAAATTGGTGTTTCACCCTGGTATTGGTGGGCGGATGTACCTATAAAAAAAAGCAATAGCATTTTTGTGAAAGCAGGTCGATATGTTCAGGATTCTCCAAAAGTAAAATATCGTGGTATTTTCATCAACGATGAATCGCCTTCATTTACTGGTTGGTGCAATACTAAGTTTGGAGGTGTTAATTCCAAAATGTATGTACACATGTTTGAATTACTTTTGCGTTTAAAAGCCAATTACCTGTGGCCTGCAATGTGGGGCAATGCATTTAACGAAGATGATCCAATTAGCCCTGTTTTGGCAGACGAATACGGTATTGTGATGGGTACTTCCCACCATGAACCGATGATGCGGGCGCAAAAGGAATATACCAAACGCAAACAAGAAATCGGAGCCTGGGATTTTACTACAAATAGTGCGAACCTTGAAAAATTCTGGTTCGACGGTCTCAACCGCAACAAAAATTACGACAACTTGATTACGATGAGTATGCGTGGTGATGGAGATGTGGCTATGGGAAAAGGAAATGACCTTGAAAACATCAAAACTTTGCGGAATGTGATAAAAAGTCAACGAGATATCATTCAAAAGGTGTACAACGATGATGCCGCAAATCATCCACAGTTATGGGCAATTTTCACAGAAGTTCAACGGTATTACGATGCAGGTTTTAATGTGCCCGATGATATTACGCTGTTGTTTTGCGACAACAATTGGGGTTATATTAGACGCATTGCACCGCTAAAGGAAAAGAACCGGAAAGGTGGATGCGGACTATATTACCACATAGATATGAACGGAGGACCAAACAATGACCGATGGGTCAACACGACTACAGTTCCGAAACTTCGGGAACAATTAAATCTTGCTTATCAAAGCGGACTCGACCGTATCTGGATAATTAATGTTGGCGACCTCAAACCAAAAGAATTGCCTATTGACTTCATTATGCACTATGCATGGAATCCAGATACTTATCCGGCAGATAAAGCTTGGAAATATACTGTTAATTGGGCTGAAAGTATTTTTGGAAATGAACATGCCGAAGAAGTTGCTGACATTGTTTCTAAGTATTCAAAATACAACCTTTTGAGAAAGGCCGAAGTCCAAACGCCGCGCATCTTCAGCTTTGTCAATTATAATGAAGCCGACCGAATGCTCAACCTTTGGCACAACGTGGTGGCAAAAGTTGAAGCGTTGGAAACTAAAATTGCACCAGAAGCAAAAGATGCTTACTATCAGCTGGTGCTTTATCCAACCAAAGCTTCTGCAGGCATTGCCGAAATCTATCTTTCGGTAGGTAAAAACCAATTGTATGCCAAACAAGGAAGAGTAAGCGCGAACGATTATGCTCAGCGTGCAAGAGATCTTTTCGATCAGGATAAAAAATTGAGTGATTATTACAACGATGCAATGTCCAATGGTAAGTGGAAAAATATGATGTCAGATATTCATATCGGATATACCAACTGGCAAATGCCTAGAGAAAGTAAGCTACCCGAAGTGGATGTTGTAACACCACTTGCCAAACCGACCATGGGTGTCGCCATCGAAGGTTCAGAATCTGCATGGCCAGGAGATCAAGTAAAACCTCAGCTTCCGGTTTTTGATATACTTAAAAAACAATCTTATTATATCGATATATTCAACCGTGGTACAGGTTCCTTTGAGTTTGAAGTAAAAGCAAATAAGCCATGGATTAAATTAAATATGAACAAAGGTAAGGTTGAAAAAGATGTCCGACTTATGGTGGATGTTGACTGGAAAACATTGCCCGAAGGAAAATCAGATGGCTTTGTTGAAATTAAAAAAGGCAACGAACTTGTATCTGTATCTGTTAACGCTATAAAGGACAGTTTGCCTATAGTGAAAGAACCTTATTTCGGTAACTTTACAGGTGAATTCACTATTCCTGCTGATGAATTCAATGCTACCACTCCCGGCAAAGATGCTAAATGGATCATTTTGCCTGATCTAGGAAAGGGTAAAGCATGTATGGGCATTTATCCGGTAACTGCTCCAAGTACTACTGCAGCTGAGGGTCCGAAACTTGAATATAAAATATTCCTCCCAAACACAGGAAAAGCTATTTTTTGCATAGGCATTATCCCAACTCAGGATGTTTACCCACAACGTGGGTTAAGGATTGCTGTTGCATTGGATGGTCAGGAACCTATAGTACTGGACGCGCGAAAAGGATTTTATGATGAATTCAAGGAATATACACCTGAAGTTTTAGCCAGATCGACGGTTTTAAAGCCTTATCCACCACTCAACAGAAATATAGCCTTGATTGGTGCCGGTCAATTTCGCAGAAATGAGATTTTTGACAATATGCGTTGGCTGGACTTTGAAATGGATGTAAAAGAATCTGGTATCCATACCCTGGAAATAATTATGATTGACCCTGAAGTAGTAGTTGAAAAAATTGTTGTAAATCCAGATAATAATCACCCAAGTTATTTCGGAGCACCTTCGATTCAGCATAACGCAAAAATGAATCTTTAAAACTATGTTTCCACTATTAATACAAACATGAAAAAACACTATTAAGTTATTCGGACATTAAAAGATTTGAAAGCTAATATTGGTAAGGAGACCAACATAGAACCATCCATTCTTTAATGATAAAGCACGATCTCAAAAAGAGTTTGTAATATGATGTTCCAAAACAAATTGGCGTTTCGCCATGGTATTTTATGGCAGATGTTCCGGCTGATTATAGGAAAGTTTTTTTTGTGAAGAATCGTACAAAAGATTATTTTAAGCACAGCATGGTTCAAGCCTCATATCTTGGATTTAATGAGAATTATTTTAATTTATAAATAAATGTTTATTTTAAGGCCCCGCTAAATTCTAATGTTAGATTATCACTATCTTTGATAATTTTATACGTTTATGTTAGTTTCATTAGACAAAAAAAGGGAAACATGGTATTTGGAATGCAAAATAGTAGTTTTATAAGGAAAGAATTGAATAGATTAAAAAAAATAATTGAACGTAAAAAACAATATAACCTTCTTTATTTTAACCCTTGTATGAATTAAACATTCATGCCGAAGATGGATACGATTATTAAAATGAATTAGGGAAGAAAAATCGGAATAATTAATAAAATCGAAACTTTATATAAAGACAGATAGAATAAAAAATGAAATCAGGAAAAGAACTAATACTACTTTTTATATGCTGCATGATCAGTGTTTCAGCTGCTCTCGCACAAACAAAAAAAAATTATCACGTATGGGCAACGACTCCATTACTAGGTTGGAATAGCTGGGATTGCTTTGGAACAACTATAACTGAACAACAGATCAAGGAACAGGCGGATGCAATGGCAAAGTATCTTTTACCAAGTGGATATAAATATCTTACGGTGGATATTCAATGGTACGAACCCGAAGCAAAGGGACATGCTTACGATCCAAAAGCTGTACTCACGATGGACGAATATGGTCGTTTAACTCCCGGTTTGAAAAAGTTTCCTTCTGCAGCCGATGGCAAAGGGTTTAAACCACTTGCCGATTATGTGCATTCAAAAGGATTGAAATTTGGAATACATATCATGCGTGGAATTCCGCGTCAGGCTGTTGAAAAAAATACGCCTGTTCTTGGTACAGCTGTAAAGTCTCAGGATATTGCATTAACCAACTCCCGATGCGCATGGAATCCCGATATGTACGGCGTTGATGCTACCAAACCCGAAGGCCAGGCTTACTATAATTCAATTGTTCAAATGTATGCCGATTGGGGAGTAGATTTCATAAAGTGTGACGATATTTCGCGCCCTTACGACAATGTTCAAAAAGCAGAGATTGAAGCGCTTCGCAATGCAATTGACAAAACTGGTCGTCCCATTATTTTAAGCTTATCACCTGGTGCTACACCGGTTACTGCTGCCGAACACGTGATGAACCACGCCAATATGTGGCGTATTACTGACGATTTTTGGGACAGGTGGGGATTGTTGCTAGCCATGTTCGAACGTTTGGATGCCTGGACTCCTTACCGCGGACCTGGTCATTTTCCAGATGCCGATATGCTTCCGATTGGAATTGTAGACTTCAAACGTCCTACTAATTTTACTAAAGATGAACAATACACGCTTATGAGTATGTGGGCAATTGGCCGTTCGCCACTTATTTTCGGAGGAGATATGACCAAACTTGATGATTTCACCAAAGAAATGCTCACCAATCCCGAGATGTTGAAAGTGAATCAGCAGAGTACAAACAACCGTCAAGTATCACGCGATAAAAACCTGATTGTATGGACTGCTGATGCACCTAATAGTAAAGATAAATACGTAGCATTTTTTAATGCGCAAAGCAAAGGAGACAATATTGATTTCAACAATGCTGATTATGCAAGCCCACTAATTGCTGGTAAGGGTAGTTCTCAAAAGGTTGAGGTGTCGGTGAAAGAAGGAAAGAAGCTTGTATTATTCGTGAAAGATGGTGGCAATGGCTTTGATTGGGATCATGTAGTTTGGGTAGATCCAGTGCTTCATGGACCAAAAGGTGATTTAAAACTTACCGATTTGAAATGGATCAGTGCTAGCGCGGGCTGGGGCGAAGCTCATGTGAACCGCACATGCGATAATAAACCAATTATTATAAACGATAAACCTGCAGAGGGTATTGGTACCCATGCCGAATCTATTATAATTTACGAATTGCCGGGAGGTTATGACACCTTTACAGCAACTGGAGTAGTTACTCAGGATAAAGGTTCAGTGGTTTTTGGTGTACTAGTTAGTAAAGGCGGAATGGAACTTCCAGAAACCGCTAATGTAAAAGTAAGTTTCCAATCAATAGGTATAAAAGGCAAAGTCAAAGTACGCGATTTGTGGAGTCATAAAGATTTGGGTATTTTTAATGGAAGTTTCAGTCGAGAATTATCGCAACATGGTGCTGGGCTATATCAGATTAGCCCTTTACGTTAGTGTGCTAAAACTGATAAAAAGAGGATATATAACACAATAAGAAAATACTCAAGATGCAATTAACCAGAAACACATATACAAAAGTAGAAAAATCAATTTCTAAAATAGTTTTGATATTCAATATATTGACAGTGTCATTTTTATATTCACAAAAATTGAGTGCTCAGAATATTAACGTTGGAGATAATGGAGGCATTTATAAAGATTTCAAGACTGAATTTATGTGGGAAGCGAAGGTGAAAATTGCCAATATGATAAGCGTTGGCGAAAGCAAACGTGGTGTTAGAAGAGTTATTCCAATTACCGGAGGAGCATTTGTCGGTTCCAAAATAAAAGGCGAAGTTTTATCTGGTGGAGAAGACTGTCAATTAGTTCGTCCCGATGGAGATACGGAACTGAATGCCCATTACCTGTTGAAAACCAATGATGGATATGTTATTCAGATTACTAATAATGCCTTGATTCATACCGATGTAAAAATAAATGCTTTTTATTGTAAATCTGTTCTTGATTTAGAAGCACCCAAAAATAGCCCTTATGATTATCTCAACCATGCAATCTTTATAGGAACATTAAAAATGCCCGAGTTGAAACCGAGTGAGGAGCCTTATGTACTGATTGGAGTTTATAAGTTGCTGTAAATAAAATATATAAATATTTAAATAAATATACTAACAATCAATTTTATGAAGAAAATCAATTTAATGCTTTCCTTACTAATAGTTTTTGCTATTGGTAGTCAGGCACAATCGTATCAAAAAACAGATTTGGGTGTCAAAACCAAAATCAACTCAATGGATATTGAGATTCAGTTCTATGGGCCTTCCACTGTAAGGGTGTTGAAATCGCCAGTTGGAAAAGCCTTTACCAAGGAAAGCTTATCAGTAATAAAGAAACCTCAAGCCACAAAGTTTACTGTCAATCAACAAGGTGATGTGGTTTCGTTGAAAAGCGGAAAAATGAAAGTTGATGTTGATGTAAAATCAGGTAAAATATCTTTTTCTACTCTTGCTGGAGCACCACTTTTAAGCGAGAAAGAGTTGGGTGCAACGTTTACCGATTTTGATGATGCAGGATCCAAAACCTACACAATTAATCAGTCGTTTACACTTGACAAAGACGAGGCTATTTATGGTTTAGGTCAACAACAACGTGGCAAATTGTCTCTGCGTAACACAAAAATCAACATGGTGCAAGGTAACACCGATGACTATGTACCTTTTCTTGTCTCAACAAAGGGCTATGGGTTATTTTGGGATAATTATTCCCCAACTGTATTTGAAGATAATCCCGAAAATACATCACTTAAATCGGATGTCGGCGATTGCATTGATTACTACTTTATGCTTGGAGGAAATATCGATGGTTCAATTGCCTGTATGCGTGAACTTACCGGACAAGCTCCAATGTTTCCATTATGGACTTTTGGTTATTGGCAAAGTAAAGAGCGCTACAAAAGTCAAAATGAATTGGTTGGTGTAGTTAGTAAATATCGTGAGCTAGGTGTACCACTTGATGGTATCATTCAGGATTGGCAATACTGGGGTAATAATTACCTATGGAATGCTATGGAATTTCTTAACTCCGAATTTTCTAATCCTAAGAAAATGGTGGATGATATTCACAACATGAATGCACACGTGATCATTTCCATTTGGTCTTCTTTTGGCCCACAAACAAAGCAATACCGCGAAATGAAACCGAAGGGTATGCTTCTGAACTTCGGCACATGGCCACAATCGGGATTGGAAACATGGCCGCCTAACCGCGAATATCCATCAGGTGTAGAACCTTATGACCCATATAATCCTGAAGCCCGCGATATTTACTGGAGATACCTCCAGAAAGGACTTTTCTCGGTTGGAATTGACGGATGGTGGATGGATTCTTCGGAACCTGATCATCTGGATTTCAAACCTTCCGATTTTGATATTAAAACTTACCTTGGCTCATTCCGGAAAGTACGTAATGCTTTCCCTTTGATGACGGTAGGAGGAGTTGGGGAGCACCAACGTGCTGTGAGTTCCGATAAGCGTGTATTTATCCTAACTCGTTCGGCATTTGCAGGACAACAACGCTACGGAGCCAATACATGGTCGGGCGATGTGAATTCTTCCTGGCAATCCTTACGCAATCAAATACCTGCAGGCCTTAACTTTTCGATGAGTGCTATTCCTTATTGGAATACTGATATTGGTGGTTTCTTTGCAAATGCTTATAACAGAGGTTGGAGTGAAGGAGCTAAAAATCCGTCATTTCAGGAATTGTATGTTCGTTGGCTTCAATTCGGGGCATTTACTCCTATGATGCGTTCGCATGGTACTGATATTCCGAGAGAAATTTATAATTTTGGAAAAAAGGGCGAGACAATCTACGATGCAATAGCAAAGACAATTAATTTACGTTATTCACTGTTGCCATACATTTATTCTACCGCTTGGTCGGTTACAAATAGTCAATCCACTATTATGCGCGCTTTGGTGATGGACTTTAATGATAAGAAGGTTGTAGATATGAACAACGAATATATGTTTGGTAAATCAATATTGGTAGCTCCTGTTGTTAATGCACAATATACCCCTGAAGCTATTGTAAAATCGAACGAACAAACCGGTTGGGATAAGAAAGATGCTGGCAATGAAACTAAGGTTCAACCTGTGACTTTCGCTCAGGCTAAATCAACAAAAGTGTATTTACCTGAAGGAACTGTTTGGTATGACTTCTGGACAAACGAGAAAATCAAAGGTGGTCAGGAAATCGTAAAAGCTACAACAATTGATGAAATTCCTCTATACATTAAGTCGGGAAGTATTATACCATTCGGACCTCAAGTGCAGTATGCTACCGAAAAAAAATGGGATAACCTTGAAATTCGTGTTTACCCCGGAGCTAATGGTGAATTCACGTTGTACGAAGACGAAAACGACAATTACAATTACGAAAAGGGTGTATATTCTATGATAAGCTTTACTTGGAATGATACAAAGAAATCATTAACTATTAATGATCGTAAAGGCTCATTCCCGGGAATGCTTACAACACGTAAATTTAATATTGTAGTCGTAGCAGATGGTAAAAATATTGATAAGGTGGTGACTTATGGTGGTAAAAAAGTTGTAGTTAAATTGTAGATATTGTCATGGGATTCCAGATGAGGAAATTTTTGATTTGTGTTTTAATTGTGCTTGGCTCTAGCTTTTTAGCTGAAGCCAAGCCTCTAAAGCATACCTTTGAGATAGAAGCTGCAAAACTTATCGGAAGCACGTTAAAGATGCTAGATAGTAAGGCTTCCGGAGGGTATGTTGTTTGTTTGACTAAGTCGGACGAAGGCATCAAATTCTCCGATATGCCAACATCCAGTAAACTAGCTATTCGCTATGCTTCGGTATCAGTTGGTACTATCAGTATTGCTGTAAACAATCAACCGGCGCATAAGGTTAATATTCATTCATCGGGAGCTCTCACCGGATCATTTCTCTATTCAATTATTGACATTGCGATTCCAAATCATGGTTCGTTGACTATCAGTTTGGACAATAATGATGTTGCGATAAATATTGATAAAATCATTGTTGGAAAAGGCGATTTGGGATTACCGCCCGATAGTTGGAATCTGCCGTCTTTGCCCATTGTTGCTGACTCTTATCCTGCCGATTGGAAGGGATTGAGCCGGATTTATACTGTACCGGATTGGTGGCGTGAGGTTAAGTTTGGAGCGTGGGCGCATTGGGATCCGCAGTCTATGCCTGAACAGGGTGACTGGTATTCGCGCGGCATGTATATGCAGGGCGATAAACAATATGAATACAACCTCAAAAACTTTGGTCATCCCTCTGAATATGGATACAAGGACATTTGCCATAACTGGGTTATTGACAAATGGAAACCGGAAGAATTGATGGATTTATATGTTGAAATGGGTGCCCGTTATTTTATGGCGATGGGAGTTCATCATGACAACTTCGATTGTTGGAATTCAACTTATCAACCTTGGAATTCGGTTAATGTTGGTCCTAAACAAGATATTGTTGGAATTTGGGAAAAGGTTGCGCGCCAGCATGGCTTACGCTTTGGCATTGGTTTTCATAACACTCCTGGGCGTACATGGGGGCAGTTTATGACAGTGCGCTACACAAGTGATAAGACTGGACCGAAACAAGGTGTGCCTTACGATGCACTTCAAACCATTCTGGATGGAAAAGGGAAATGGTGGGACGGAATGGATCCGGTGGATTTATACGGACCGAAACACGACAAAAAAGACCCTTTGCATTCACCTTTTGCCAACCAATTTATGTGGCGGGTGGATGATGCCATCACCAAGTATCATCCTGATATGATTTACTTCGACGATCATGCTGGAGACTCGCAGATTGATTTGGGTGTGAACATGGGATTGGGCTTTCTTGCTCCGTCACTGATTGCAAATTACTACAATAAATCTCTGCAATGGAATCATGGGAAAATGGATGTGGTGATTAACCTCAAAGCTGTTGGCGGACGATATAATAGCTTCCAGAACAGTCCTCAACTGCTTCCTCTTGTTGATCGATCTCTTGTTAAGAGTACTGAGGCTGACATTGAGCCGCAGATTACGGCCTATCCTTTCCAGACAGAAACAAGCATTGCTGAATGGCATTACTTGATCGGGCAGAAATATAAAAATGCGAAAGAGTTAATTGAGTTATTGATGCAAAATGTTTCGCGTAACGGTACCATGTTGCTCAATATCACCCAGCACGGACGAGGCGACCTTGATCCTGAAGTGATTCGAATTTGTAAAGACATTGGCGCCTGGCTGAAAATTAATGGGGAAGCTGTGTACGGGTCTCGCCCGTTTGAAGTTTTTGGCGATAATAACGTTTTATATACCCGTAAACAAGGCAATGTTTACGCTACGCTTCTGGAGTGGGACGGCAACCCTGTTACTCTTTCTGCGCTTCACATTGGTGGTACAACCTTAGGCAAAGTGTCCAAAGTTGAATTGCTCGGTTCTGATATTCCAATGAAGTTTGTTCAGGATAACAAAGGACTGACTGTAACACCTGACAGATTGCCGCAAATACTGCCTGAAATTACCGATAAGTCGTTGGCTTCGAAATGTCGTGTTCTGCGTATTACACACGACAAAGGCTGGATCAATGATGATGATCCCGGAGCAAAAGCCCCCGGATGGTTACGTCGATGCAATCTGGGCACAGGAGATTTCAATAACGATTTAATTACCAGCGACACACCCGGAGATATTTGGACTTGCTTGTTCACGGGTAACAATTTCTCAGTCATTGCCCCAAAAGAAGCGGGAGCTGGAAGAATCAAAGTTCAGATTGATGGCAAAACCCGTACTACAGTGGATTTGTCTATCATTGGAACACGTCAGGCACAACAAGTCGTCTGTGATATATCAGGTCTGACTTCAGGCAAACATACGATTAGCATTATTAATCTAGGTTCCGGGCCGGTAGCAGTAGATGCTCTGAGTGTGCGATAATAGTATGAAAGAGATAAATAGATAATTAAATTAAATATCATGTTGCAATATTTGAAACTTTTGGCAATAACGACTGTACTTTTAGTAGTTTATACTGTAAACCTTAAGGCGCAGGAAAGTAGACAAGGCAAACAACTTTTCGATTACGACTGGAAATTTTATTTGGGAGATACTCTAGCCGCCAGCACTGTCAATTTTGCCGATAAAAATTGGCGAAACCTCGATTTACCGCACGATTGGAGCATTGAAGGAACACCAGATAAAGATAATCCGATGGGAACCGATGGCGGTTATTTTCCTTCGGGCATTGGTTGGTATCGGAAATCATTTACCGTTCCGGCATCGTGGAAGGCGAAACAGGTTTCCATCTATTTCGAGGGAGTTTACATGAATTCGGAAGTATTTATTAATGGCAAATCGCTTGGCGTTCATCCGTATGGTTATACTTCTTTTAGTTATGATTTGACACCTTTTTTAAAACTTCAGGCCAAAAATGTAATTTCAGTTCGGGTTGATAACTCGAAGCAACGAAACAGTCGGTGGTACAGCGGTTCAGGAATCTATCGCCATGTTTGGCTGGTAGTTACCAGTCCAATGCATGTAGCTCAGTGGGGGGTAACGATCACCACTCCCGAGGTATCACCCGAAAAAGCTACCGTGAAGATTAAAACGTTGATAAAGAATGAGTCAAATTCACTTCAAAGCGTAGTACTCAAAACGCATCTTCTGAATGCAACCGGCAATAAATCAGGGAGTAGTGAACAGAAACTGGATATTCCGGCCAACTCCGAAAAGGAAATTGAACAAACCGTACGGGTTGACAAACCGTTGTTCTGGACTCCAGAAACGCCGCATCTGTATCGGGCGCAGGTGCAGATTATTAAATACGAAAAAATCATAGACAATATTCAAACAACCTTTGGTATTCGTTCCTTAAAATACACAACCGAAAACGGCTTTCAGCTAAACGGAAAAACGATAAAGCTAAATGGAGGTTGTGTGCATCACGATAATGGTTGTTTAGGAGCTGCTGCTTATAACCGTGCCGAAGAACGCCGGGTTCAGCTCCTTAAGTCCGCCGGCTTTAATGCAATCAGAACTTCGCACAATCCACCATCCGAAGCCTTTTTAGAAGCTTGCGACCGTCTGGGAATGATGGTGATCGATGAATCGTTTGATTGCTGGAGGGAAAAGAAGAAGGATTACGATTATGCCATGTATTTTGATACGTGGTGGCAACGCGATTTAGAAGCTATGGTGTTGCGTGACCGTAACCATCCATCTATTATTATGTGGAGTATCGGCAATGAAGTTATTGAACGAAAGAAACCTGAAGCGGTCTCGATAGCCAAAATGCTTGTGGATTGTGTCCACAAAAATGACCCGACACGTCCTGTAACATCGGCTATGACGGCATGGGACAAAGATTGGGACATATTCGATCCGCTAATGGCTGCACATGATGTTTGCGGGTATAATTATCAGCTACATCGCGCTCCGTCGGATCATGAGAGAGTACCTTCGAGGGTTATTGTTCAAACGGAATCCTATCCGCGCGATGCTTTTGCGAATTGGAAAATGCTGCAAAGTCACAATTATATTTTGGGTGATTTTGTTTGGACGGCACTCGATTATTTGGGAGAATCGAGCATTGGACGTTGGTATTATCCGGGCGATAAACCGGGCGAATCTTGGGAAGGGGAGTTTTTCCCCTGGCACGGTGCCTACTGCGGCGATATTGATTTGACTGGATGGCGCAAACCGATTTCACATTACCGAAACATGTTATATAATAATACCGAAAAACTCTATATGGCAGTTCGGGAACCAAATCCTGATTCTGGTAACATTAAAGAAACTATGTGGTCTGTTTGGCCAACTTGGGAAAGCTGGACCTGGCTCGGTTACGAAGGGAAGAGCATTCAGGTTGAAGTCTATTCCAAATATCCGAAGGTTCGACTTTATCTAAATCAAAAACTAATTGGCGAACAAGCAACAAGTGAAGAAGAGCAATTTAAAGCTACATTTAATGTGTCTTATGCCAAAGGTGAGTTAAAAGCTGTTGGAGTAGTGGATAATAAAGAAGTGGAAACAACTCTTTTGCAAACTTCGGGTGATGCTGCTAAAATTAAACTAATTGCCGACCGTACAAAAATATCTGCTAATGGACAGGATTTATCTTTTATAACAGTAGAAGTCATTGATAAAGATGGAAAACTACAGCCCAATGCCGACAACCTGTTACAATTCAAAATTGAGGGTCCGGGTATAATTGCCGGTTTGGACAATGCAAATATGAAAGATGTTGACCCCTATGTTGGTACTTCGCGGAAAACTTGGCACGGACGTGCACTTGTTGTAATCAGAAGCACTAAAAGTGCAGGTAATATTAAGCTCACAGTAAGTTCCAAAGGCTTACATAATGCAGTAGAAAATATCATAACTATAAATAATATCAAATAATAAAGTATCAATAACATGAAGAAATCAGTTCTATTCCTTTGTGCAATTTATTGCATAAGTTTAAATCTCAAAGCGCAGAATAAGCTTTACCCGAATGAGTTTCCATTGAGCGATGTCACATTACTCGATGGTCCATTCAAGCATGCACGCGATCTTAACATTCAGGTTCTTTTGAAGTACGATGTTGATCGGATGTTGGCACCTTACCGAAAAGAAGCCGGATTGCCCGAAAAGGCCAAGACTTATCCAAACTGGGATGGTCTGGATGGTCATATAGCCGGACATTATCTGACGGCATTAGCTTTGAATTACGCATCAACCGGCAATGCAGAATGTAAAAAGCGTATGGAATATATGCTTTCCGAAATCAAACTTTGTCAGGATGCCAATGCAGTAAATAATGCAGCTTGGGGTGTTGGTTATGCAGGTGGATTTCCTAATAGTGCGAAACTTTGGGGCACATTCAAAAAAGGAGATTTCAATGCATACAACGGGGCATGGTCGCCTTTTTATAACTTGCATAAAATGTATGCCGGACTTCGCGATGCCTGGTTGTATTGTGGATATGAAAATGCAAAAACAATATTCTTGAAATTTTGCGATTGGGGAATCACCCTTACTTCCACTTTTACTGAAGATCAAATGCAATCAATTCTTAACATGGAACATGGCGGAATGGATGAGGTTTATGCCGATGCTTACCAAATGACAGGCGATCAAAAATACCTAGTGGCTGCCAAACGTTATTCACACAATAAGCTTCTGAATCCCATGTCACAGGAAATTGACAATCTGGATAACCAACATGCCAACACACAGATTCCGAAAGTGGTTGGATTTGAAAGAATCGCTGAACTTAGTCACGATCAGAAATTTGCCAAAGCCGGTAGTTTCTTTTGGGAAACGGTTACAACAAACCGTTCGTTGGCTTTTGGTGGAAACAGTAGGAGAGAACACTTCCCAAATCCTGAATCGTGTACTGATTTTGTAAATGACGTGGATGGACCAGAAACATGTAATTCTAACAACATGCTGAAACTGACCGAAGATTTATTTAGAGTACATCCGGCAGCTAAATATGCCGATTACTACGAAAGAACGATTTACAACCATATCCTTTCAAGTCAACATCCCGAACATGGAGGATATGTGTATTTTACTTCGGCTCGCCCCCGTCATTACAGAATTTATTCGGCTCCTAACGAAGCCATGTGGTGCTGCGTTGGTACCGGTATGGAAAATCATGGTAAATACAATCAATTTATCTACACGCATTCAAATGATTCACTGTTTTTAAACCTCTTTATTGCTTCGGAACTGAACTGGAAAGATAAGAAGATTAAATTCAAACAAGAAACAACATTGCCCTATGAAGAACAAACCAGATTTACTGTTACCGAAGGCGGTGCCAAATTTAAATTGATGGTTCGCTACCCGGCTTGGGTGAGCGAAGGTGCTTTAAAGATTTCAGTGAACGGTAAGAATGTTGCTTTCACTGCTCATCCCTCTTCATTTGTTTGCATTGACAGAGCCTGGAAAAAAGGCGATGTAGTGGAAATCAAACTTCCAATGCATAACTCCATTGAATATCTGCCTAACGTGTCTCAATACATTGCGTTTATGCACGGACCGATTTTGCTTGGTGCCAAAACAGGAACAGAAGATTTAAGAGGGTTGATTGCCAATGACAGCCGTTTTGGACAATATCCGGGTGGGCAAAAGCTACCTATCGACAAAGCTCCTATTTTAGTTGATGACAATATTCAGAAAATTGCCGACAAGCTGGTGCCGGTTAAAGACAAACCGTTGAATTTTACGCTCAATGTCAAAATGGTTAATCCAATTGATCAGATAACGTTAGAACCGTTTTATAAAATTCACGATTCACGATATATGATGTACTGGATGGCTCTTACCAATTCTGATTATAAATCTTACACGGATTCCATATCGAACATTGAAAAAGAAAAAATGGAACTTCAGAAACGCACCACCGATGCTGTTGCGCCCGGCGAACAACAACCTGAGGTTGATCATGCTATGGAAAGACAATATTCTTCAACCGGAAACGATAGAAATGAGTTTTGGCGCGAAGCTCGTGATGGTGGATTCTTTAGCTATAAACTTGGAACCAATAAAGAAACAGGTTTAAGCTTGTTGGTTCGATATTGGGGTGCCGAGAATGGAAACAGAACTTTTGATATTTATATTGACGATCAAAAACTGACAACCGAAAACATTTCCGGCAAATGGAAACAAAACAAATTCCAAAATGTGGAATATGCGATTCCCGACGCAATGCTGAGCGGAAAAGAATTTGTTCGTGTGAAATTTCAGGCTGCTGCCGGAAATACCGCCGGTAAAGTATATAATGTTAGATTAGTGAGAACT
>DAIQOQ010000034.1:0-1343 GCA_036787795.1 Paludibacter sp. | reverse complement strand
GATAGTAATTGGAAATTTTTCTTAGGAGATGTCAAGAATGGAGAGAAACCTGCATTTAATGATAAAGCATGGCGGAGTATTGATTTACCCCATGACTGGAGTATTGAAAAACTTTCCGGGCAGGAAGCAGGGAAGGTTATAGGCCCGTTTTCGAAAGATAGTAAAGGAACCACAGCCACAGGTTATACTGTTGGCGGGGTGGCGTGGTATCGCAAAACATTTACTTTAAATCCAAAAGGAAACCATAATACTACTATCATTAGTTTTGATGGTGTATATATGAACTGTGATGTTTGGATTAATGGCAAGTTTTTAGGTAATCATCCTTATGGCTATACGGCATTTGATTATGACATTTCCAGCTATCTAAATTCTTCTGGGAAACCCAATGTGATTGCCGTTAAAGTGAAGAATGAAGGTCAAAATTCACGTTGGTATAGTGGTTCGGGAATATACAGACATGTGTGGCTTATTCAGAAACAAGCGTTAAGTATTGCACAAAATGGAGTTTGTATAAACACGGAACAAATTTCTGATAACAATGCAGTTGTGAATATTTCATCTGAAGTTGAAAATAAAACGGGTAAAAATACAGTTTCAAAACTTTTGATCAATATTCTCGATCCCGATGGAAAAGCAGTTCAAAAAATAGAAACAACATCAAAGCCTATTTCGTCTGAAAAAGATTTTTTTACTCAGTCTGTTACCATTCCTCAACCTAAATTATGGTCGGTAGAAGTCCCAAACCTTTATACCGCCGAAATTCAGGTAATTACTGATGGCATTGTTTCTGATAAAGTCTGCACAACTTTTGGCGTTCGGACTATTCATTTTGATGCAAAAACCGGATTTCTATTAAATGGTAAAAAAGTACTTCTAAGAGGTGGTTGCATGCATAATGATAATGGCTTTTTGGGTTCGGCAACCATTGATCGTGCTGAGGAACGGCGCGTGCAACTAATGAAAGCGTATGGTTTTAATGCTATTCGTACCAGTCACAATCCACCTTCTCAGCAATTTCTTGATGCTTGCGACCGAAACGGTGTTCTTGTACTTGATGAAGCTTTTGATATGTGGGAAAGACCCAAAAACCCTCAGGATTATCATCTTTATTTCAAGGAATGGTGGAAGAAAGACCTGAAGTCAATGATTTATCGGGACAGAAATCATCCATCGGTTATCCTGTGGAGCATCGGTAATGAAATAAATGAGCGAGCAGATTCCTTAGGCTTTGCCATTAGAAAGCAACTGGTAAAAGAAGTCCACGCACTTGATAATACTCGTCCGGTTACCGAAGCCATCTGTGCATTTTGGGATCATTGGGGACAGAAATGGTCAACAAC
>DAIQOQ010000189.1:2773-5900 GCA_036787795.1 Paludibacter sp. | reverse complement strand
GACATTCAAATAAAATATTCAGGCTGAATAAACGGATTTAATCTCAGTTCCATAAAGATATTACAGCGTTTGTGAAGTGCCTGTTTTGTATCAAGATCAGCAAGGGGAATTTCCTCAAATCCCAACTTACGATACAACGAAATAGATGCTGCCATCTTGGTATTTCCCTCCAGAACTATACGTGTAAAACCACGCTGAAGAGCTTTTTCGATCAGTGCAGAACCAAGCAAAAAACCAATTCCGCGACCTCTGGCTTTGGTATCGACAGCCATCTTTGCTAACTCACAGGTCGAAATATTCTTTGCCAGCAAAGCACAAGTACCCACCGGTTCACCATTTAAAAGAGCAATAAACACATTGCCCCCTTTGTTTAAGATATAAGTCTGTGGATCACTCAAAACCTGTATATCCGAATCTTCTAACCAAAAGTTGGACGAAATCCAGTCTTCATTAATACGTTTAAACTCCCGGGCATACGCCATGGAATTTGTTCTGACAATTATTTCTACACTCATAATATTTAATCTATTAGTTTGATATAATGATAAAAAAGATTGAATAAATTACAAATCTTTTATCATCCAAATGGTACAGGCATGATGCCCTGAGTTTCCAAGTGACTTTTTTATTTTTCGAAAGCCGGCTTTTTTGTACATGTCCACGGCTTTAGCCAGTTCGGGAAAACTTTCCAGATAGAGTTGTTTATAACCAAGCTCTTTAGCCTTATTTATGCTTACTTGCAGCAATAGTACCCCGATACCTTTTCCCCGGGAATCACCTGACAAATAAAATTTCACCAATTCGGCACATCCATCCGGTAATCCGCCGGTAGGATAAATCCCGCAACCACCCAATACGGTTCCGTTTTCCTCGGCAACCCAGTAAGCCGACTGCTCCTTCTGAAATAGCTGAAACAAGTTATCGGTGGTGGGATCGGTATACACTGTGCCGGGCCGGTCGATATGGAACTCGCGGAAAATCGTCCTGATTAAACTTGCTAATACCGGATTATCATTCAATTCGATCTGTCTTATTATGACTGCCATGATAAAAAAACTAACGGGATGACTCAAAGCCACCCCGTCGTTGAGTTTATTTATAAGTTATTTATTTATCTGTTAGCTACAATTCGTCTTACGGCGTCCACCAGTTTATCAATCTCGTCGGTAGTATTATAAAACGAGAATGACGGACGAACAGTGGCTTCCACCCCCAGCCGGCGCAAGGCCGGTTGTGCGCAATGATGACCGGCACGCAGGGCTATTCCGGCATCTTTGTCGAGCAATCGTCCCACTTCGGGCGTAGGCACATCTTTCAATACGAAAGAAACAACACTTACCCGCTCGCGCGGATTACCGATGAGAGTTAACCCGTTAATCTTCGACAAATGCTCACGCGCATACTCGGTAAGATAGTGTTCATATTTTGAGATGTTCACTAAACCTACATGACTTACATAATCCAGTGCCGCACCCAGCCCCACGGCATCAGCCACATTAGGCGTTCCGGCTTCGAAGCGGGCCGGAGGTCCGTTGAAAATCGTTTCTTCGAAAGTTACATCCTGAATCATGTTACCTCCTCCTTGCCAGGGTGGCAAAATATCGAGTATCTCTTTCTTACCGTAAACCACTCCTATCCCATCGGGAGCATAAATCTTATGACCCGAGAAAACGAAGAAGTCGCAACCAAGTTCCTGTACATCTACCGGCGTATGAGCAATAGATTGTGCACCATCAATCAACACCCGGGCACCATAACGCTTGGCCAGATCGATCATGGTTTTGATTGGCAGTATCGTTCCGAAGGTATTATTCACCTGTCCGATGGATACAATCTTTGTGCGTGGGGAAAGAAGACGTTCATACTCTTCGAGAATGATTTCACCATTGTCATTGATCGGAATAACCAACAGTTTGGCCTTTTTCTCTTTGGCAAGTTGTTGCCACGGCACAATATTGGCATGATGATCGAGCGTGGAAATGATGATTTCATCGCCTTCCTGAATATACTTCCGGCCATAAGTTTGTGCCACCAGATTTATTCCTTCCGTCGTTCCGCGTACAAAAATAATTTCATCGGGACTCGAAGCATGAATAAAGTCTTTCACTTTCTCACGGGCACCTTCGTATGCATCGGTGGAACGAGCCGCTAAGGTATGTGCAGCACGGTGAATGTTCGAGTTATCCTGTTGATAAAAACGGGTCAGGGTATTGATAACATGCGCAGGTTTTTGTGTCGTAGCAGCATTATCGAACCAAATCAGGTCTTTTCCATTTACCTTTTGATGCAGAATGGGAAAGTCTTTGCGAATGGTTTGCACATCAAACACATCCCTGTTACTATAATTAAATTCCTGATCGCGGAGAAACGAATAATCCGAATAGGTATTATCGGCAAACTGATTGCGTGCAGCTGACGACAAGTCATCTTGCCTTGTGGTTACGGGCGAATCAGGAAAGAACAAGTTGCTCAGCCCATCGGTAAAAGGCAGTCCGCCCTGAAAGTCGGGCAATACCAGTCCGCTGGTACTTATTCCCAATGGATTTTGCAATTGAGCAAAAGAGGCATACACGCTTTCAAGATTAATATCATCGGGAATAACCTCCGAAACAACCTCACGGATTTCGTCGGGGCAAAAGCCCCCGGCAATTTGTCTCAGGCGACCTATATCGGCCCATTCGCCCCCAATATTGGCATTGTCGGCATAGCCGTTCACGCTCCCGGCATCAGGAAAAGAAGCAAATGATTGTTGATTTTCTATTGACATATTTCTTTAGTTACGAGTTACAAGTTACGAGTTACAAGATAACGAGTGAATAAGATTCTAAACATTTATATTATTCCTTAGATATTTCAACCTTCCAACGGCTGTAAACTTATTCTTGTAACTCGTAACTTGTAACTAAAATTATTTTTCCGACTTCCGGTTCTGATAATCGTGATAATAACCTACTTCCACGTTTTCCAGTACCGCAATAGCGTCATCGGTAAGCGATGCCAGCGAGAAGTATTTAGTAAGCAGATACGATGCCACACCAAATTTATCCAGTCCCATCAACCGTGCCGAAAGACTTGGAGCTATTTCGCCCGGAATGCCCGTTTGATGTAATCCTACAATTCCCTGTTC
>DAIQOQ010000189.1:0-2673 GCA_036787795.1 Paludibacter sp. | reverse complement strand
ACAAGCGAAAGCAATTCATCCAAATCGTCGGGGGTGGGTGCGCCATATCGGGTACTAATGCGGTAACCCGGTTCGACACTGGATAATAAACCGAAATGACGGTTATTGATCAACTCCCATTCCTGACGTTCTTTGATACTTTCGATGCTTAGGCGCATCTGTTGTTCTAACTGATTATACGGATTATTGTATAAATCGGACACACGGGTATGAACGCGCACCACAGTTTGCAAGGTGTTGAGCGAATATTCGCGGGGCGTTTCTTCATAATCAATATAAGTTTCGGGTATCAGGTTATCTTCTTCGTGACCCGACACCAGATCGATATGTTTTTCGCCATGCGTATTCACGGTGGCTTTCAAGCGGAGATGGGCGTCAACAGCTTTCTGAAATTGCTCTCGGAAATTAGGCACTTCTTTAATTATGCTTTCCAGTTCGGCACTATTCAGGGTAAAGAATACGCCCGGAGTAATGGTGCGCACGGTTACCGACGATGGTTTATCGGAAATAATATCGGCCTCGCCAAAATATTCGCCTTCGGATAGTAAAGCGATACGCAGGTTTTCGCCATGTGTACCCTTACTCAGAATTTCGGCCTGTCCTTTGGCCACAATAAAAAACTTCTGGCGGTCTTTTCCTTCTTTAATCAGGCTTCCACCAAGTTCCACGGTTTCTATTTGAAATTTCTTAGCCAAACGATTTACAATGTCTTCGTCTATATGCGAAAACAACGGAATACGACGAAACGACTCTATGCGAAACGCCGGAACGCCCTCCAGAAATTCCACTTCTATGCGCTCGGCTCTTTTCAGTTCCACCTTTGTGCGGTTTACACGGTAAGTGCCCGAGTCCACTTGCGTCCATGGGAGCAACTTAAGAAGCAGACGTGGAGTGATAGACCCCATCTGAGGAGCCGTCTTAGTCGTGGTTGCCAGTTGTCTGGCTGTAGCAGTGGTTATACTGCGTTGTAAATCATTTTTAGCCATAATTTTTAGGGTTATTATTTGTTATTTGCCTTCGGCGTTATTTACTTCTTGTTATCGTTAGTAAAAATAATTATGAATTATACATTATCAATTGTGAATTATTTCAAATTCCCAGCCCATCGTAAAATGAACTTACAATGGCTTTTTGTTGCAAAATACGTGAACCAGCCGGTACGCTGGCGGTAAGCCACACGTTACCACCTATGATTGAATCGCGCCCGATAGTTATGCGTCCCAAAATATTAGCATTGGCATATACCACCACATTATCTTCCAGAATAGGATGCCGGGGTACATTAAGCGGGTTGCCGTCTTCGCCCAGGGTAAAACGTTTAGCCCCGAGAGTCACACCCTGATACAACCTAACGTGATTTCCGATCACTGTAGTTTCACCGATTACAACCCCGGTGCCATGATCGATGCTGAAATACTCACCTATCTTAGCACCCGGGTGAATGTCTATACCAGTTTCGGAATGCGCCAGCTCGGTAATCACCCTCGGAATAACAGGCACTCCGAGTTTCAACAACTCATGAGCTATACGATAATTAAATACGGCACGAATCGTCGGATAGCAAAAAATCACCTCGCCATAACTCTTGGCAGCCGGATCACTATCGTAAGTTGCCTTAATATCTGTGGAAACAATACGCTTTAACTCGGGGAGTTTATTGATTAATGATTTAGCTATTTCGGGAGCCAGCTTTTGTGACTCAATACACTGATCTTCGGTAGCGTTAAAACACAAACCATTCTGAACCTGATCCCGGAGTAAGTTATACAACCGTTCAAGATTGACCCCCATGTGGTAAGCCAGCGTATCATTGTCGGTTACTGTGTCGCCATAATATCCGGGGAAAATAATCGACCGAAATAAATCCACTACCTGCGATAATTTCTTCAACGATGGTAGGGGTTTATTGTGCAATGGAATAAATTTGTATTCTACTGCACTGTCATTTGTCAAAAGAGGAATGTTCTTTTGGATAATATTTAGTATTGATTGTTTCATATTGCGGATATTTGACGTGTATATAATCAGGTGACTTCAATAGCGACTTCGGTACTAACTCCGTTCTGTATATTAAATGCCTTCAGAATCGGTGTTTCTGTAGCTAATGACACAATAAGATAAAGAATATTCGGATCATAAGCCAACCGGATGTCTTCTTCCGAAGGACGCGAAGGAGTTTCAGGGTGACTGTGATAATTGGCTATAATTTCCCGTCCATCGGTACGCGCCTCCCTGAAAACCTGAAACTGCTCGGCCGGATCGAATGAAAAATGCTCGGGACTGCGATCGATATTAGTCAGGGGATACTGTTTAAGCACATCACTAACACTTCCTACCAGTAATCCGCAGGCTTCATTTGGCAGCTCGTTAATTGCTTGCTCAATAATCCCATCAATAATATATGCCGGAATTCGAATCATTTCTGAATTACAATTAAATGCGTTCCTTTTACTTCGGCTTCGGTTATCGAAAGCACTTTAAATCCCTGTTCTTCCGAACTACGTGGCACGTTTTCCAAGGGTTCACCCTCGGTTAGCAGCACTTCCAATGTATCGCCGGCTTTAAGCTTCGACAACTCAATCTTTGTCTTCACAAAAGTCATCGGACAATGTTCTTTGGTTATATCTAATTTATAGTTTGCCATCTTAATTATGAATTATAAATTGTGAATTA